>JAICIO010000124.1 GCA_025924315.1 Phycisphaerae bacterium
CACGGCTAAATAATGGATTCATTACAAGGACGGGCGTGTGGTGGATTGCGTGGTCGAAGCGCCGCGTCTTCCGCGCCAGTCGCCGCGCTCGGTTTGCCGGCGTTTGCGGATTTCGGCGTACTTCTGCTGCTGCTGCGGATCGAGAATCTGATTCGTATCTTCGACGGCCTTGGCGAACGCTTTCTCGCGCTCGTGGGCCATCGCGTCCTGCTTGTCCTTATAGTCGGCCTGAATCTTGTCGTACGCCTGCTTCTGCTCGGGCGTGAGCAGTGCGACGATTGCGTCATCGCGCTCACGCTGAAGCGATCGCATGCGCTCCTGGCGATCCCGGCCGGCGCCTTGCATGGCGTCCGACCAGATCTTTCGCATCTGCTCGCGTTGGGCGTCGGTGAGATTGAGTTCGCGGGCGAGATCGGTTTCGCGATCGTGATTGCCCGCGTTGCTGGCTTGCTCACCCTTGTGCGCCGGAAGGCGCGTCGCGCCGACGTAGCCGGCGACGGCGCCCGCGCCGAGCGCGATCACCAACGCGAGAAGCATGATGAGCTTGACTCTGGTCATGGACGGTTACTGCGATCGTGCGTTTCGCGCGGCCCGAGGGCCGCGGCTAAATGAGAACACCCTGTACCCTAATCGCCTTGGTTACTTTCACGCGAGCCGTTCAGCGACGCGAGCATCCACTGTCCGGTATCCGCATCGCCTGTTTGCGCCGACGCGGTCGCGCTATCGAGCTGAAGCGTGACGGCCGCGCGCTCCCACGGCGCCGGCGACGCTTCGGATTTCTGTCCCGTACTGGCGAACCACACCCCCGCCGCGACCAGCAAACACGCGGCGAGGCTCGAAAGACGCTTGGCGAAACGCAGCGTATCGACGGCAGTCAGCGAGTCGACCTGCTGGTGCAGGCGATCGATGGCGACGCTGCTCATCTCCGCCGGCGAAAAGCTGCGCACGAACTGCGACATCGACTGAAGCGCCCGCAATTCGTCACGGCACGGCGCGCAGTCGATCAAGTGCAGTTGCACTTCGCGCGCGATCTCCGGCGGCAGTTCACCGTCGTGATACGCTTCGATTCGAGATTGATTCGAACATTCGCTCATAGCAGACCCCCTGCCACGTTTATTCTACCGCTCCATGTACTTTCCGAGTCGCTCTTTCAACTCCGCGCGTGCTCGGTGCAATCTTGATTCTACGGTCCCTCGCGGAACGCCGAGCGCTTCGGCCATTTCTTCGTAACTCATCTGCTCGATCTCGCGGAGCACGATGATCTCACGATGCTCGGGCGACAGCTCTTGCAGCATCGACATCACATCGAGGCGCGCGTCGATGCCGCTTTGCGCGCTCGGCTTATGCGGCGACATCGGGGCATCGAGCGCTTCAGGCGTATCAAGCCCCTGCATTTTCATCGGCCGATCGCGGTAGTGTCGTGCGACCTGCCGCAGCAAAATTCGCCGAAGCCAGGTCTTCACCGAACTGCGTCTCTCGAAATTCGCCGCCGCGCGATAGGCGCCCGCGAACGTTTCTTGAACGACGTCTTCCGCATCGGCCGCATTGCTGAGCAGCGCCTGCGCTGCGGAGAACAATGCGCGGGAATGCCGGTTCACCAGCTCGTGAAAGGCGTCGCCGTCGCCCTTCGAGACCTTTCGCACCAGATCAAAGTCGGTCGGCGGCGAAATGGCGGTCTCCGACTAGTTCGAACCTGGCGTTTCTACCTCCACTGTTCCAGTTGGAGGGTGATTTCTTCCGAGAAACACGCGTTTCCGCGGACTGATCGCCATAGCTGCAGCTTTTATAACGAGTTGCGCCTCCCGTCTGCAACCGCCACTTTGCGAAATAAAGCCCTTTGCCAGTCGAAAAGATGCGAGTCATTTAGCCCCGTGGGCTTGCCCCGCGAGGCGTAATCCGCTCCCGCGGCGTCCGCGCGGGGCGAGCCCCGCGGCTAAATAAGACTTGTGCAATCATCGCATCTCGCTGCTGTGCCCGGGAAATACGCGCGCTCCAGGGTCGATGTAATGCTTCGCGTAATTCACCGCGATGCAGGCTTCGGCGAAGCCGGTCGCGATCAGCTTCAACTTTCCCGGATGTTGTGCGACGTCGCCCGCCGCGAAGATGCCGGCGCGGTTCGTCGCCATCTGCTGGTTCACCACGATCTGCCCATGATCGATCTCAAGCCCCCAGTGCATGATAGGGCCGAGCGAGCTGCTGAACCCGATGTTGACCAGCACCGCATCGACATCGAGCGTTTCCTCGCGTTTTGTACGATTGTCGTAGATGGTCGCGTGCTCGATCCGCTTATCGCCAATGATCGATTTGAGTTCGTAGAAAACTTTGAGGTTCGTCCGCCCCGCGCGCATCTTCGCAACGCTGTCTTCGTGCGCTCGAAATCCGTCGCGACGGTGAATGAGCGTCGTCTCGCGCGCGATGGGCGAGATCGCATTCGCCCAATCGACCGCGCTATCTCCCCCGCCGACGATCAGCACACGTTTGTCTTTGAATTCGTCGAGATGCGAGATCGCGTAGTACAGCCCGCGTTCGTGGAATGACTCGGCATTCGGCAGCGGCAAGGTTTTCGGCTGAAAGGAGCCGATTCCCGCGCAAATAAGCACCGTTTTGGCGACGTGATCGGTCAGGCCGTGCAGCGTGTACAGAGCGCTTTGCGGATCAAAGCTCAGTTCGGTGATCTGCTCGCCGAGCGAAGTGCGGGCGCCGTATTGCAGACCCTGCTCGATCAGGTTCGCGGCGAGATCTTTCGCCAGGACCTTCGGGAAGCCGGCGACATCGTAGATGTACTTTTCGGGATAGAGCGTGATCAATTGTCCGCCGAGCACTTTGAGCGAGTCGATGATGTTCACCGACATGCTGCGCATGCCCGCGTAGAACGCCGCGAAAAGTCCGACGGGTCCCCCACCGATTATCGCGAGATCGACAACGGAATTGTCATTGTTGTTCGCCACAGGCCCGAGTCTACGGCCGATCGCTAACAATGATCAACTAAGAACTTACGGCTGTCAGACACGTGTCCGTCACTTGTCAGACACGAATTTTCGGGGGTCGATAAGCTTGATCATCGGGGCCGGTTCCTGGGAGCTGCTCTTGACCGTATTGAGTTGTGACTGGGTGGCGCTCAGTTGGCCTTCGACCTTGGCTGTGCTGACGCGCGCGTTCTCGACATCGGTTCGAAGTTTCTCAGTCTCGCCTTTGAGCTTGTCGGCTTCCATCGACTTCACATTTGCTTCCGTCGAGAGTTGCTGAAGGCTGTAGTTGAGCATATCAACCTGCGCTTGCGATCGACTAAGACGATGAGTGGCCCAGGTCGCGCCGAGGCACAGCGCGATGATGGCGGCGCTGGCGGTCGCCCAAGCCCAGCGTGAACCGGCGCGCGTTCGGCGGACTTCGCGCGCGGCTTGGGTGATCGACTGCTGATACGCCATGATCGCCAGATCCGTCCGGCGAATGCGATCTTCGTGCAGCGCGAGCATGGTTTGGCTGACAGCTTCAGACATGTCGGTCGTGGGGCTGTTCGCGCTGGCCGATTGAGAGATCTCGAATGACGGCGCGTCTGCCGCGGCAGACGCTGTTGAGGGCGGGGCGTCCGGCAAAGTTACGAGGACTTCGCGACGACCGTTCTCCAGGCGCGTTTCGAGCTCGTTTCGTGCGATGCGGCGGTGAAGGGTGCGAGAGGAAATGCCGAGCGTGAGCGCGGCTTCTTCGACTGTCTGCCAAGCGGTTGCCATGTCAGCCTCCATGCTTTCGTGGCGGTTCTATTGGGTTTGATCGGCGTCCGATGCCGATTTCCTGCAATTTACGCGTCCGACGCTTGTCAGACAAGCCCGGGGTTTAATGATCGTTAAACTTCGGAGTCGCTACTCTTGGGGCGTTTGGATGCCTAGGCGCTGGAGAAGATCGTCGAACTGGTCCAAGTTCGAGTAGTGCAGAATGAGCTTTCCCTTCGACTTCTTCGCGCCGGCTTTGATCTGTACGCGCATACCGAGCTGACGGCTGATGTTCGTCTCCAAATCTTTGAGATGCGCGGACGGTTGGACGGCTGGCTTCGGTGCGACAGGCTCCGGCGGGGCGTTCTGGACGAGCCGTTCGAGGTTCCTGACAGACAACTCCTGTGACACCGCCAGCTCCGCTAGGCGATCCTGCTCGCACATGTCCGCCACGCCCGCCAAAACTTTGGCGTGACCGACAGATAGCTGTCCGTCTCGGAGCTTCATCTGCGTCTTAGCAGACAGCTCCAGGATGCGGAGGAAGTTGGCGATGGCGCTTCGATCCTCGCCGAGGCGACTAGCGAGTTCGGCCTGGGTCAGGCCCAGTTGATTCATCAGGATGCGATAGCTCATCGCCCGGTCGATCGGGTTCAAATCCTCCCGCTGAATGTTCTCGACGAGAGCCATCTGGGCCTGCGTGAAGCTGTCCACGTCGCGCACGACCGCGGGGATGGTGGTGAATCCCGCCTGCTTCGCGGCGCGCAGACGACGCTCGCCGGCGATGAGTTGATAACCTTCCGGCACCTTTCGGACGACGATCGGCTGGATAAGACCAGTGGACTTGAGGCTGGCCGCCAGTTCTGTGATCGATGTATCCCGCATCTCCCGTCGCGGCTGGTGGGGATTAGGGCTGATCAGGTCCACCGGGATTTCGGTCGGGTTCGTGTGCGCAGCGCGTTGTGGCGGGACAGATTGGGGCGCCGCCTGCGGTATCTCCGCGGCTGCGGGAGGAATTTCCGCTTCGACAGGCAGATCGGAGACGGACATAAGGCTGCTCAAGCCCCGCCCGAGGCGTCGCGGTTGGATCTTCGACATGGGCTTCCTTACCCTTTCACCAAGGCAGATTTCGAATGTTCCACGTGGAACATGCGCGGAAAACCTAATCTGCCCGGAAAGGAAATACAAACCAAAACATTCAAAACGCGAAATTTGGGCCTCGGATGGCGGGGACGTATCATGGCGAGCGGTGTCTGACGAACTCATTCTAACCCCGCCAACCGCGACAGGGGTCGCAAGCTATCCGCCGGGGGCGACATATGGCCCTCGCGTGATGCGGGATTACGAGTTCGTCTGGATGATGGAAGGGGATGCCCGCTATCAGCGCGGGGAGCAAACAGTTGAGGCCCCGGCCGGGTCGATCATTCTGTGCCGCCCTGGGGAAACGGATTTCTTTCGATGGGATCCTGAGCGATCCACTCGCCATGGATTTTACCATTTCGACGTCCGACGGGTGCCTGACAGCTGGCCGACGTCGGACAATTGGCCGCTCGTGCGTCTGACACCGGAGGGTGACATCCTGCGGCCAATGTTCCGGCACTTGCTGACCTGGTCTGCCACCGGGGATCCGGCGCTTTGCCAACTGACGATGAAGCACATGTTGACCGCCTTCGTGCTCGGGCAGATCGAGACGCGCGAGCTGCCGCGCGCAGCGTTACCGAATGCGGTTGAACGGGCGCTTGCGTACGTTGAGAAGGAGTTCGCCGCCGATCCATCTGCGCCAATCACTCTTGAAGACCTGGCGACCTTCGCCCGAGTCACGCCGGAACATCTCTGCCGGTTGTTCAGCGCCTCGACGGGAAAGTCGCCGGCGGAGACAGTGCGTCTCGCGCGACTTGACCGTGCGGCACTTCTGTTAGCACGCAGTAACTTTTCAGTGAACGAGATCGCGACAATGTGCGGGTTCTCAAGTCCGTTTCATTTCTCAAGGCGCTTCAAGGAGGCGTTCGGTCAATCGCCTCGAGCGCTGAGGCAATCGGTGCGGGAAGGGGGCGCGCCACCCACGCCTCGGTTGCTGAAGTTCTGGCGCGCGGATGTCTGAAACGCATCATACCCGCTTGCGGTTTCGCAGATCGGAGCGTGTCCATCTGCGAAACCGCAAGCGGGTATGACGTTTCGATATCAATTTCAGACATGTCTTCGCTAAGACGAGCCATTGTCTGATGCCTCGGAACCTCGATATGATCGCGATATGCGATCTTCGCTCGAATCTGAGCAGATCAAATTCTATCAAGACAACGGCTACGCTGTTGCGCGCGGACTTTTCTCGTCAGACGAGTGTCAGACGTTGATTGAGCACTACATGACGATGCGGGAAAGCGTCGGCACGTCAGAAGACTTTGGCAAAGTCGATCCGAACAGTTCCGATCCACTGAAGCGTTATCCGCGAATGCTGCAGATGCATCTGCGGGATCCGATCAGCAAGGACTGGATGCTCGATCCGCGTGTCGGTTCATGTCTGACAGCATTGCTCGGCAAGGCGCCGCTCGCCGTCCAGACGATGATCTATTTCAAGCCGCCAGGCGCGCGCGGTCAGGCGCTGCACCAGGATCAGTTCTATCTTCGCGCGCAACCGGGGACCTGCATCGCAGCGTGGCTTGCGCTCGACGACTGCGATGAAGAGAACGGGTGCATGTCAGTCATCCGTGGCAGTCACGCCTGGCCAGTGTTGTGTGTCAGGCAGGCAGACACGTCTGTCAGCTTTACTTCCGTGACGGTGCCATTGCCTCCGGATGCGAAAGCAGAGCCTGTCGTGATGGACGCGGGGGATGTCTTGTTCTTCAATGGGCAGCTCGTCCATGGAAGTGGGCCGAATGTTTCGAAGGATCGTTTTCGCCGCGCGCTAATTGGTCACTACATCGAAGGCGATGCGCGCAAGGTGGGGCGGTATTACCATCCGATCTTCCGGATGGACGGATCGGTGGCCGAGCTGGAAGTGAGCGCGGGTTCAACGCGCTGCGGGGATTGGGTGGAGCGCGATGGAGAAGTGATTCTGAGTGAGCGCGACGCGAAGGCGATGGAAGTGATTCATGACTGACGGGATGCAGACGGCCTGAAAGGCCGTGTTACCTTTGACCGTCACTGTCGGACAATGGCATGACAATCGATAACTTCGGTATCCGAAGGCATTTCCGTGAAAATGGATATGCGGTTGCGCGCGGGCTTTTCGGGGCCGAAGAGGTCGCGTGTCTGACACGGCATTACGACTTCGGACCGGTTTCGTCAGGCGCTGATCGGTCATTACATCGAAGGCCGCGCCGAGCGCATCGGCGAGGTGTTTCATCCGGTTCTGCGAATGGATGGGACGGCGGTCGAGCTTGAGAACAGTCCAAACTCGACCCGCTGCGGCGTTTGGGTCGAAGAAGATGGAACGCCGGTGATTGGAGAACGCGAGCTCGTGCTGAACGCACCGGCGAGAGAGTGATCTGAAACAGCACGGGTTTTCAACCCGTGCCTGTTGTCGAGATGGAATGCGCGGATTGAAAACCCGTGCTACTGAGGACGGCGAATCATGGTTGCTGCGACAGCGAAATCGGAAACGAAATACGAGAAATACCGTCTCCCCGTGGACGAGTACCTGAAGTTCAAAAACCACGGTTTTCTCGTGGTCCCAAGCCTCGTTCCACCCGAGGACATTCAGGAACTGCGCGAGCACACTGACGATCTAATGAACGGCCGCCTGCCGGAGCAGCAGGCCAACTTCGTTACGGCGCACGGCCACACGCTGCAGATTCCGCCGGAGCTTTCGCCGGAGGAAAAGGTGCAACACTTCCTGCGCATTCACATGCTGCATCGCCACATGGAATTGCACGAGCGATACCTCCTGCATCCGCGCGTGCTCGACGCGCTAGAAGGGCTGATCGGTCCGGACATCAGCGCGATGCAGACGATGCTCTTCCTCAAGCCGCCGGGCAAGCCGGGGCAAGGTTGGCATCAGGATTCGTTTTACATCCCGACGTTCCCCGACACGCTAATCGGCGCGTGGATCGCGATCGACGATTGCGACGAAGTGAACGGCGCGATGTGGTTCGCGCAGGGTTCGCAGAACGAGCCGATCTATCCGCCGAAGGAAGGCTATGGCTTCGGCGAGCGCGTGCTGCAGGGAATCGGGAGCGTCGGCGGCGTGAGCGACGTCGACGACGACAAGAACGACCTGCACAAGGTCGCCCAGAAATATCCGAACGTTTTGGTGTCAGCCAAGGCCGGTGACGTCGTCTTCTTCGGCGGACACGTGCTGCATCGCAGCAAGCAGAACTTCTCGAAAGATCGATTCCGCCGGTCATTTGTGAGCCACTACTCGTCCGCGCGCTCGTTCACGCAGTGGGGGGCGGACGACAAGAACGGCTATTCGCCGGCCGACAAGTCGGGCATCACGACCAACTGTAACATCTTGGCGCGCGGAAATACGCACTTGCCGTTCGGCAAGCCGCGTTTCGGCACGCCCTGCGCGGCGCTGCTGTCGGACGAAGATCGCTGCAAGCACAGCAAGTGGGCACTGAGCACGATGGCGAACATGGAAACCGGCTTCATGGGCGAACGAGAAATGAACCCCGACATCGACCATGATCACGAACCCGAAATGCCGGCGCAGATGAAGTGACGTTCTCTCTCGTAGGGTGCGCTTCAGCGCACCGGTTATTCCCGTTCGCATTCAATAACCGGTGCGCTGAAGCGCACCCTACGAATGCTTCAATCCTTCTTGCGGACTGCAGTGAGGACTCGGTCGCTGCCCGCAAGGTCGCGGAGGACCATCACGTTTTCGAGCTCAGCGTGATGGGACGCGGCTTCCTTTGCGGCGTCGGCCTGGTTGAACGCGATCTCGGTGTACAGGCGTCCGCCCGGGACGAGGCGCTCGCTTGCGCCATCGAGGATTCGCCGAGTAATCGTCAGGCCGTCGAGTCCGCCGTCGAGCGCGCTGATCGGTTCATACTGTTTGACGTTACGGTCGAGTTGGTCGAGGTCGGCGGTTGCGATGTAGGGCGGGTTGGAAACAATGAGGTCAAAAGGGCGGGCATCGACGATTCGCGAGAGAGGTTCGTAGAGATCGCCCACTTCGACCGTGACGCGATCGCTCAAGCCCAGGCGCTCGATGTTTCGCTTGGCGACTTCCGCGGCTTTTTCGGAGATATCTATCGCGGTAACGACCGCGGTTTTCAGGTGATAGGCGATCGCCGCGGCGATGCATCCGCTGCCGGTGCAGAGGTCGAGAATCCGCGGGGCTTCCATGCCGGCTTGATGTCGGGCCAGTTGCAGAACGTTTTCGACGATGAGCTCGGTGTCGGGCCTTGGGATCAACACGTCGCCGGTGACTTCGAATTCGAGCCCGAAGAAGTGGGCGCGACCGGTGAGATAGGCGATCGGCTCGTGCTCGGCCGCACGCTGCACGAGCGCGCGAAACTTCGCGAGCGGGGCGTCATCGAGCATGTGTTCGTAATCGGTGTAAAGCTTAATCCGCGGAATGTTCAGCACATGCGCGAGGAGTAATTCCGTCGCCAGCCGCGGGCTATCGACCTGCTTCCGTGCGAAGAACGAGCTCGTCCACTCCAGCAGCCGCCGGACCGTCCATGCTTGGGTAGGCTGCGTCATCGGTCGCGGATTGTAAGACGGAGACCTGTGGTTGACGAGAGTGACGTACGTTGATGCATGATGCCGGCACTCATGCCGGATCGGTGCTCGCTACGGCGGAGACGTAACCTCGATCACGCGCCAATCACCAATTACCAGTCCGCACCATTTTTTATTTCACTTTTTGATTTGTCTCGCTATTTTAACATCTACGCGAAGTCGATGGCGAATTCGACTCGCGGTTCGACGAACTGGAGGTGTGGATCAGTCGTCGAATATGAGCGCCGGCTCTCGTGTCCGTTGACCTGCCATGAGCGTGCGCGCTGCCTGAAGTTTTGCCATCAGTTGATCTCGATCATCGCTTGATTTGCACCTTCGTGAGGATCCGATGTCCCCTCCCTGCCGACCGTTTGTGTCATTGACGCGCCGCCATCCCATTGTTTTCGAGTTGCTTGAGCCGCGACAGTTGTTTGCGATCACGCTCGACGCCAATGGGTTCAGCCAGTTTAATCCCGCGGGCAAAAACGTTGTTTTCGTTTCGTCTAGCAGCGGGAACGACAACAACAACGGTTCGCAAAGCGCGCCCCTCGCGACGATCGGTAAGGCGAAGCAAATGCTCAACGACGGCTCGGCCGACTGGGTGCTGCTGAAGCGCGGCGATATCTGGCATGAGGCGAACATCACGCTCACGCGGTCGGGCGCCACCGCGGACGATCCGATCCTGTTTGGCGCGTACGGAACCGGTGACCGGCCGATCATCGATACCGGAACGGGCACCGGCATTCAAACCTTCGGCAGCGGCGGAGCAGTCAACAACTTCGCCATCGTCGGCATTCACTTCATCGCCAGCGGGTACAACGGCACGAACGGCGGATTCGAAACCTGTGGCATTCGCCTGCTTAAGCAGGGCGACGGCATCCTGATCGAAGACTGCATGGTGGAGGGGTTCAAGGACAACATCACCATCCAGGGCGACGGCTCGGGCATCAGCAACATCACCCTGCGCCGCAGCGTGGTCGTCGATGCGTTCAACGGCTCAGGCTCCGTCGGCAACGGTCACGCGCAAGGCATTTACGTTTCGCCGACCACCAACGGCATGCTCATCGAAGAGAACGTCTTCGATCACAACGGCTGGAAAGAAGGCGTGGCGGCGCCGACCGTGTTCGACCACGACATGTACATCCAGACCGGCGCACAGAACATCACGGTCCGCGGGAACATTGTCTCGCGCGCGTCCGAAAACGGCGTGCTGCTCCGCGGCGGCGGAACGATCGAAGACAACCTTTTCATCCGCGACGCGGTCGGCGCGATCGTGTCGAACACCAACAGCGTGATGACAGGCAACGTCGTGCTGGAAGGCACGGATCTTCCCGATCTTCCGCAGGGCATCGGCCTCAACAGCGTCAAGCTCCCGGGCCTGCTGATCGACAACAACATCATCGCGCACGACACGAGCAACTTCAGCACGAACGTCGCGGCCATCGCGATGCAGTGGGGGATTTCCAGCGCCCAGGTCAGCAACAACATTATCTTCGACTGGCGTCACGCCGTCTCGAGTGGCGGCGCCAATGCCTCGATCGACAACAACCAGATCACGGAATTCGACACCAATCATTTCATCATCGATCAGCGCGACAGCGGCTCGTACACGTACTTGAATAACATCTACAGCAGTCCCGCGGCGGCGCCGTTCCATCAGGTCAGCAGCTCGATGAGCTTCAGCCAGTGGCAGGGCCAAGTCGAGCCGTCTGCGCAGAACGTCCAGTTGAATTACCTCGATCCCTGGCGCGACGTTGGTGAATACGGCGCAACATTGACGCCGCCCCTCGATGGGACATTCGAAGGCTGGATCGCCGCGGCGCGCGCGAACAACTCGCAGAACTGGAACGCGGCGCTGATGGCGCAGCCGGCCGAAGAATACATCCGCCAGGGCTTCCAGATCCTCGATCCGAACGACCCAAACGGTTCCAACGGCAAGATCATCGTCAACGCCTTCGCCACCGATCCGAATGCGGTCGAAGGTGGAAACAACGGTGTTTATACGCTCACGCGCACCGGGCCGACGACGAGCCCACTTACGGTGACCTACAACATGACCGGCAGCGCCACGCCGCTGGTCGATTACTCGATCCCGAAATTGTCGTACACCTTCGCGGTGGGCGAGGCGGTTTCCAAGCCGATCAATCTCGTCGCGTTTCTGGATGGCGAGGTCGAAGGGACCGAGTTCGCGACGTTGAATGTGAATCCGACGTCAGACCCGGTCAACAATCCATATATCGTCGGCACGCGTCGCTCGGCGACGGTGCTGATCAAGGATGCCGACACGCCTGACACGGTCACCGGCGGAGGTGGTGGCGGCGGTGGCACCGGCGGGGGTGGAACCCCAACCGGCGGCGGTGGAACGGGCGGGGGCGTGCCCGGCGAGCCTCCCATCTCCGGCGATGGCCTCTTCGGTCAGTATTACAACGACGAAAGCGCCTCGGGCACGCCCGACTACACGCGCCTCGATTACCAGGTCAACATGGACTTCGGTACGAGTTCGCCCGGCGGAGATATCGAGCCGACGACCTGGAGCGCGCAGTGGACCGGCCAGATCGAGCCCGAATTCGGCGATGCCACTCACCCCGAGACGTACACTTTCCGCATGCCCGCCAACGACGGCGCGCGGCTGTACATCAATAATCAGCTCGTCATCGATGACTGGAACACCGTGCATTTCCCCGGCGACGCGGATGAGAGCGGCACCGTCGACATCAAAGACTTCAACACGCTGGCCGCCAATTTCGGCAAGACCGGCATGACGTTCAACGACGGTGACTTTGACGGCAATGGAACCGTCAACATCCTCGACTTCAACATCCTCGCCGCCAACTTCGGCAAAACCGCCCCCGAAACGTCTGACACCGGCAGCATTCCACTGGCCGGCGACACAAAGGCCGATATCAAGATTCAATTCCACAACACGGCCGGACCTGCCAACATCAAGCTTTATTGGAGCAGCCCCGACCTTGCGGAAGAGATCGTCCCGCACGAGCGCCTTTACTCCGGCATGCTCTCGCAGCCGATCGATACAACGACTCAATCGCTCAGCACGCAATCGCTCAGTGCGAGTTCGACCCAGAGCACCGCATCGACAACACCGGCCACGAGGTCAGGCCGACGAACCATCGGAACAGCGTTCAGCTCGCAACCTGCAATCGCGCCCATCGACGACACGAATCACGCACTAGCGCTTGCTGAACTCGTCTAATCTTTGAGAACCTTCATCAAGCCCACGGCTTAAGCCGTGGGCTTTTCTTTGCCCCACAAAGTCACCCTGCTGTCAGACCCCGTGTCTGACACCAGTACTTGTCCTTTTCACCAATAAACCCCACATTCCACCCACGTTGTCAGACAGCTGTCAGCAACTTGTGTCGCAGCCCGTTCTAAAAGTTCTGGCCCGATAAGCGACAGGCTATAACCACGGACTATGAAGTCGCTGCGGTATCTGCCGCTTACTTTCCTCGCAGGCGTTCATGGCTTTGCCATGTTTGCCCCGTACGCAGCGGTCTTTCTCGGCGTGGTCCATCTCATCAACAAACGACGTCGAAAACTCATCCCCATTCCAGTCGCGGTGATCACCCGCTCACAAAGCAGTTTGTAATCCAAAGCCGACACCAGGCGTGCCCGTTGAGTGGCGGGCACTTTCGCATCAAAAAACTCAAGAGAAGTTCGCATAGAGTTTGGGTATAATCCCGCCCCGTGCCCGTCACCCTTACGGAAATCCTCGGCGCCGAGGGCGCCGTCGCGCGACGGTTGGGAGACAAGTACGAGCACCGCCCTCAGCAGCTCGAAATGGCCTCCGCGGTCGAGCGCGCGTTCACCGAGAAACATCATCTCCTCGTCGAAGCCGGCACCGGCGTTGGAAAATCCTTCGCCTATCTGCTCCCCGCGATCGACTTCGCGGTGCGGAACAAGAAGCGCGTCGTCATCTCCACGCACACGATCTCGCTCCAGGAACAGCTGATCGACAAGGACATCCCTCTCCTCCGCTCGATTTACCCGGACGAGTTCACCGCCGTCCTGGTGAAAGGCCGAAGCAACTATCTCTGCCAGCGCCGCCTCGAACAAACTCGTGGCCGACAGAACTTCCTCTTCGACGACGATCGTCAACTCGAATCGCTCTGGATGGTCGAAGACTGGGCGCAACGCACAACTGACGGCTCGCTCGCGGATCTTCCGAGCATTCCGAATCCCTCCGTCTGGGAACGGGTCTGCGCCGAGCAAGGCAATTGCCTCGGCAAGAAGTGCAGCTTCTACGAGAAATGTTTCTGGCAGGCCGCCAAGCGGCGCATGCAAAGCGCCAATGTGCTCGTCGTGAACCACGCGCTCTTCTTCTCCGACCTCGCGCTGCGCAGCGTCGGCGTGAATTATCTCCCCAAGTACGACCTCGCCATTCTCGACGAAGCGCACACGGTCGAAGAAGTCGCCGGTCAGCATTTTGGCCTGAAGATCAGCGAAGGCTCCATCCGCTATCAACTAAGAACCCTCTACGACACCAAGCGCGGCCGCGGTCTTCTCAGCACGCACGGCTCCGCCGCCAACGACGCAATTCAAGACGTCGTCGACCTGAATCACCTGATGGAGCGATTCTTCGAACGGGTGATCTGGTGGCAGGAAAACATCGGCCGAGCCAATGGCCGCGTGCACGAACCCGAAGTCGTCGAGAATGATTTGAGTCCCAAACTTCGCGACCTCAGCAAGCACCTCAAAGCGATGATGTCGCAGATCACGAACGAAGAAGAAATCTCCGAACTGGGCAGCCTGGCCGAAAAAGTGAACGCCATGGCGACCACAATCGACGCCATCATCACCCAAAGCCTGAAAGACGCCGTCTACTGGTTTGACGTCGCCGGCCGAACCCCCAAACGAGTCACCCTCCACGCCGCCCCCATCAACATCGCCGAAGGCCTGAAGCGAGAACTCTTCGCGAAGGTGCCCAGCGTCGTGATGACCAGCGCCACCCTGTGTACATCCAAATCGAAAAACGACGGCTTCTCTGTGGCGTCACCGCTCCCTCGTGACACGGGCTTTCAGCCCGTGCCCCCCCTCACCCAGCAACCACCGATTCATCGACGTAAAGGCGCGTATCTCCCCCACTGGACTGCGACCGGCGCAATTTACGCAGTTAACTTCCGCCTGATCGACTCGCTTCCTCAGTCAACGCTTCAAGCTTGGATCCGTGAGCGCGGTGCAATCATCGTGCGCGCAAAAACGCAAAATCGTCCGCTGACTAACGAAGAGCTCGACGAGCTGCATCGACTCCACTCAGAACGTGTTGAGAAATATCTCGACTCCGGACAAGGGAGCTGTTGGCTTTCGCAGCCGCAGATCGCGCAGTTGATGCAAGATGCGCTCGCGCATTTCGACGGATCACGCTACAGGCTCCTGAGCTGGTGCGTGATGCCGAACCACGTTCATGCTGTTCTCCAGCCGCTCGATACCCATCAGTTGCCAGAGATCCTCCAATCATGGAAGGGTTTCGTCGCAAAGCGTGCAAATGAACTGCTTGACCGAACGGGGCCTTTCTGGCAGCCGGAGTATTTTGATCATCTGGTACGCGATGAAGACGACCTTCGGCACGCAGTCGAGTATTGCGACGGCAACGCGGAAGCCGCGGGTTTGAAAGATTGGAAATGGAAGGCAACCAATCTTGATTATGTGAATGGATTGCTCGATGGACGCGACCAGCACGGCCTGAAAGGCCGTGTCACAGGTGAACTTGAAATCTCGCAGGGGCAAACGATAGACCCCGCCTTCGCCTACATCGCCGCACGACTCGGTCTCACCGAAAACGTTGAAACCCTCCAACTCGGCTCGCCGTTTGATTACGCCAGTCAGGCGACGCTTTACATCGAATCCGATCTGCCGGAGCCGAACGACACGAATCGGTTTCTTCCGGCGGCGTGTGAGAAGATCATTCAATATCTGCAGCAAACAAACGGCGGGGCGTTTGTTTTGTTCACGAGCTACAAGATGCTTCTCGACGCCGCCAACGCGCTCAAAGACCGCATCGATTCGCTCGGTTATCCGCTGCTCGTGCAAGGCCAGGGTGCGCCGCGGAAAGTTCTGCTGGATCGATTCCGTTCCCAGGAGAATTCGGTGCTCTTCGGCACATCGAGCTTCTGGCAGGGCATCGACGTGCAGGGCGATCAGCTGCGGAACGTCATCATCGTGAAGCTCCCTTTTGCCGTGCCGGATGAACCGCTCGTCGAAGCGCGCCTCGAGGCCGTGCGCAACGCCGGCGGAAATCCGTTCATGGATTACTCGGTTCCCGAAGCGGTGATCAAGCTCAAGCAAGGTTTCGGCCGCCTCATCCGCAGCAAATCCGACCGCGGAATCGTGGTCATTCTCGACAGCCGCGTGAAGGGCAAGCGCTACGGCAAACTCTTCCTCGAAGCGCTCCCGCCCTGCAAGACGATCGACGTCACAGCACGGTGATTTTCCGCGTGTAGCCGGCGAGGGTGCTCGGCGTTGGTAGTGGTCGAAAGCGGACGGCGGGCAAGCGCGCCCGCGACCAGCCGG
>JAICIO010000125.1 GCA_025924315.1 Phycisphaerae bacterium
AGGCTCCTGCCGAGCCATTCCGCGTTGGTGACACGAAGACGGCTCGGCAGGAGCCTCGCCCTCCCCATTGAGAGTGCAATCCCACTCACTCTCATTCACATCCGGCGGCAATACCGTCACGCCATGCTCGCGCGCATCCCGCACGATCTGCGCCGGCGCATAGAACCCCATCGGCTGGCTGTTCAAAAGCGCCGCGCAAAACGCCGCGGGGTGATGTCGTTTGATCCACGCGCTGGCGTAGACCAGAATCGCAAACGACGCCGCATGGCTTTCGGGGAAACCGTATTCGCCGAAGCCCTGGATCTGCTCGAACACGCGTTCCGCGAACTCGCGCGTGTAGCCGTTGGCGAGCATCCCGTTGATGATCTTCGGATAAAACGTGTTGATCATCCCATTACGCCGCCAAGCCGCCATCGCGCGGCGCAATTGATCCGCCTCCGCCGCGGTGAAATTCGCCGCGACCATCACCACGCGCATCGCCTGCTCCTGAAACAGCGGCACGCCGAGCGTGTGCGCCAGCGTCTGCCGCAACGCCTCGCTCTCATACTTGATGTCGTCGGCCTTCCCCTCGCGAAGCATCTGCCGCCGTTGCAGGTACGGATGCACCATGTTCCCCTGAATCGGCCCCGGTCGAACGATCGCGACTTCGATCACGAGATCGTAAAACTTTTCCGGCCGCAATCGCGGCAACATCGACATCTGCGCGCGCGACTCGATCTGGAAAACCCCGATCGTGTCCGCGTTGCAGATCATCTCGTAAACCGCGGGGTCTTCGTCGGGGAGGCGATGAATCTCATAGCGAGGAATAGGAGAGCGACGAAGCGACGAAGCGACGGAGCGACGAAGGGAAGAGGTTAATTCTTCTTGTTTTCCAGGCCGCGAATTAATCCCTGCAAGATGCGATCCACCTCGCTCAGCAGGGCTGAAAGCTTTTGATCGAATGGCATCATGTTGAGTTCCCACGCAATCTCCAGCTGCGTCATCAATTCTGCAAGCGATCCGCGTGACGTGCGTAGAAACTTCAAGTAATCCAGGCGACTTTGTCGCGCATGCCCCTCCGCAATATTTGACGGAATGGACACTGCCGCTCGTCGCATTTGATTCGTCAGTCCAAACTGCTCCTCCCTGGGCATCTTGCGTGTCGAGATGTACACCACCTTTGCCAACGTCTTGCTTTTCTGCCACGCAATCAAATCGCGAAACGTTCTTACAATCGCCATCTTGTTTCCTTCCTTTCCCTTCGTCGCTTCGTCGCTTCGTCGCTTCGTCGCTCTTTTCCATCAACTTAAACGCCTTCGATATGCACGTCAGCATCCCCAGCGCCAACACGTCCACTTTCAAAATCCCAATCGCATCGATGTCGTCCTTGTCCCATTCGATGACCGTTCGATCTTCCATGCTCGCGTTTTCGATCGGCACCATTTCGCACAGTGGCCCCCGCGTCATTACCATTCCGCCCGTGTGCTGGCTTAAATGTCTTGGGAAGCCGAGGACTTGTGACGTCAGGTCGATCGCCTGGCGAATCGTCGAATCATTCGGATTGAGGCCGACTTCCTTGATTTGTGAATCCGTCAGCACGCCCTTGTGCCACCAATCCAATCGTCGCGCCATTTGATCGACCATGTCGAGCGACAGGCCGAGCGCTTTGCCGATATCGCGGATGGCGCTGCGGCCGCGGTAGGTGATGACCGTCGCGGTCATGCCGGCGCGGTCGCGGCCGTATTTTCCGTAGATGTATTGGATTACCTCTTCGCGGCGCTCGTGCTCGAAATCGATGTCGATGTCAGGGGGTTCACCGCGAGCGGTTGAGAGGAAGCGCTCGAAGAGAACCTCGATTTTGTTCGGATCGACGCTGGTGACTTCGAGGCAGTAGCAGACGGCCGAGTTCGCCGCGGAACCTCGGCCCTGGCAGAGGATTCCTCTCGATCGCGCAAATTTCACGACATCGTACACCGTGAGAAAATACGCCTCGAACTTCATCATCTGGATGAACTCGAGTTCTTTGCCGATGAGCTTGCGGACTTTTTCCGGCACGCCTTCGGGATATCGCTTATCCGCGCCGCTCCACGCCAATTCGCTCAAATATTCGATCGCGGATTTGCCGGCGGGGACGATCTCGTCGGGATATTCGTACTGAAGCTCCTTCAGATCGAACGTGCAGGCATCGGCGATCTCAATCGCACGCACAATCGCCTGTGGATAATCCGCGAAAAGCCGATGCATCTGCTCCGGCGATTTGAGATAGCGCTCGCCGTTGGGAAAGAGCTTGAAACCGGCGGTGTGAATCGTGCATTGATGTCGCACGCAGGTGAGAACGTCCTGTAGCGCGCGTCGCGACGGATCGTGGTAATGCACATGGTTCGTCGCGACGACGGGGATATGCGTGAGCTCGCTTAACTCGTGCAAATGTTGCAGACGCGATTGGTCATCGTCGGTGTAGAGAGCGCTGATGGCGAGTGAAAGACGATCGGCCATTACGTCTCGCAACGTGTGAAGCGCTTTCTCAAGCGGACTTTGCGAAATCGCTAAGCCGCGAAGCGGCTGGGGATTCGCGTCGTTTCTTTTTTTATCGTCGTCAGATGACTCGGGATGCCAGGTTGGGACGACAGCAGCAATCATGCCTTCTTGATGTTCGAGAAAATCGTTGAGCCAGAGTTTGCATTCGGCTTTTTCGGCGCGGCGTTTTCCGATGGTGAGCAAGCGACAAAGACGACCATATGCGGCGCGATCTTTTGGCCAGACGAGCAGATCGGGTGCATCCTGGAATACCAACCGCGCGCCGATGATCAGCTTCGGCGCCCAGCCATTTTTCTCGCGGATCTGCTTGACGGCGTCGAACATTCGCACGACGCCGGCGAGGGAATTCACATCCGTCACCGCAATCGCACGATAGCCATGTCGCGCTGCTTGCAGAACGAGCTCGTCCGCGTGCGACGCGCCGCGGAGGAAGGAGAAATTCGTCGTGACGTCGAGCTCGGCATAAAGAAACGGCGAGGGCGCGAACCGCTCTTCGGGTGGTTCGGGGGTGGGACGAACTTTTTCCTGGGGGGATTCGGGCATGACGATGCGAACCCGCGGAGCTTCGCTCCGCCGCTAACTAATCACTCGAATTCACCATGCAAATACCAATGGCTCGTTTCCTGCACGCGGAAGAGCCAGAATCGTTTTCCATTTCGATCTTCGGCGTCGAAGTAATCGCGCGTGCGGTGATGGCCGTGCCACCATTCGCCGGCGATGCGCTCAGGGCCGATCGCATGCGTCAGCTCGTGCAGGTCGTTATCGAAGCGGAACAAGATCGGTTTTCCGTCGCGGTCTTCCGAGGGGGAAACCATCACGTGCACTTCGATGGGTTCGGGCAACAGGTGCAGCGGACGAGAGGGAACATAAGGATGAAGCATGACGGATGAAGGATGATCCTCCTCGACCGCTTCTTTGCATGAGTAGGCGCGCTCGGGGAGATACGACTGAGCGAGCTCGACTTTTTCCACCGATTCAAGGTTGAGACGAATGCGCAGGCGCTCGATGAGGTTCGCGAGTTCGGCATCCGTCGAATGTTCCGTCTCGCCGCCGAGGTTGATCTGTTCGTGGTGGATGCGCTCGAAGAGCGGCACGGTGATGCGGATGCCGGTGAAGCCGTTGCAGATGTATTCTTCGTGACGCGTCGGCTCGACCTTCTGTGGCGCGAGCGTTTTACTCCCTCCCCCCACCGGGGGGAGGGCGGGGGAGAGGGGCGAGCGGCGCGAGAGACCAGAAACGGCTGTTCCCGCAAATCCCGCTAAGCCGCAAGCGGAAGAAGAGGACGCTTGTTGCGCGATTGACCGTTCGTCGATCTGCCGCGGTCCCCTGCCCTCCCCCCGGTGGGGGGAGGGAGTATGGGCGCGGTCATTTGAAGTGTCGACGAAGAGCGCGCGGTTGATTTTTCCCCTTCGTGCCTTCGTGCCTCCGTGCCTTCGTGCCTCTTCTTCCAATCCTTCCATCGAGCAGCGCAAAAGATTGAAGAGATTTCTCGGATCGCGCGAGAGACGCGAGAGCTGAATCGTTCGTTCGATCGATGACATGTACGGTCGTTTGAATTCGACGTCGATTCGTCGCGCGCCGGCGCCGCGTTTGGTTAAATCATCGATGAGTTGCGACAGCAGATCTTTGAAGACCATCCAGATCGCTTCGAGCGAATCGACCACGCCGTCGAATTCGATCTCGGCGCGCACCGGAGCTTGATATTCGAGAGCATTGAGCGGCTCGGAGATTCTGCCGAGAGCTTGATCGATGCGCTCCAGAAGCATCGGTCCAAATCGCGCAGGCAGTGCGCTGCGCGGGAGCTGCATGAGCTGGCCGACGGTTTCGAGGCCGAGGTGGTGGAGGGAATCGAGGATGTCTTCGGTGAATCGCAATGCAGCAATGGGTAGCGCGGGGAAGAGCCGTTGCAGTTGGTCGGGCGCGATGATGGGTGAAGCGTCGGAGAACGTTGCGAACGCCCACGCCGCCCCCGGAGTTGGCGCGATCGCGATCGTCGCGCTCAGCCGCAAGCGGCTTAAGGCATCTCGCACTTTTTGCGCGAGGTTCTCGAAACCGTGGTAAAGACGTTCGCAGCCGGTGATGTCGAGATAGATACAGTCGCCTTCGGGGTTTTCGTCGTCATCTTTCGCGCGTACGGGCAGGCAGACGCGCGGAGTGAAGCGGAACATCCATCTCGCGAGCGCTTCGATCGCGCGTTGATCCTGCTCGGGTTCCTGGTCGAAGTGGAGCACGCCCGGGCAGATGGCGCTCGCTTCGGTGAGCGTGAGGCCGGGATGGACGCCCATCTGGCTGGCGGAGTCGGATGCGTTCACGACGAGTTGGCGATTGGCGATCGTGCGGGTGATGACGATGGGCGGATCCTGTAGCCGCGGACGCAAGTCCGCGGGGGAGTGCGTCGGAACCCGCGAACTTGCGTTCGCGGCTACACGTGGCGTCATGCAGATTCCGCGCGGCGGCATGAAGAGTTTGGGGCGAGGAAGGCGCGTAACGAGTGGTGTCGTGTCTTTCGGACCGTCCTGCCAGAGTTGGTGTGTCCAGCGGCGTTGGCGAACGGGTTCGGTCGTGGGTCGACCGTGATGGCGGCGCATCGTCTTATCCCCTCTCCCCGGAGGGGGTTCCCATGTACTCATGGGAGGTGGAAGGGTTAGGGTGAGGGGGGAGTGTGAATCGTCGTGTTGCGTCGATTCGCAAGAAGAACGCTCGTAGCTGTGTTCAGAAGTTACGCCATTGGATCCACCGCGCTCTACCCTCACCCTACCCTCTCCCTGCAAGGGAGAGGGGAAAAAAGGCGAGCTCTCACGCGATGCGCGTTGCAGTTTTCGTTGCAGTCTGTCGATGGGGAAGTTTTTCAATCGCACGCACAGAATGGTTTTCACGGCTGTACTCCAGAAAGACGTTTTCCCCGACACGTCCTCCGTGACCGTGAAGCAGTTGGATCTTCCAACGCTGAATGGTTCGTTCGCCGCGCGCGGGTGAGATGAGCCAGCGCGTGGCGGCGGCGTAGTGAGTGGATGTGCGACCGGTGTGGCGTAAGAGCAGCCCCACACCCCCACCGCGCTCGGCCGCCAGCTGCAGACGTCGCGCTTCGATCTGCGAGAGTCGTTGTGGCGATGCGATCGTTACCGCGACGGCGCTCGAGCGCAGGCATTCGGCGATCGCCCACAGTTCGTCCGCTTCGGATTTCGGTCTGAGCAGAATGAGATGGTTCAGGTCGATCCCGAGCGTCGCGAGCGCCGGAGGATAAAGCTCGCGACGCGGATCGGACCAGACGATGACGCTTGTTGATGATTGAGTTGCACTGCGCTGTTTGGTGGCACAGACATTCTTGTCTGTGATCGAGCGCGGTACTCCGCGATCGATAGTGGTTGTCGACCGAGAAACGGGTTGAGGAATACCTCGTCCCGTCACAGACAGGAATGTCTGTGCCACCGAAGGATCGCGCACTACGCCCCTAGCGATCATCGTCGCGACGAATCTTGGCGTGCCGTGCGAGGGCTCGGTCAGCAATTCATGAATCGCGCCGCACGCCCATTTGCCGGAAGGCGCAAGTCCATCGAGCAGATCGATCCCGGTTTGAAACGATCGCCCCACCGCCGCGCGCAGTTCCTTCCCCGCGAGCGTTTGTAAGAGACCGTTGTGTGCCGAGATAATCTTCATGACCTTCCACAGTTTGGACTATGTTAGGGTATAAAGAAAATCATCGGCTCAGGTCAATGCAGTCTTTGAAAGGTCTGTTTAGCTTTGACAAAACCCCCGTCATAAGCCGACGATTCGCGTTCAAGGATTTTTTAATTTCCAATCGGCAACAGGAGGCCGCATGAGTGACAGTGCAGCGGAGGCGAGGTTGCTCATCGTCAACCACGACCGGGACATGAATCTGAATGCGGAGGTCGTTCTCTGGCTCAACGGATACGAGCCGGAAACAGTTGAGTCGATCGCCGAAGCCAACAAGCGGCTCGAGTCAGAGCGATACGCATTGCTTGTCTGTCGCAACGCAATGCCAGATGGAGCTGGACCGGAACTAATGCGGAAGGCTTGGGCGGAGAATCACATCCCATCGGTCGCGATCACGCAAACTTTGAGCAAGGCACAAATGCGGGCGCGAGTCGCATGCGATGGATTGCGCGAGGTGATCGTTCTCCCGGCAACTCAAAACACCCTGCTCAAGGCGGTCGCGAAGGCACTGGGACGATCAGACGTCGGGCCGGCATATCGCGATTACGTGCAAGCAACAGCAATGGTGCCTTGTCGTGACTGTCGAGGCAGCGGCTCCGTCACGCTCTTAATTCATCGTAAAAAGTGCACGACTTGCGACGGCACTGGCTCGATTGTGCCAGATCTTGTGGATCTTCCAATCCGCCACACATGGATGCCCGGGCTGATCCGATTTTCCCTCAACCGGGCAGGTATCAAAACGCTTCGAGAGGCGTCGAAGTTGAACTCCGAGGAGCTCAAACGGCGGGCACACTTGTCAGACTCCGATATCGCGGCGATCGCGAAATTCACACGCTCAACGGACTTGGATCAGCCCTTCAACTGCTCGCATCCCTAAGCCGGCTTCTACAAACGAAAATGCCGCAAGTCATGATGACTTGCGGCCGTAACGGAAATGGGCCCGAGACGATTCGAACGTCCGACCTCGTCCTTATCAGGCGATCATCCAATCCAGCCGAAATAGCACCGAATCCCTTGTTATCTTTGACCTTACTATTCGAAGATAGTTCTTGCAACGAGAATCTCCGCATCGCATCTTTTTGCACGAAATCACGGTATTGAGGCGACATTTGGATGCAAGACGGTACTCGCCGGAACGGGTGAACCCAATCAACAAAAAGGTCACCTTGGGCGTTCCGAAGCCACACATCGTTCGACAATGCGCGCGCGTACAGATACCGATTGTGACGACACGTGGACATAGCGCCAATCGTTGGTCTGTCCGGCAATATCGCTCCCGAGTTATAGATCAGCTTCTTCGAAGGGCGTTGCTCGACAGTTCTCGTCATTGGTCCTAGATTGACGCAAACAGCGGACGGGCCATCGACTGGATAATTGATTCGACGGGTTGGCTTTTCGGGTCGTTGTCCGCTAAGCCGCCCAAGCGTACGGAAATGCGATCCGGCATGGCTGTGACAAGGCGTGCCCGCCGCCAGTCGAGCTCGATGAGATTGCAAGGAAGCAATGATCGAAAGAGCATCGATGACATCGGCATCACCTACGGCACAACGCAGCAACACGACTTCGGAAGGAATACGGGCGAGGTCGTGCGGGTCATCCTCGGTCACGCGACGTCGAGCCATGGTTTTTTTGTCGAAGGGCACGGCGCACATTAGAATCGCGCAAGTGCGGCTTTCGTGTGAGGCCCGATTCTGAGCTGAGTGATGAACGCGACGCCGTGATCGCACTCGTTAAACCCATGGCGCCGGTTGTGGATGACCCCTCGGATGCGGAGCGCGAATTCCACCTGGAGCATGCAACCTACATGGGCCCATTTGCGGCTGCGATCATTACAGCCAACTTCTGCGACTCAAAACAAAAAGGCCAGGCCGATGTTGATCGATATGGGAAGATCATCGACGAGCAGCTACAGCGTGGGGGTGTGCGATTGGCGACCATTCTGAATCGGTGTCTTCAATGATAAGTGTTGCAGAGGTCAGTATTTCCCTTTTTTTTGGAAGGATTGTTCGAGACGGCATGGGCAAAAGGCCGGAGCTGCGGAGCGTTCATCGAGTTTTGCCGAGAGGTTGGGGTTGAGGATCTATTGATACGCGTGGCCAAGAGGGTCGCAAAAGCATCGATTTCTCGCAATTGCGACTTGCGCGCGATGTCCGATCAATGTCCGGACTCTGGCTGATGTGATACTGTGCCGCCGAACATATGTACCATGTACTGGTACGCAGTTAACATGCAATCCAACCGACGTCAGACTGCTTGAATCGTACGCATGAGATCGATCAAACCATGTCCTTGAAAATAACGTTCACGTCCGAGTGACGTCGCGTTGGTCGTAAAGAGCGCCTTAACTTCCGCGGGCTTGCCAATGAACTCACGGCGGATGGATAAAAACGCCGCAATTGCACCTGATACGTGAGGTGCAGCCATGCTGGTACCGCTATCATCGACGTAGTAGGCCTCGATCGGGCCGTTGTTCGCAACATTACCGAGTTCCGTGCGTTTTGCGCCTACCGCGCAGGAAGTAATGCGTTCACCCGGTGCAACCAGATCGGGCTTAAGACGTCCATCGCCCGTCGGCCCTTTTGAAGAGAAAAACGAAACGCCGTAAGTATGCGGGGCATCGCGATGTGTTGCACCGACCGTAATCGCGCCCGCCGCATTTCCGGGATCGTTAATTGTGTTGGAGAGACTCGATTTCGAGCCATTGCGTTGGTCAGCGGCCACGGCGCCGTATCCCGTGTTCCCGGCCGCTGTGACGACAATGACCCCTGATTGAACAAGGCGGTCCACGGCTGCACAAAGTGGGCTCCGACCGCACGCAAACAATTCGGCATCGAACTCATACCCGACACTCAGGTTAACGCCATGTACACGTAGAAGTTTCGGGTCATCGTTGATTTCTTCACGAATGTATTCCAGCGCACGAATGACGTCGCTCGCACGACCCTCTCCGTTCACATTTAACACTTTGAGGCTAACAAGCCGGCATTTCGGCGCGACGCCCCGAAGGCGAGCAGGTTCCACACCGGTCCGTTCGACCACCGTCCGGCTCAACCTTCCGCCGTCACCGTCGGACTCGAGCTTTCGCATGAATACACGCGGTGTGACGGTTGAACCGTTCGTTCGTTTGGACGAGAGATCGCCCGCGATGATGCCGCCGACATGGGTTCCGTGGCCGAGCTCGTCCGTCAACGCTGCCTTGCGATGCTGCTCAAGACGCTTTGGCCGTTCGATCGCCCAATCCACGTCCGACATCCCCGGCGGTTTCACGTCAGGGTTATCGAGAGCCATCGGTATCTTCACTGGTCCGTTCCCCGTCGGTATGCGAACGAAGCAGCGGTGCAGATCTTCGACCGCTTCTGACAAAAGCGTGTGACTGCTTGGATCGGCGGGATCGCCGAAATGAGGATGGGTTTGGTCGACGCCCGAATCGATCACCGCCCAGACAATGCGATTTCCGGTTGCATTGTATGAGTTGAGCGCAGCATCAGCCTTCACGGTCGCTAGGGAATTGTCGATCTGCGCCTTGAGGGGAAAATCTGGCCAAACGCGATAGATGCACTTGAATTTACGGTGGTCCGCACGGGGACCATCTCCCGATCTGGCGCCAGCATCCTGCTGCGCTGCCATCTCATCCTGCACTACTAACCCCTTGCACTCATTTGTACTGATGAAGCAGCTAAAGTAGGTCTTCGCGATCCGCACAGGTTGACGTTGATCGTCCGAGACAACGGATCGATACAGTGTGAGAAAACGGGCCTCGGCGGCCGGTAGGCCACCCTTGTTGCGTACATTGAGCTCTACCATATAGGACCCTGGCGTATCCGCGTCCTCCGGCAGTTTCCAGCGTCGCAACCGCTCCGGATTAAATATCGCAGGCAGTACGGCAGAACTCGCCAGACAATCCTGCAGATCGTCGATGCTCGGAGCGTCATCGGCGGATCCGCCTCCTCTAAAGCTGACTGCGCCCGCCTGACGTTTCGAGCCCGACTGTGCTGATTCGCTTGCTTGGATGGCTGCGAAAATAGCTGACATGACTTCATACTTGCAGATGTCGCTATGGTCGGCGATGAACGCGTCGGCATTCAGGTTGTAAATCGTTCCAGGCCTGAAAAGGTACGCGTTGCTTACGACCTCGCCGAGGTCAAGCAATCTGCCGAACTGCGCTTCGGCGGTGTGTTGCGCACCGTTTCGTCCCATGCCGCCGTACGGGTCGTTGGCATCTCCAAGTGCCGCAGACATATCGTGGGAGATGCGGGAAGCAAGAGGATAGGCGACGCCAACGGCCTGATCGTTCCTCGTATGGGTGATTATGATCGGGCCAGAAATCAACTTCGAAGCGATAACTTCGCGGAACGCGCCACGATGTCCGCGCCCGTCGAAGTCAGGAGAGAACCCATTGTGGGAGAATGCCGCTTGGAGCAAGACCATCGTACTTCGTTGCGTGCCTGGCGGTAACGCAAGCGCTGCAGCGGCTACCACCCGGCCGCCAAAGCTGTGGCCGATGAGATGCAGATTGACAGACGGAACTGCCTCTCTAATCCGCTGCAACAACGGCGCGACGCCGGCGCGTCCAACATCACCGGCCCGCCGTTTCATTTGATAGTAGGTCGTAAAATTCGCCAGTCGCCTCGCCGCTGCTAATGCGTCGTTCGAGAGGTCCCTGATCCCCGCTGCGGGCCCTTGGGACGCGGCGCCCCCCCGGTTCGCGGGCGGCGGGGCTATGACGGATCCGCGCGCAGCAGAAAATAGTTCTTCGGCGTCCTTTTGAAAGAAAGCGTCCGTGCCGTCATCCGGATGTTCCGCACCGCGATCGCTCACACTTCGCAGCAATTCGACGTATCGCTGACGCGCGGAAGGATTTGTCTCGAGTGAGGGCAACAAACTGATTGCCTCATCCATTGCCACCGCCCGCGATGGTGGCTGGTGGGGAACGCCGAGTTTGATCGGGTCGCTTTTCAACTCCTGTAGCGCGGCAACCGCAGCCGCGCTGTCTTGAGGCGAGCCAGTCATCGCTGCGGCGCCTCCCGGAATGAGTTCGATATCGGTAAACTTTTTGGAAGGCCAGAAAATGCAGATCGCTGCAAATCTGCGGTCTTTCATTGCGTAGCCGACATCGGAGCCGCGGAGTTCCTCGAACCTTTGAAAGAAGAGGTTGTACAGCGCGGTCGCGTCGGCCTTGTCATTGTTCCAGCCGTGCGAGATCACGATCAGGTCTGTGACCCCCGACGCTATCGCTTTAATAGCCGCTACCGCTTCGGCGTCGTCGCAAGCGGTTCCGTCTCTACTGCACTCAAACGAGAATCGCTCCATGGTGGCTCCAGGTTTGTTCGACTAATCGCAGCTAGTACAGCGATGGGTCGTCCGCGGCGCTCAGAATGCCCGCCAATGCTCGGAGGGTGAAATCGCGAAGCTCTGCAGGTTCATCTGTATCAAGGTGACATTTCACAAGCGGCTCGATCGAATCAATGTGCCGAATCATCCCGAGCGCTAGAGCGGCGTAACGGCGGACAGCCAGCGTCTCATTTGGCCGTAGCATCGCCTTCCTAAGGTCGTTCACTGCCGTCACCGCCTTGCACATTCCCAGTTCGAACGCTGCGAAATCCCTAACCGTCGGCGGGATGCTTCCGACGTCTCCCAGCCATTTTTTTAAGGTTTCGATTCGCTGCGCTCGATCCGGCAAGTCGAGATCCAGGCGAATACGCTTTGAAAGGTATTGATGTACCTTGTTGGGGAACGGTTTAAGGATCATTGGCTCGAAGTTTTTCGCTGCGATTGACGCATCGAGCAGCTGCGCGAGCGCGTACATCTCCACTGGCTCTAGGTCCTTGCCCGCGAGATGTTTTGTTTGCGCGGACTTGCCCAGCGAGATGATCTTCTCGGATGGCTGTTTTGAAAGCTTATAAACTCCATCTTGCATCGGTGGAGTGAAGACCATCGTCACCGTCATTAGTTCTTTGGTAGGAAGGTCCGCACGCAACAAACATTCAGCAGCAGCGTCAAGTGCTCGTGCCCTAACGGTCCAGTCCTTCCGAATCGCTTCCACCAAGTCGTCCTCGTTGGCGAACTTGCGGTAAAGAACTTGGCCACCGACGGTTCGGCGAAAAGGCGTATTCGTTTCCTTTCCGTCGGTGCTCGGTCCAAAGTAGACCGTCACATTCGGCAGACGGCCGGCGTAGTGTTCTTCAATGGCTGTCGTATATTCCTGCTCGGTCGCAACCGATGTCTCCTGATCAAAAATCAACGCCGCAGAGTCGCTGCTGCGCAGGCCTTGCAGGATTAATTCCTCCGCATGTCCCACTCCTCCCGGGACATCGCCGTAGTCGAACGGCAGATAACGGACGTGGCGAATGAGCCCGTCCGACGTGATCGCTTTGATGGTGTCGATCGCCCTGCGCCGCCAAGCGACGATTCGATCGGGCGAGCCTAAAAACACCTTTATCTCGATTCGCCAATTTGCCATCGAATGGTCTGCCCTTAAAACTTTGGGATCACGCAGGTAACACAATGAACTGCACCGTACTCCTTAATCACTTCATCAGAATTAATGAAGATCACTTCTACCCCTGGATAAAGCGCTTCATAAATCTTTCTTACTTGAACCTCGGTTGCGGAGAGAGGTTTCCGATCGCCATCCGCTGATTCAAGTGAGTAGCTCGGCACCAGAAGAATCTGATCGGTTGGGCTCGCCTTGAGGTATGTGCAATTAATATAGGTGCGGTAAATGCACGACGTCAGGTCCGGTTCTTCGGCCGTAAGGCCCTGAAGTCGGTCCTTCAAGTCAGGGGCGACAGCCTGCATTAATTGCTCCTCAGTGACATTTACCGCCTCCATGTCGTGCTCCTTTGCGTACAGTAGTTTTGCGGCCAGCCGAGCGGCGGCGTCGTCACCAAGGGCATCTTTTAGGGTTTCGTATCGCTGCCGCGTTATAGGTGTGCTTGTTGTTTCGGCGGTCGATGAAGAGTCAGTTGCACGCTTTCGCGAAGCCTCGGGAACGTTGTCATCGTCGCCATCAGCCGCATTTCTCGGCTGAGTTGTTGGCGTATCATCGGCTTCGGGATCCGACTTGTCCGCAGCGTCGGACGAGTCACTCTTTGGAAGGCGCTTTTCCACGTATTCTTGAACCGCCGCATTCCCGAGAAGGCGCTGCAGTTCGTCGCTCACAGCCAGCTCTACGCGGGGCATCGGCATCCGCACGATGCGCTTCTTGGGAAACTCCGAACGCAACAGTGCCAGGTCATAATCAAGAACGCGCTTTATCTCATGATTCAGATAGCTTTCGTAAATTGATTCACCATTCCGCGGTTCGTCGTCGTACTCAGCGAGAAGCAAGGTTTCTTTGTCGATGACGCGAAAGAACATGTCCAAATGTTTAATTGTCTGACCGGGCAAGGGAAGTAGATAAGTGATGTGCTTGGCACCGTAGTAGAGCTTCAAAATTAAGTCCACATCGTCGCGAGAGCCGCCGTTCATGAGCAAAGTGTTCGTCGACGTAAACACGTTTCCATCGCTGTCGGAGGTAAAGTCGCCGCCCCATAGTTGAATGGGCGAGCGCACATGCTTTACTCTAGAGCCATATTTTGTGTAGAGGTATTGCGTCAGGTAGACCGGCGCAACATCATCTTCGTTGCGGTCCGCCGTTGACTTAGTACTTCGTTGCTTGTCCGTCGAAGTTCCTTCGTCCAAGCCAGATTGGTTTCGATCACGATTCTTCAGAATTGCTTCGGTCGGGATGTCGCGGTAAATCGCGTCTAATACGCAAATATCTCCGCGATGATTCACGCCGAAAACAGGCCCGTAATCTCTCGCCCAAACCGTGTTGATGCGTGCCGGGGTTAGCTCGACGTTTTTAAGCACATTTACGGAATCTGGGTCTTTCTGAATGCTGTCAAGGAGCGTCTGTACTGTGCCGAGGTGGGATTCATCATATAGTACGAGGACATGAACATGTCGCGCTGCAGCTTCAACAAGCTGAACGAAAAATGAACTCAATGCCTCCTGTGAAAACACCTGATTGTACGGTAGCGATACGACTAAGCTGTCGCAGATTTCCCATTCCGGAAGGAGTTTGTCGATATTCCGCGGATAGGAGGGTGCACGAAAAAGCTGGTATTCGTCAAGCGGAACATGCTGCTGTCCGTTAACGAGGTCGCTAAGTCGAGAACGATCTGCTAACGCGGACTGTTGCCGAGATACCTCGTTAGCGTCGCACCCTCCCAAGAAGCATAGGACTATCGCACCCATCCACAGCACAGCAACTTGCGCTCTGCGATATCGCATGGCCATGGTCTCCCTTAAATAGAACCGGGTTGCGTGGAGTAGCGGCTTCCCACCCAAAAATGACGAGAGTTCCTTACCTCACGGATATGTGACTGTAGCGAGAAATCCGTGTCAAATTATTTCGTCGCGTGCGACACGAAAGTTGGGTGAAATGCAGCCGCAGACCCAGCCAACACGGTTCAGCTGACACGGTGTCCATAACCAGGACTACCAGCGAGAAGCGCATTTACCGCTCGTCGATCGCTCGGTGTGCGTATATCTCTCGGTACGGGCGGTCAACGCGCGGCCGGGAGTCGGCGACACGGAAGCTGCTGCGCAACTCACCAGAGATTTACCGTCACTACGCCGCGATCTTCCGTTAAGAGCTGACTAAATCAGTTGAGTTTCGCTCATCTACCCAATTGGGTAATTAATCAGGTCGGACCGCAAAAGACGATGGTCAACGTTGATCACGGCGAACTTCGGCGAAGGCGAGCAGCTTTCTGTGCGATCTCAAAAAGGAAATTCGGCAATGCAACGTCATAGTCTGCGATCTTCATTGGATACACGCCTTGCTGCTCCCATGCGCTGTGCTTAATCGGCTCCGACGAGGTCGCGAAGCTGACTCCCCAAAATGCGGTCTCCTCTTCCAAGCTGGCATGCTCGCGTTTAGCTTCGGCCAGCAGACTTGACAGATTCCAGTCGCTTCCCCCAAGTCCTACGAGGATGCAGGTTTGCGCTCGCATAATGGTGAGAAGCTTCTGGCGCCACACACTCAGCGGATTATTCACCTCATCCAGATAGGACGCCTTGTCGAAGACCAGGCGCTCAAACGCCGGCTTTCGAGCGTCAAACGGTATGAATCCATGTGGATGTAAAACAGCAACATCCGCATTTGTAGCCCAAGCCCTGGTATTCATGACCGAAACCGCCACGAAACCGTGGTAATCTAAGTACGTCTCGAGAAGATCATCAAAGTTGAAAGTCACAACGGCTGCAGCAGCGCCGCGTCGCGACGACATCATGAGAGTGCCCAATGCTGCGATCGTGTCATTTTTCCTAAGCACAGCTAGATCTACGTTGACGCCTTGGTACAAGGCCGTGCGCACGGCCTCAACAAATCCCTTAGGATCACTATTGAAGTAGGTAAATCGAAAATGTCCTGCCAGCTCTTCAGCACTATGTTTTCCCGGTGGCGTCTTGCCGCCGGCACGATGCGCATCACAGACGAAAGAATCTACGCGGAGTGGTCGAATTGGGCCGGCTGGTACGCGAACCATATTGACCCGCTCATTCTGGCGAAGCCGCG
>JAICIO010000126.1 GCA_025924315.1 Phycisphaerae bacterium
CCCGCGCCGGTGGGAGCCGCGAAAGTTGAAACGAAGGCTGAAGGAATACGACCTGCTTAAAGAGCCACGACAGAACCTAAAGGCAAAACACCGCGCGCGTTACGCTTAAGCGAATGGCATTCGGGACAGGACCCTTTAATTGTCGCGGCGGACGTCACGGGTGCAATCGTGCGGCGCAACGCGCCTCGATCTCGGCGCGCTTCGCTTCCGCCGTGGATTGTTCTTCGGGACCGAGGGTGCCGGTGAGCGCGAGCGCGAGGTAAAGACTTTCGTCAGATTCATTGATTGCGCCGACGTCGAGCAACCGTTTCGCGGTTTGAATGTGCGGGTCGTTCGGATCTGCGAGCGAGATCGTGCGGCGGGCTTCTTCTTCCGCCGCCTTGGGATCACGCTCGCGGAGGAGCTGGCTCAGCTCATAATGGGCCACGATGTTCTCCTGCAGCGCGAGCGTTCGGCGATAGAGCGCGATTGCGTCATCGGTGCGGTTCTGTTTCATCGCGATGAACGCGGCGAGGAAGGGGATTTCGGGGTCGGTCATGTCGAGATCGAGCGCGGGGCCGATTGCGCGTGAGGCTTCATCGAGATCGCCTTTTGCAACGAGCGCCATGGCAAGGGATTTCCAGCCAGTCACGTGCTGGGGATAGCGCGTGACGAGCTGGCGGTAGCGGTCGATTGCTTCGTTTCCCTTTCCCGCCATGAGCAGCGCGCGGGCGTAGTTGTGCTCGACGATGAAATTGTCGGAGTTGAGTTGCAGAGAGTGAGCGAAGAGCGTGACGGAGTTCATCCAGTAGCCGACCTGAATCCACGTCAGCACGCCGAGGCCGATCAGCGCGATGCTCGCCAGTGCGCCGATCGCACGACGCACGTTTTGCTTGATCACGATGGAATCGACAGAGAACGCGATCGCAGTGCTAAGGCCGATCATCGGCAGGTACATGTACCGATCCGCCATCGCCACGCCACCGACCTGGATGATTCCGAGTACCGGCACGAGCATTCCGACGAACCAGAACCAGCCGACAACGAGCGGCGGGAATCGACGTCGCAAGGAAACAACCGCGATCGTGATCGCGATGAGTAGCAGGGCGGAAACAAGAACTTCCTGGGTCGGAATCTCCGGCCGCAGCGGATAGCCAAAATACAATCGCGTCGGCCAGATCGCGTTCAGCATGTATCGTGGGATGGCGAAGATGGCGTTTTCGATTCGAAGTCCGATCGGGACAGCGCGCATGTCCACCATCGCGTGACGCTGAGCGAGCAGTGTCACAATGCAACACGCAATTGCGAGAACGAATAGCGGGATCTTTTCAAGAACGAGCTTCGCCATTGTAATGTGCGCTTCGGCGCACCGGTTACTCGTCTTTTTGGTGGATGGAAATAACCGGTGCGCTGAAGCGCACCCTACGGAACCGGTAATTCGTCTGAGCGGCCAATAGTCGAGCAGCAGCAACACGAACGGCGTCGTCACGAGCATCGGCTTGCTCAGGAGGCCAAGCGCGTACAGCGCGATGATGAGAGGCATTCTTCGCCAACTCGGTTTGCGCACGTACGACACGTACGCATGCAACGTCAGCAGAAAGAAACAAGCGCTGAGCACATCCTTCCGCTCCGCCAGCCACGCCACCGATTCCACATGCACCGGATGCAACGCGAACACGCCCGCGACAAAGGCGCTGGGGGCGAGGCGATCGGTCATTCGGAGCAGGAGGAAGAAAAGCAGCGCGACGTTCGCCAGATGCAACAGCTCGTTCACGCAATGATGGGCCGCCGGCCAAGTCCCGAACAAATCGCAGCCCGCCATCAGGCTGAGCCACGTCAGCGGATGCCAATTGCTCGCGTGGAAGGTTGTGAACGCCCAGCGAACGCCTCGCCAACTCAATCCCGCGAGCACGGGAGGGTTGTTCGTGAGATATGTTTCATCATCCACGCTGATGAAATCGTTCCGCGCCAGCCCGCTGTATGCGACCGCGGCGGCTGCGAGCAGCATCACACACACGAGCAAACGGGTTGATCGGATTCTCTGATCCACGTCGGCAGGATTATGAATGGGCGCGTCCTCCAACCAAAGTAAAACGCCTATAATTCCCCGCGGCACCCGTTTAGCGCTCTATTGAATCGCGGCGCGGACCGATAAAGAAGTGGCGGGAGGAGGTTTCCGGGCATTGATGCCCGCGCGATTTCCCGTACACTCTCTGGCCGTTGCGCTGAACTTGGGACGACCCGGATCCCCTCAGCGCGTCGGGTTACCAGCCCTTTTGAAAGTGAGTTATGAAATGACCGTTGCGAACGAGGTCACGAAGGAGCCTGCGGTAAGAACCAAGCCTTCCACGGATGGCCAAGTCGAGCGCGACCGCTTGCGGATGATGATGCTTATCCGCCGATTCGAAGAAAAGACGTATCAAGTCTACACGCAGCCCGGCCAGAAGATCGGCGGGTTTTGCCACCTCTACAGCGGACAGGAAGCCATCGCCGTCGGCATTGCCGCGATCTTTCGTCACGGCACTGACGCGCTGATCAACGGTTACCGTTGCCACGGCCATTCGCTGGCCTTAGGGATGAGCCCGCACGCCGCGATCGCGGAACTGTTCGGTAAAGAAACCGGGTGTTCGAAGGGCAAAGGCGGATCGATGCACCTGTTCGATGCCAAGGCCGGCAACCACGGCGGCCACGGCATCGTCGGCGGACATATTCCGCTCGGCCTGGGTCTGGCGTTCGCTCAGCAGTACAAAAAATCGGGCGGCGTCACGTACTGCCTCTTCGGCGACGGTGCGATCAACCAGGGAACATTTAATGAAGCATTGAACATGGCCAGCCTTTTTAAAGTGCCGGCCATTTTCATTGTGGAAAACAACGGCGTCGCGATGGGCACGCAAGTCGAACGCGCCAGCGCCGAGAAAGACCTCGCCAAGCGCGGCGCGGGATTCGCGATGCCGTACTATCACGTCGACGGCAACGACATCGACACGGTGATCAGCGAGATGACCAAGGCCGCCGATCGCTGCAAGCGCGGCGAAGGCCCCAGCTATATCGTCGCCGACACCTTCCGCTTCCGCGGACATTCGATGTCCGACCCAATGAAGTATCGCAGCAAGGAAGAAGCCGAAAAGGCCAAGCTCCGCGACCCGATCACCCTCTACGAGCGCCGCCTCCGCGAGAACGGCCTGCTCAGCGAAGAGCAGTTCGAAGAGATGGAAAACTCGGTGGCGGAAGAAATCAACGAAGCCTTCAAACAAGCCGACGAAGACGCCTTCCCGCCGCTCGAAGCTCGCTTCGAGGATATTCTCAGCGAGAAATATCCGTATCAGCCGGAGTGAGGGACGCGATGAGCGCGACTCCCATCCCCCATTTGATGACGATGAGGGCTTGGCGTTCGTTGCACGGATTGTGGATGTGGGCGATGAACAACTGCTGGTCGATGCGGTGGACGCGGTTTTCGAAAGCGATTTTGATTACATCGATCACGGGACGGCGGTCCGAGCTTTGATCGCGTGTGAATGCTTTGCGGCCCAACGCATGCGAGAGTCTGGAGATGTGCCGGATGAATTGCAGGGCCGGATCGAAGAGTGGATCGAACCGACCTCGGCTTTGACTGAAAAAGCGCAGGAAGCGCTTCGCCGGATCTTGTGGACCTGCGAGCATCGTGGACGCTGGGACGAGATCAGCCTGTTCCGCGATTGGCCCGATCGGGTGGAGAGTTTGCTGCGACGGTTGGATTGATGAACGAGAGTGAAACGAAATGCCAACGATGCAATTCAGACAAGCGCTTCGCGATGCGATGACCGAAGAGATGGAACGCGATGAGAATGTGTTTCTCATCGGCGAAGAAGTCGCGCAATATCACGGGGCGTACAAAGTCTCCGAAGGAATGCTCGAGAAGTTCGGCCCGAAGCGAATCATCGACACGCCGATCTCGGAAGCCGGTTTCGCGGGCCTTGGCGTCGGCGCCGCCTGCATGGGCCTGCGGCCGATCGTCGAATTCATGAGCTGGTCCTTCACCTGGGTCTGCATCGACCAGATCGTAAACAACGCCGCCAACGTGCGCTACATGTCCGGCGGGCAGTACAAAGTCCCCATCGTCTTCCGCGGCGGAAATGGCATCGCACACCAGCTGGGCGCGACGCACAGTCATCGAATGGAATCGGTCTACGCTCGCATCCCGGGTTTGATCGTCGTCGCCCCGAGCACGCCCGCGGACGCCAAGGGCCTGCTCAAGAGCAGCATCCGCTGCGATGATCCGGTCGTCTTCCTCGAATCGGAAAAGATGCTCAACGACACCGGTGAAGTGCCGGACGACAAGGACTACACCGTGCCGATCGGCATCGCCAACGTCGAGCGCGAAGGCTCCGACGTGACGATCCTCAGCTACGGACGTCCGCTTTCGCGCGTCGTTCGGCCGGCGGTCGAAGCACTCACGAACGATCACAACATCGACGTCGAGCTGATCGACCTGCGCACGCTGCGCCCGCTGGACTGCAAGGCGATCCTCAAGTCGATTCAGAAAACCAATCGCTGCGTGATTGTCGATGAAGACTGGGGCTATTGCGGGATGGGCTCGGGGATCATGCAGAAGATCCAGAAGCCCGCGTTTGATTATCTCGACGCCCCGATCGAATACGTCCACAGCGACGAAATCCCCGTCCCGTTCAACCACTACCTCGAAGAAGCGATGATGCCGAGCGTGGAAAAGATCGTGGATGCGGTGAAGGAAGTGACTTACCGGTAGAAGGAGAAGCCAGAAGCCAGTAGCCAGAAGCCAGAAGAGGAATTGTGGTCCTTCCTGGCTCCTGGCTTCTGGCTTCCGGCTCCTGACTTGGAGCTCTCATGTCCGTCGAAATCACCATGCCTCAGCTTTCCGACACGATGGAGGAAGGCACCGTCGTCAAATGGCTCAAGAAAGAAGGCGACAAGGTCAAGTCCGGCGAAGTGATCGCCGAGGTCGAAACCGACAAGGCGACGATGGAGATGGAGTCATTCGAGAGCGGAACGATCGAAAAGATCGTCGTGAAGGAAGGCGAGAAGGCGCAGGTCGGCAAGCCGATCGCGATCCTCGCGGGCAAGAGTGGTGGAGATTCCAAGCCAGCACCGAAGCAGGCCGAAGCGAAGCCGACGAAAGCGGCTGCTCAAGGATCGGGCGCAACGAATCAACCAGCCGCCGCCACTGCCGTGGCTGCTTCCCACGGAGAAGCATACGGTGAGCATTCTCGCGGCGAACACGCGACGCATGGGACGCATGCGACCATCGCGCCGAGAGAAGATGGCGCGCATGCGCCGGATCACAATGGCGTACGGATCAAAGCTTCCCCTGTCGCCCGACGCATCGCCGCGACGAAAGGCATCGATCTGGCACAAGTCAAAGGCTCCGGTCCCGAAGGCCGCGTCATTCAGCGCGACGTCGAGAACTTCACGCCCGTTGCGAAGCCAACAGCCCCGCAGGGTGGCGCCATCGAGAGAGCGAAACCAACCGCGCAACCGGCACAGGTGCTGACGACGCGCATCGCCCGCGGACAGAAACAGGTCATCCCGCTGACCAAGATCCGCTCCGTTATCGCCCAGCGCCTGCAACAATCGAAGCAGAACATTCCGCACTTCTACGAGGCGATCGACATTGACGTCGAAGACCTCAGCAAGCTGCGTGAGCGCGTCAATAAGAATCTCGAAAAGACCGGCGTGCGCATCAGCATCGCCGACTTCGTCGCCAAGGCCGTTGCCATGGCGCTGCTGCAGCATCGCGATCTCAATAGCACGTTCGATGGCAAGGAGATCACCCAGCACGGCGACGTGAACCTCGGCATGGCCGTCGCGCTGCCCAGCGGTTTGATCGTCCCGGTGCTTCGCAATATCGACCAGATGGGCCTCGCGGAGATTCGCGTGCGCAGTGCCGATTTGGTCGAGCGCGCTCGCGCCCAGCGGCTGAAGCAGGATGAGCTCAGCGGGGCGACGTTTACCGTGAGCAACCTCGGCACCTTCGGCGTGCGCGAATTCAGCGCGATCATCAATCCGCCGGAAGTCGGTATCCTCGCCATCGCCGCCGCGGAGAAGCGTGCGGTCGTGAAGGGCGAACAGATTGTCGCCCGCAGCATGATGACCGTTACACTCAGCTGCGACCACCGCGTCGTCGACGGCGCGACAGCGGCGGATTATCTCCGCACGCTCAAGAACCTGCTCGAAGAGCCAGGGCTGATGCTGGTGTAGCAGAAAGGTTGAATTATGAAGGATGAAGGATGAAACAGATCTTCTACCTTCATAATTCATAATTCATAATTCATCATTCATCCTTCTCCGTTAAAACTCGCCGTTCTCGCCAGCGGTTCCGGGACGACGCTCCAGAATCTCATCGATCAGATCGCGGCGAAGAAACTCGATGCGCGGATCGAGCTTGTCATCGGCTCGAAACCCGGCCTCGTTGCTCTCGACCGCGCCGATAAAGCGAACATCCGCCACGAAGTCGTCGAACGTAAACCGTTCGCGGATGTTTCATCGTTCAGTCGTCGCGTGTTCGAACTCATCGACGAAGCGAATGTTGATCTCGTCTGCCTCGCGGGTTGGCTTTGTCTGCTCGACGTGCCGGAAAAGTGGCTCGGGAAAGTGATGAACATTCACCCCGCGCTTTTGCCCAGCTTCGGAGGGAAGGGCATGTACGGTCACCGCGTGCATCAGGCGGTAATCGATCATGGCTGCAAGATCAGCGGCTGCACCGTGCACTTCGTCGACAACACGTACGACAACGGTCCGATCATCCTGCAACGCGTCTGTCCCGTGCTCGACAACGATTCCGCCGACGCGCTTGCCCGTCGCGTCTTCGAAGAAGAAAAAATCGCGTACCCCGAAGCGATCCGCCTCTTCGCACAAAACCGCCTCACGATCCGTGGCCGCCGTGTGATGATTTCGCCAGATCAAAATCGGAAGTAATCGCCATGCCGTCTACACGACATCCCAGCAGACGCAACCACTCCGCGGTCGAGTGGTTGCAGTCGTGGAACAGGTTGTACGATTCGTTGCCGGTCACGTGATAAAGTCCGCTGTAGCTACTGTAGAACATCTCGGTGCGATGTGCATTGAACAGGGTATCAAGCGTCTGTCGCAACGTGTCGCAGTACGACCGCTCGGCCTGAAAAAACACGACGCGTTTGATCTCCAGCTTCTGCACGAACGCTGGATCGGTGGGCGGATAATCAATATACCGCCGGCCAATCGTCCATTTCCCCAGGCCGAGCAGCGCCTTGATCCCGACGAGCGTTTCGTTGTGTCCCAGCGCAAAGAAGTCCCAATCCCCCGCGGCGTATTCGGCCCATTGGTTTTGCTTCACGGGAAGAATGATGCTCGTGTGCCGACCATAATCTGTGAACGCGACCGTCACAGGGTCAAGCACGTGCTGTGGAGGTATTACGGTTGTCTTGCAACCAACCAGAAGTGGCATCGACAGAATAAGGAGAACCGGTAGCGTGCGCTTCAGCGCACCGGTTATTTCCGAAACATAGTGAATAACCGGTGCGCTGAAGCGCACCGTACCGCCGGCCATGATTCCTCTGAGCTGAACCTTACTGAGCGAACGATACCGCCGGCGCCTGACGCACCGTGTAATCATCCACCTCGAAATAATCCGCGGGCGGAAAGTCGCCGAGGCCCGCGACGAGCATCGTCGGGAACGTTGTGCGCGAGACGTTGTAGTCGCGCACGTTGGCGTTGTAAAAGCGTCGCGCCGCCGCGATCCGGTCTTCGGTATCGACGAGCTCGTTTTGTAGTGCGAGAAAATTCTGCGACGCCTTCAGCTGTGGATACGCCTCTGCCACCGCGAGCATCTGCCGCGTCGCGCGGACAAGTTGCTGCTCGTCCTGCGCCTGCGCGCCGATGTTGCCTTCGTTCTGCTGCGCGCGGTTGCGCGCTTCGATCACCGCGTCGAGCGTCTGCTTCTCATGGTCGGCATAACCTTTGACGACGTTCACAAGATTGGGAATCAGGTCATACCGCCGCTTGAGTTGCACATCGACGTTGCCCCAGCTTTCCTTGATCAATTGCCGCAGGCGCACGAGCTTGTTGTACCACGCGATTGGCAGGCCGATCACGACCAGCGCGATGACGAAGAAGATGATGAGAATCGGAACAATGGGCGCCACGTGAGTTCCTTATTGATCGCTGCGCTTCGGCAAAACGATACGGTCGCTCTTGCGAAGGAATGCCTCGATCGCGAAGCGCCCGCTGCCGATCAGCAGCAGCAGAAAGAAGAACATCAGGTAGAGCAGCGGGAATTCCTTGGACTTTGTGCTGGCCGGGTCAAACCAGGGCAGATCCTTCATTGCGATGAAGCTGGCGATGCACATGTTGAACACGAGCGCGAACGCCACCGGCCGTGTGATGAATCCGACGGCGATCAGAATTCCGCCGATAAACTCCGTCAGCGCGGACATCCACGCGAAGACAAGCGGCGCGGGAAAACTCATCGCCTTCACGCCCGCGAGAAACTGCGGCGCCATGTAGATGCCGTCGTCGTGAATGATTTTGCCGTACCCATGCAGCGCGATGTACGCGCCAAAGCCGAGTCGAGCGACGAGCAGCCCGACATCGCCGATGCTCGTCGCGGTGCCGGGCCCGCCGAAGAGAAATTTATTGAGTGCAGCCATATTCCGTTCTCCTGATTCTGCCCAGTAGTCTATCGGGCTGGGATCGTCATCGCGCATTACAACTCGTGGCGGATTTTTCACATCCCCAATTCTTTGCTGCGACGTGCCGCCGCCTTCACTGCGTCGACCATCTGCTTCCCCGCGCCCGCCTGTTCGAGATGCGTGATCGCCGCGTGCGTCGTGCCGTTCGGGCTCGTCACCTTCCGACGCAAATCCGCGGGGGAATCGGACGATGTCGCGAGCATCTTCCCCGCGCCGAGTGCCGTCTTCGTCGCGAGCGTATGCGCTTCCTGGGGCGAAAGACCCAACTCCACTCCAGCCTGAACCATCTGCTCGACGAGATAAAAGAAATACGCCGGACCTGACCCGCTGACGGCGGTCACCGCGTCCATCTTGTCTTCACTCACCTCAATCACCGTCGCCGCGGCTTCAAACAACGTCCTGGCGGTCTGCAGATCCGCATCCGTCGCATTCGCCCCGCGCGCCATCGCGACCATCCCTTCGCCGAGCAACATCGGCGTGTTCGGCATCGTCCGGATCACTCGCCATTTCTTCCCGCCGTCGAGATGCTTCTCAATAAACCCGCTGCCAATCCCCGCCATGATCGAAATGATCAGCGTCTGTTCGGTCACCACCCGCCCCAGTTCGCGGAGAACTTTCTGCGCCATCTGCGGCTTGATGCTGAGCAACAAAACCTCCGCGTCCCGCGCCGCCTCAAGATTGTCCTCAACCGCCTTCACTTCCAATTGCGATTCGAAAAACTCCCGGCGCTCGGCGGACACATCGGACGCGATAATCGAAGAAGCAGGAACGAGCTTTTTCGCGAGCACCCCGCGAACGATGGCCTCCGCCATGTTTCCCGCGCCAATGATTGCCAATCCCTTTTGCTGGTCCGCTTCGTCTTCGGCCTCGTCGTCTTCCTCCTCGTCCTCCTCTTCATCCAAATCCGGATACTGTGGCGGGCTTTGCCCCACGCGCTGAGTAAGACGTGGATACTTTCCCGACGCGGGGTTTTCCTTGATGCTCAGCACTTCGATTTGATGCCACCAATCGTCGCCAAAGTCGAACCAGTAACCAAAGATGTCGTCGACCTTCAAGCCCAGTTCATCGATCCGGGTCGTAACATCGCCCGCCGGCGACTGCCCGGTCGCGTCCATCTCATACGCCATGGGCAGAACATATCGGCGCGCCTTGGGATCGTGTGGTCCTTTGCCGCCCAGCTGGAACTCGTACATGTGCTCCTCAGATCGATCAAATGAATCAAAGATCGCGAGGTGAAACTGCTCCAGCGTTTGATCGCCGCGAATTTCAATCGTGCGCGTGACAACCTTGTTCCGTCGAACGAAACTCCTGGTGATCGGACCTTCAACGAGTGCGACGAGCAACTCATAGACCATCGGCGAACTCGCAGTGGGCGAGCGTTTTGCACTAGTCGCGGGCCGCTTTGCCATGGGACCTCCAAAGCGAACAAGGATACGGAGTATGCCTTAGCCTTTCATCCCCGTCGTGGCGATGCCCTGGATGAAGGTTCGCTGGGCGAGGAAGAAGAGGATCACGATCGGGGCGAGGACGAGGACGCTGGCGGCCATCAGAAGCTGCCACTCCGTTCCGCCATGTTGCGATTGGAACGTTTGCAGGCCGAGCGCGAGCGTGTATTGGTCGGGCCGCTGCAAATACACGAGTGGGCCGAGGAAATCGTTCCACACCGCCATGAAGGTGAACAGCGCGACGACCGCCAAGGCGGGGCGGGCCAGCGGCAGCATGATCCGCGCGAAGATGCCGAGTTCACTGCACCCGTCGATTCTCGCGGCCTCGCTCAGCTCGTCGGGAATCGTCATGAAAAACTGCCGCAGGAGAAAGATATTGAACGCGGAGCCGAAGAATGCGCCGATCCACAGAGGCTTAAAGGTGCCGAGAAACTGAATGGGCGTGTGATCGCCGAGCCAGCGAAACAGGGCGAACTGCGGCACCATCAGCACGGCGCCCGGGATCATCATCGTCGAGAGCATCAGCGCGAAAAGCACCCCGCGTCCGCGAAAGCGGATCTTCGCGAAGCCGTAGGCGACGATCGAGCTGCTCAGCACCGTGCCGATCACACACAGTGTCGCGATGATGAGCGTGTTCCGCGTGAAGAGCGGAAAATCCATCTTCGGGTGCGTGATCACCTTCCAATAGTTCTCCGGCATCATCGGTTTCGGGATGAGCACCGGCGGATCGCGCATGACCTGATCGACCGTTTTGAGGCTGGTCGAAACCATCCAGACGAACGGGGCGATGAAGAGGACGCAGACGCAGAGCAGTGTGAGGTGGATGAGGAAGGGATTCGATTGACGACGACCTTTGCGCGCGGTTTTGCGCTTTGCGCGCGACGCGATAAGCCGCGAAGGGGCTTGAGATCGCGAGGTTGTCGGCGCTTCGAGGGTCGTCATCCAGGTTTTTGTAGGGTGCGCTTCAGCGCACCGGTTATTTCTTCTGGCGCGGATACGAATAACCGGTGCGCTGAAGCGCACCCTACGCAGAGGTTATTCGACGGATCTATCATTTGCCCTGGTAATGAACCCACCGGGTGCTCGTCCAGAACGCGAACGCGGTCAGGACGACGACAATTAACAGCTGAATCCACGCCAGCGCGCTGGCGAAGCCGAAGTAACAATTCTGGAAAGCGTTTTCGTAGAGATACATCGTGTAGAAGTACGTCGCGTGAAACGGCCCGCCTTGCGTCATCATGTAGGGCACCGCGAAGACCTGGAATGTGCCGATGATCGCCATGATCAGGTTGAAGAAAATCACCGGTGAGATCATCGGGATCGTGACATGCCACATGCGGCGAAAGGATTCGGCGCCGTCGATCTCTGCCGCCTCATACAGCTCGGTTGGCACGTCCTGTAAACCGGCGAGGTAGATGATCACCGTGTGGCCGACGCCCCAAAGGCTCATCAGGGCGAGCGAAGGCATGGCGGTGTTGACGTCGGCGATCCAGTTGGGGCCGTTGATACCGAGCTTCGCCAGCACTTCGTTGAACAGGCCGTACTTTGCGTTGAAGATCCACATCCAGAGCAGCGCGCTCGCGACGATCGGCACGAGCGACGGCAGGAAGATGATCGTGCGATAGATCCCGAGCCCGCGGATCTTGGTATTCAGCAGCAGGGCGAGGCCGAGCGAGACGCACATCCCGGCGGGCAGCGCCATGCACGCGTAGTAAATGGTATTTTTCAGCGAGATCCAGAAATCGGTCTCGTGCAGGATGACGCGATAGTTTTCGAGCCCACGAAACAGCGGCGGTTGGGTGAGCGGATAATCGCAGAAGCTCCAGTAGAGCGAGAGCCCCATCGGCGTGAGCGTGAAGACGAGAAAGCCGATGAACCACGGCGAAACGAACGCCATCCCTTTCACAAACTCGCGGCGCTCGCGCTTCGAAGAGGCCATCGTTATTTTGCCTCCGCGAGTCGAGCTTTCTGCCGATCGTTGTAGCGCGCGTATTGTTCTTCTTCGCGCTTCTGCAAATCTTCGAGCCCCTTCTTCGGATCGACCTTCAGCAGATAAACGCCTTCGATGAACACTTTCAGATCGGCGTTGAGCTGCGCCATCGTCGGCAGCGGCGGGGAGCCGTGAGCGTTGGGGCTGGCGAGCAGGCGTTCCCACACGTCGATGTACGGGTTCATGTGGTTGCGAATGAACGCGTCACTCGTTTTCTTCAGAGCCGACGTCTTGCAGTGGAGACTGCAGAGTTTCTCCATGACCTCGGGGCGCTGGATGTACGCGATGAATTCGAACGATTCTCGCGGATGCTTTGCGCCGCGGGGGATGGCGAGCGTGTCGATCGAGCAGAACGCGGCGTCCTTCTCACCGGCGGCGCTGGGAAACGCCGCGGCGGCCCACGCGTAGTTGAACTCTCGCGCGACGTGCGGGAGGAAATACTCCAGCTGCTTCGGCACGAGCACTTCGCTCATCTCGGGCTTGAGATTGTAGATGTAGTTCGCCATCCACGGGCCTTGCTGGCTCATGGCGTACTTCTCGGTGAGAAACGGATTCTGCGCCGAATTGAATCCACCGAAGCCCTGGCGAAATTCCGCGACGGAATCTTTGCCCAGCCTGGTCGCATAGCTCTTCACCCACTCATACGCGGCGACATTGCGTGGATCGGTCAGCAGGAATTTCCCGGTATTGCGATCCCACACGCCGGCGCCCCACCAGTAGCAGAGGTAATTGACGTACCAGCTCTCCATCGGCAGAAAGCCGGACTGCGTGATGTGTCCGGCGGCATCGCGAAACGTGAGAACGTCGCTGTAGCGGTCGAGCTCGTCGATGGTCTGCGGAGCACGACACGGGTCGAGGCCGGCGGCGCGAAGCTTGTCGGCGTTGCGCCAGAAGATGCGCTTGTTGTAGAGCAGCGCGACGGACGCGGGCGTGCTCGGCAGCGAATACAGCTTGCCGTTGTAGACGCACAGGTCCCACACAACCGGCTTGTAGTCTTCCTTCTTGATGCCGTATTCGCGCGCGAGGTCGTCGAGCGGCTCCAGCGCGTCGAGCGCGCCGAATTGCGACGTCTGCCCGTCCCAGCAACCCGCGATGTCCGGCGGAACGCCCGCGGCCGTCGCGATCAGCACCTTCCGGTTCACTTCCGTCATCGACATGTAATCGACGACGATGTGCTTCTCCTTGCCAACCGTCTTGTTGAAATCATCGACGATCTCGGCCATCTGAATGCCTTCAGGGCCGGACCACTTCTCCCAGTATTGCAGTTCGACAAACCCCGGAGGCACTTCGTGTTTGGCGCGCGGACCAAAAGCGAGCAGCGCGATGGCTGGAATGATCAGACAGGCCAGGATGATCGTGCGGATGATTTTCTTCACGCAGAAAAGCTGAAGAACCCGTCGATGCCTCTCACGCCGCAAGGCGATTTTCCCGGACGATCACACAATTCGCAAGCGAACAATCGTCGGCCAGCCTCTCGGGTGGCACAGGCATTCTTGCCTGTGACGGGGCGAGGTATTCCTCGACCCGGTCCGACTCGGTCACGGATTACCGTGCCCGATCACCGACAGGAATGTCGGTGCCACCATGGCGGGACGCGTCAACATTCACGCCTCCTGGAATTGCTTCATCGCCAGCGCGAAATGCTCGATCGCGTCCATGTGCCGCTCGCGGGTTTCTTCCAGCGTCGGCTTCCACGGCGTGAGGAAAAAACCTTTGAGCCGCTCTTTCGAGACATACTTTTTGCAGAACGAAAACGTATTGGTGATATTGTCCGGCGTTTCCCAGTTGCTCACCGTCGGCACCTGGTCGTATCCCGCCTTGTCGAGATCGATGTATGTCTTGCAACAGTCGAGGTTGATGTTGATGTTCCCGCCGTACACGCTCTTCGCCGGCCCTTTTACCGGTTCGCGATACCAGTTGCTCTGGATCACATTCTTCGGCATGTTGTCGTAGAACACGTCCTTGTGGTTCCACTCGTAATCCGACCACACCCACGGACGCGCACCTTTGTCCTCTACCACCTTGAACAAATACTTCACGTCCCGCCACCAGAGCATGTGCTGGCGCATCACCGCGTATTCAAACTGCGTCTGATGCACCGCCTCTTCCTCATCCATCCCCAGATGAAAGAACCGCGGTTTGTCGAAGAGATCGTACGTCTCTTCGATGAGATCTTTGCAGACCTGATAATACTCCGGCGTCGAAACCATCCGCGAATATTTTCCGAGCCACTGATCGTGACACGTCGAGAAGTTCAACTTCGGAATCGGCTCGAGCCCCATCTGCCGCATCTTCTTCAGCTCGGCGCGTGTCTTATCGTACGACCACGCGTTCTTCACCGAGATTTCCGGATGCGAGTTGAACTGAATGCCATCGCCGACGTCGATGACCACCATGTTCATCTTGTGCTTCGCCATCGCCTCGAGCAGATCGTTCCACAGCGATTCATCGAAGCGCAGATACGGCTTGTACGCCCAGTACTTGCCTTTAACGGCCGGGTTCTCCCAATCGCCCCACATGTTGTAAGAAAGGTGCAGTAAGTTCGCGAAGATCATCGGTTCGGCCATTCGGTTCTCCTGATCCGCGATATGTTGCGCGACCGTGCGCATGGCGTCCAGTAGGGTCCGCTTCAGCGGACCGGTTACTTGCTTTTGGAACGGCAGAATAACCGGTCCGCTGAAGCGGACCCTACGAAGAGGGTTGGCACGCGGGGCACGCAAAGACTTTTCGCGAAGCCATCTTGAATCGCTCTATCTCCCCGCCGCAGCTGGGGCAGTTCGGTTTCTTGAAGATGCGGAAGAGCTTCCGCCGCGGGGTTGTCTCGATCGATTTCTTCAGCGTCTTCAGATCGATCGTGATGATGCGATTGTGCTTCACGCCGAGCGTGAGCAATTCCTTCGCGAGTTTCCACAGCTTATTGAACTGCGGCTTTGTGATTTCATTGCCCGGCGTCCGCGGATGGATTCGTAGAAGATGAAGAATCTCGCTGCGATAGATGTTGCCGATGCCCGCGATGATGGATTGATCCATCAGCAGCAGACCGATCGGCTGTTTGCTCGCGTGAATTCGTTTCCACGCGCGATCGGGATCGGCATCCTTGCGCAGCGGATCGGGCCCGAGACGATCGAGGATGTCTTGATACTCCGCGCGATCGATCACTTCGCATGTATTCGGGCCATTGAGATCGATCGTTTTCTCCTTGCCGGTCATCCGCACGCGTACGGCGCCCCGCGGCGGTGGTGGGGGATTCTCATGGACGCGGAATTTCCCGAAGAGCCCGAGATGCACATGCAGAATCCGACCGCCCGCGAAGTGGTAAAACAAATGCTTCCCCGCCGCCTCGATTCGGTTGAGTTTGCGACGATCGATCAACTTCGCCTCATCCGCGAAGCGACCTTGCGGGCTGGTGATGTGGAGCTTTTGCTGGGCGATCAGTTTCGTCTGATCGCGCGCGAAGCGATGGATCGTATGGCCTTCGGGCATATGTACATAATACGCGCGGTGGAGTCGGGGGGGGGGGGGGGCAGCCGCGGCCGCGTCGGTGGGACCAAGTCACCCGGGCGCCGGGGGGCCCCCCCCCCCCCCGAGAGAAAAACCAAAAGGCCCCCGAACAAGAACCCCCGAACACAGATAAACAAAAC
>JAICIO010000127.1 GCA_025924315.1 Phycisphaerae bacterium
GTGCGTCGAAGCCTGTGGGAAAGTTGCCTGCTGCGAACCGTGCTCCGCCAAGCCCCCCGAACCAGATTAACCGCCTCCGCCAAACGCAAGCTCATCACGTATCTGGCCGAGGCAGCGTGAGACAAAAGTGCAGAAGTCGAGATTGACCGCCATTGACCGCCGTTGACCAAAAGGAGGGAGAATTCAAAACGAACCCAACTCGCCTGGAAGTCGGATGGAGGGCTACACCAGCGTTCGCGGGTGGAACCATTTGTCGAAGGTTGGCGTGAGCAGGCTGACGAACAGCAACGCCAAGTAGGGGCCGAAGCTGACGGAGGCGTAGAGCTGACAAATCGCGCTCAGCGCGCCGACGAGAAGGGCGAAGATCGTTCGCGCGCGGCGCGTCATCGGTCGGACCGCGGCGGCGGTCGCGAGGAAGAACGCCATGAACAGCAGCGGCGAGGCCATGATTTCGTAGTTGGCGAAGGTGATCGCCAGTGGCCAACCGACGCCGGTCTCGCGCTCCGCCAGCCAGCGCCATTCTTTTGCGTTTTCCGTGATCACAACCGGGATCGGCAGGATCAGCAGGCAGATGAAGGCCGAGAGGACGATCAGCAACGGAATGCGGTAGTCGATCAGTCCGCGATAGAGTAGGAACAGCCCGCCGATGATGATCGCGATGCCACTGCTCGTGCCGATGGGGCCGGGATGCCCGCCGATGATCAGATCTTCCAGCGGCGGCATGCGATCGCGCAGGAGGCTTTCGAGCGAGAGCCACGCGCGCTCGGGGAGTTCATTGCCGGTGGTGAAGAAGATCAGGCGCTGCGAGGCGGGCTCGGCGCGGATCGCATCCTGTCCGATGATCGGCTGCGCGTTGATCCACGGCTGGCGCGATTCGGACATCACGTTTGGCGGGCCGGCTTTGAGCACGTCGCCGACGAAAAGCTGATGCCGCTGCAGCGTCATGTGGGGGACGATCAGGTTTCCGAAGAGCGCGCAGATCATCAGATAAGTGACGACGACCGGATGCACGCGGCCCGACCCCAGCCCGCCGAGCGTCCAGATGAGAATGACGAGCGCGATGCCGGCCGCGGGGAGGATCGGCCACGTGACAATATATTTCTGGTCGAAGAGGTGCGCGTCGGTCAGCAGATGCGGCGGAAGCATGAGCGACAGGAGCACCGCCAGCCACAGGGCATGACCGTAGCGCACCTGCGGCCCGCGCATGCCGATGTGTCGCCAGATGAATGCGGCGAAGCCGGCGCTGAGACAGACGATCGCCATCGAGCCCATCGCGCGCCAGCCATACAGCATGAGTCCGGCGGTGACGGGAAAGATCGCGCCCATCACGTGCATGCCGACGAAGCGGCCGATGCTCATCCCGCTGTGCGTGAGCGATTCGCTCGGCGGGCGACGCGGGTTCACCGGCGGCGCAAGAATGATTGCCTCATCTGCGGGCGCTTCGAGCGATGTGGGGATCTCTTGCGACATGAATCGCGATGTTTAGCCCCCGCGGCCACGCGGGGTCCGAGCGATCGATACGAAAACCCCGCGTGGCCGCGGGGGCTAAACATGTCACTCCGTCGCTTCAGGCGTCACCGTTTCCAGTCCCGTTGCGATGGACATTTCATCCGCCTGCGCAATCGCGCGCAGCTTACGGATTCCCACCAGCAGCGGCAACTTTGACGGACAGACGAACGAACAGATCCCGCAGTCGATGCACGCTTCCAGACCCGCGCGCTCGGCGAGAAACGGATCGTTTCGCTGACTCGCTTCGAGCAGGCCCGCCGGCTGTACGTTGGTCGGACACGCCTCGACGCACCACCCGCAGCGAATGCAGGGATCGGGGTTGATCGAGCGCTCAGGCACCGCCGCGTGCAACGCGAGATCGCCGGTTGCGATCGCATCGTCCGGCGCGACGCGCAGATCGCGCAGCACGTCGCCGCGGCGAATCACGCGGTCATCGGGATCGATACTCAATTGCCGCAACGCGTCGTAGATCTTCATCGACACCGGCGCAAACGCGCATTCCGAGCGCAGCGCCGTGTGATCGCGCACGACGATCGGCGTGAGCATCATCGCTTCCTGGCTGAGCGCTGCGCGTCCGATTGCCAGCGCCGCGGACGCGTCGAAGAGCAATACCCCTTGCTCGGATGGCAATCGCCCCGGCCGCAGGCGACGCGACAATAGCGTGTACAGCAGGATGGTCGGATCCGCCTGCGGATAATCGTTATGCAGCGTGACCAGACGATGACCGCTCTTTCGCGCCAGCCGCCGCAATTGTGTGAGCCAGTTGTTCGGCAGGCGATCGTCGATCACCGAGATCGCGCGCGACGCGCCGGTGATGCGGAGCATGAGCATCAGGGCGGCGTGAACCTCGCGCGGATAGCGCGCGGCGAGCGTGCTATTCAGGCACGCATTGGGATCGACGTCGAGAATCGTGCAGACGATTGTGTCGATCGGCCGCTGCATCGATTGGAACAGCTGCTGTTGAAGATCAGGGCTGTTGCGTCGAACCGCCTGCACCTTGGCGGCTTGCAGGCGATCGATCCACTTCACCTGTTCATCGCGCGCGACGTTTAAGATCGGATCGACAGCGGCGTCGTTTTCGACGGGCGCCGGCACTTCGCATTCAATCCCACGAAATTTCGGAATCTCGATGGGCCAGCCCCACAGCGTCATCGGGATCGAGTTGCCTTGGGCGAAGGTGAGCATGCGGTGGTGAGGATTGTACTCGAAGGGAGCTTTCGTCGAGATTCTCTTACGCCGCTTGCGGCTTAGCGGGGACGTGAAGGTGCGTCACTTTCCGCTAAGCCGCAAGCGGCGGAGAATGCGCCGAGACGCTCACGCACCCGCGAGCGGAACATTATTCTCACGACAAACCTTCTTCAGCGCGTCCGCGGCGCGCTTGAAAAGATCGGCGCCGCTGAATCCGCCCATCTGTCCCGCGATCGCGAGGTGCGGCTCGAGGCTGACGAACCCGCGATAGCCGCTCGCGTACGCGTCGGCCAGGATCTTCCCGATGTGTCCGTCGCCTTCACCGGCGGGGACGATCTTCCGCTCCTTCATCAGGGCATCCTTGATGTGAATGTGCGTGCTGTAGGGCTTGAGCGACGGCCAATTCATGAGCGGATCTTCGCCGTCCATCAGGAAGTTGGCGAAGTCAAACGCGCTCCGCAGCTTCGGGGAGTTGATCGTCTGCATGAGATCGAGGCATTCGCGTCCCTTTTCCCCGTAGATGGCGTGCTCGTTTTCGTGCACGAGCGTGACATTCTTGCTTGCGATGTAGCTCACTTTCTCGCGGAAGCGTTTGATAACTTCGTCGCGGTACGGTCGCATGTCGCCGTCTTTTTCGGGTGCGTAATAACTGAAGACGCGGATGAGGGGGGCGCCGAAAAACTCCGCCATTTCCACCGCGGTCTTGAAGCGGGCGAATGCTTCGCCCCATGGCTTGTTGATCTCGACCTTTCCGATCGGCGAGCCGATGCAGATCACGGCGAGACCGGCTTTCGCGATCTTTGACTTCACTTCCTCGCGCAGCTTCTGATCGAAGTCGAGCACGTTGATCTTGTTGGCGCTGCGGAGCTCGAAATGCGTGACGGAATTCTCTTTGCAGACGCGGATCTGTTCGTCCAGATCGGGGGAAATTTCGTCAGCGAACGCGGACAGCTTAAGCATGGGTCTCCTGTGGATGTCGGACGAATGGTCGGTCGATTGGGCTGCAAGGTCAAGACGCACCAAGGCTCCGCTTGCGGTTTCGCAGAAGATCACGCGTATTGATCTGCGAAACCGCAAGCGGCGAGAGAACGTTAAGTGTTCGAATCATTTCTTTGACACTGCGACTAGTGGTTTCTAAACTTGCTCCCTTTTCCATTTGGAGAGAGCGCATTGATTGACCAGGCGATCACGAAGGCTGCGGGGCTTGTCGAGGCCCTCAGTTACATCCAGCGATTTCACAACAAAGTGGTGGTCGTGAAGGTCGGCGGATCGATCATGGATGACGAGGCCGCGCTCTCCTCGATCCTGAACGACATCGTCTTCATGAACTACGTCGGCATGCAGCCCGTCTTGGTGCACGGCGGCGGCAAAGCGATCAACGAAAAGATGAAGCAGGCGGGGCTCGTCCCGCAGATGGTTCAGGGCCGCCGCTACACCGACGATCGCACGCTCGCGATTGCCGAGCAGGTGCTGTGCAACGAGGTCAACCGCTTCATCGTGAACTTCATTCAGTCGCAGGGGTGCGAGGCGATGGGCCTGCATTCGCTGTCGAGCGTGGTTCTCTTCGCGGAGAAGACGTATCTCTCGGGTCCCGATGGTCGACGAATCGACTTGGGCATGGTCGGCGAAGTGAAGGCCGTGAATGCGCGGCTGCTGCAGCTGCTCGTTCAAGCCGACTCGATTCCGGTGATTGCGACAATCGCGCGCGACGACGCCGGCAACAAGCTGAACGTGAATGCCGACACCGCCGCCGGCGCGGTCGCGGCTTCGATGAAGGCGGAGAAGCTCGTGGTCGTCTCCGACACGCACGGCATCCGCCGAGACATCAACGACCCGGAAAGCCGCATCAGCCACCTGACGGTCGGCCAGATCGACGAGATGGTCAAGGCCGGCGCGATCACCACGGGAATGCTGCCAAAGGTCGAGGCGTGCGTGCAGGCGTTGCAAGGCGGGGTGAGCAAGACGCACATCATCGACGGCCGAATCCCGCACGCGCTGCTTTTGGAAATCTATACGGAAGCCGGCATCGGAACAGAAATCGTTCTTTAAAGACTTGCCACCGATGGGGCACCGATGGCCACCGATAAAAGATTGATTCCAAGCATCACTTTTATCGGTGCTCATCGGTGCCCAATCGGTGGCAAAAATTGTTCGCAATGAAACACTTCGTTGACATTTCTGATCATTCGACCGCCGAGCTTCGGCACATGCTCGATGTCTCGAAACGGCTGAAGGCGCAGCTGAAGACCACGGGCAAGAACGATCCGCTGCTCGCGGGGAAGACGCTCGCGATGATCTTTGAGAAGCCGAGCCTGCGCACGCGCGTCAGTTTCGCGGTGGCGATGACGCAGCTCGGCGGAAACGGGCTCGTGCTACGGCAGGAAGAAGTCGGCCTCGGCACGCGCGAGCCTCTGCAGGACGTGGCGCGCGTGCTCGCGAGCATGTGCGACGGGATCATGGCCCGCACGTTCGAGCACAACAAAATCGAGAACCTCGCGAAGTTCTCTAAGGTGCCGGTGATCAACGGCCTGACCGATCTCAGTCATCCTTGCCAGGCGATGGCGGATCTGCTCACGGTTGAAGAGCACTTCGGCAAATTGAGCGGTCTCACCATGGCGTTCATCGGCGACGGCAACAATGTCGCGCGCTCGCTCGCGGTCGCGTGCGGACGATTCGGCATGCCGTTCGTGCTCGCTTCGCCGACGGGTTTCGAATTCCCCGCCGACGACATGAAGCGACTCAAGTCGCAGGAACCGAAGCTCGATCTCCGCCTCACGACCGATCCGCGCGACGCGGCGCAGAAGGCGGACGTTATCGTCACCGACACGTGGGTGAGCATGGGTCAGGAAGCGGAGAAGGCGAAGCGCCTGCAAACCTTCCGCGGATTTGAAGTGAACGACGACCTGCTCGCCCTCGCGCCCAAGCACGCGATGGTCCTGCACTGCCTGCCCGCGTATCGCGGGCTGGAAATCAGCGAATCCGTCCTCGAAGGCCCGCGGTCGCTCGTGTTCCCGGAAGCCGAGAATCGTCTCCACTTCCAGAAGGGCCTGATCGCCGTGTTGATGGGCGGGCAGTGAGGTTGATGTGATATGTGGCACAGTCCCGGCCTGTCGGGACTGTGCTCCGCACTGCAACAGAGCCGGGCGGCTGTGCCACACGCTTTCATCGACGCGCATGTCGCTCGAGTTGATTCAGCACCGCACGAAAATCCTTGGGCAGGGGCGCTTCGATCGTTGTCTTCCGCTTCACCGGATGATCGAACGTGATGCGATCGGCGTGCAGCGTGAGCCGCGCGATCAGCGGCCGCTCATTTTCTTTCGCCGCACGGTAATCGCGCTTGAACCGGCTGAGGAGAATGCCCATCGGCTCGCCCGGTTTTCGCGGCGGGTTGTAGAGCGGGTCGATCGCGAGCGGAACGCCGATGTGCTTCAGATGCACCCGGATCTGATGCGTTTTTCCGGTTTTCGGGAACACGCGCAGCAGCGACATTTCGCGAAAGCGCTTTTCGAGTTTCCAATGGGTCAGCGCGGGTCGACCCCCATGCTTCAGAACCGCCATGCGCGTCTTCGCGTTCGGATGCGGGCCGATCGCTGCGTCGATCTCGCCTTCATCCGCAGCCGGATGACCCGCGACGAGCGCCAGGTATTCCTTCTCGACCTGATTGTTCTGGAACTGATGGGAGAGGTGACGTTGCGTCGTGATGTTCTTCGCGAAGAGCACAACGCCGCTGGTGTCCTTGTCGAGCCGATGAACGACCCGCACGCGTGGATCGGCTTCCCCTTTGTGTGGAATCCCGAGTTGGCGCGCGACCGATTCGAGCAAGCTGTCCGTCTCGCCGCGGCCGGGAATCGTTGCGAGCCCCGCGGGTTTTTCGACCGCGACGATGTCGTCGTCGTTCAGCAGGATGGTTAACGCATCTCGCATTCGTGGGGTGCGCTTCAGCGCACCGGTTATTGATGCCTGTGCGCAAAATAAATACCCGGTGCGCTGAAGCGCACCGTACGAAACGCGACGACGTTGCCGCGATTCGCAATCACTTCGCGAAGAGGCGCTGCTGGGTCCACTCTTGTAGTGCGGCTTGCGTGTGCGGTTGCTGCGGATCGATCGCCAGGCTCTGCTTCCAGAGCGTCATCGCGCTCGCCTTCAGATTTTCATCGAGCTGCAGACCCTTTCGATATTGCGCGATGAGCACGTCGGCCTTGCCGTTCAGCGCGGGATAGTAGCGCGGGTCTTTGGCGAGCGCGCTGTCGTATTCCTTGATCGCCTCGTCATACCGCTCGCCGGACGCGAGTGCGTCACCATAGAGCTTGTGCGTGACAGCATTGTCGAAGTGTCGCACCGCTTCCTCGAGGACGTTGATCGCCTCGGCACTTTTTTTCTGGCGGGTGAGGTTCGCGCCGAGGTTCACGAGAATCGCCTGTTGGCCATGGTTCAACTCGAGCGACTTGCGATAGGCCTGCTCCGCGGCGGCGGCGTGACCGGTTGCATCCAGCACAACGCCATAGTTGGACCACGCGGATGCCGACTTCGGATCGAACTCGGTTCCCTTCTTCGTGTACGTCAGCGCATCTTCCATTCTGCCGAGCGTCATGTAGATCAGGCCGAGGTTGCTCGCGCTTTTTGCGTCGCGCGGGTTGATCTCGAGCGACTTGAGGTACGCCGCGATCGCATTCTGCAGCCGGTCAAGAAACTGGTCGGTCAGACCGAGACGATAATTGGTCGTCAGGCCGTATGGATCGAGCTGCGCGAGCGTCTCGTAATGCGGCAGGGCGAGCGAATATTGCCCCTGCTCTCGGTAGAGGTCGCCGAGCATCGATTGGGCCATCAGCAGCTTCGGATCCTTCTGCGTGGCGGTCTGAAGCTTCGCAATGGCGTCAGCGCGATCGCCGTTGTGATAGGCATCAACCGCCTGCACGTACAGGTCGATCGCGTGAGATTCCGAGATCGGGGAATTTGAGCTGGCGCATCCGTAGATGACGCCAAGGATGCACATGGCAACGGTGATAAGTAAAGGTCTGATAATCTTCATGAGATCAATGAAATGTTGGAGGCCCCGCGGCCGTTGAATGGCGGACTATAGCCAAGAACGATGGGCCTGAGCAATGGTTTGATGGCGGTTACCTTTGTGGTTGACGCTCCCGAGACACGGTTCTAGTATCACCTATCGGCCGTCTGGCACGCGGGTTGTGGGAAAGATGTCCCAAGGCCCCCAAATGCGGCCAAGCCTCATAAGTGGCCTCAAAGGAGACTCTCGCGTGCGCCTGCTTATCGCAATCCCTGTTTTTAATGAGCTGAAGTACGTCGACCATGTCCTGGATAAGGTCAAACGGTTTCATTCCGACATTCTGGTGATCGACGACGGGAGCAGCGATGGCACCGGCGAGCTGCTCGCCAAGCGCGACGACATCAAGCTGATCCGCCATGCGGTCAACCGCGGGTACGGTCAAAGCCTGATCGACGCCTTCGAGTATGCCGACGCACACGGCTACGACTGGGTCATCACCATGGACTGTGACGAGCAGCACGAGCCCGAGATGATCCCCGGTTTCATCCGCGAGATAAAGACGAATGAATGGGACGTGATCAGCGGATCGCGCTACATGGACACGAGCGGCGCGAAAGGTCTTCCGCCGGGTGATCGAAGGGCGATCAACGCGACCATCACCGCGACGATCAATGGGCTGTTCAAGTGGAACCTCACCGACGCGTTTTGCGGCTTCAAGGCGCATCGCACCAGCGCGATGAAGCGGCTGCATCTCGACGAAACGGGCTATGCCTTTCCCCTTCAGTTCTGGCCACGCGCGGCGCGCGAGAATCTTCGCATCACCGAGATTCCCGTCCGCCTGATCTACAACGATCCGAACCGCTACTTCGGCGGACAGCTCGACGATGCCTCGATCCGCCTGAAACATTATCTCGATGTCCTTAATCGCGAATTGCAAACGCCGCCAAGCCCCGAGCCGGCACTTGCGGAAGAATGTTGTTGTGGATGTGAATAAATGAATCTGTTGTCCTCGCGCTATTCCGAATGGAAAGCCCCGGCCGAGGACGGGCAGATTCTTATTTGGCCCGATCCCGCCGAGTTGCTGCGTGACACGAAGCAGAATCACGATCGATTATCAAGAGCCTCGGATGTGCGCGTTCAGGGAATCCGGTTGAGCGAACTGCGCCGCCGACAGCGCGAATGGATCGGACATCGCGACGACGAGCAGCTTCTCATCGCCACCGGACATCAAACCGAGCTGTCGCATCCGGGGGTCTGGGTCAAAGATGCGCTGATCAATTCCATCGCGACGAAACTCAACGGCGCCGCGTACCACATCGCGGTCGATACCGACGCACCGAAGCACCTGCATCTGCGCTGGCCGGGCGAGTCGATCCCGATTACCGACGATCCCGCATTGCTCACGGCCGCGTGGAGCGGGGCGGTCGATGCGCCGACCCCTGCGCATCTCGCGAGGATCGAAAGCGACCTTGCGCGTGCGATGCAATCCTGGAACTTCCGACCGCTGCTGCCGGAAGTTTTGAATTCACTCAGACGACTGAGCCTGGAAACGCCGAACGTCTCGAATGCGGTGACGAACGCGACGCACGAGCTCGACTGGTCGCTCGGGCTTCGCCATCATTCGCTCGTCGCCTCGCCGATCTGGATGAGTGAGCCGTTTCTGGTTTACATCCATCACGTCATGGCGCGGGCCGACGAGTACGCGGCGAAATACAACCAGGCGCTGGCGGAATATCGCACGCGCACCGGCACGCGTACGCCTTCGCGCCCGATGCCGGATTTGTTCTGCAGCGGCGAAGCGTGCGAGATGCCGTTCTGGTTGGATGACTTGGCGACGGGCAAGCGCGTGCGACCGTCCGTCTTCCGCCGCGACAACGAATGGCTGATCGAGCTGGTCAGCGGCGCGGAATTCAAGTTTGATCCCAACGCGCCCGGCTGGGACGCCGCCGACGCCTTGAAGAAGTGGCTCGTCGCGAACAATGTTCGCCTCGCGCCGCGCGCCCTTACGCTCACGATGTTCCTTCGCCTCGCGCTGGTCGATCAATTCATCCATGGCATCGGTGGGGGGCGTTACGATCAGGTGACCGATCGATTGATCGAGCTGCACTTCGGCCTCGAAGCCCCGCGATTCGCGGTGACGACCGCGACGCTCGTCTTTCCGCAGGCGGTGGGGCAGTCGCGCGTATGCCTGCCTTGCGTCTTGGAGGAAGGCCATCGGCTCAAGCATGCCTTGCTCGGCGAGCGAAAGATGCAGCTCGTCGGCGCGATAGGAAGTGCGCCGCGACGATCGGTCGAACGGGCGCGGCTTTTCAGCACCATGCATCGTGAGCTGCGTGACGCCGCTAAAACGAGCCCGCTCATCACCAAATGGCACGAACGCGTTGAACAGACGCGCAAGCGCGAATCCGAGGAAGGCGTCCTCTTCGATCGCGAGCTGTTTTATGCGATCCAGCCGCGCGAGCGCCTCGAATCGCTGATCAATCGTTACAATTCGGCTATCTTGTAGCAGCATGTCATCCTGAGCGAAGCGAAGGATCTCGGGATGGCAGAGCGTGTTGCGTATCGAGATCCTTCGCTGCGCTCAGGATGACAAAGCTGAGCCAACCCGATCGCTCCCATGAAGCTCGCTTTCTCGACCAACGCTTACACACGCTTTCCGCTCACGCAAGCCCTCGAAGGCATCAAGTCGGCCGGCTTCGACGGCGTCGAAATCCTCGCGGACAAGCCGCATGCGTATCCGGATGACATCGATGACGCACTCATCAAAGACGTGAATCGCACGCTCTCGCGGCTCGATCTGAAAGTCAGCAACATCAACGCGAATTGTTCGTTCGGTTATTGGAAGGACGCGCCCGGCGAGCCGTATTTCGAGCCGAGCCTCATCAGCCCGAATCCCAAACATCGCGAAGATCGCACGCGGATGATTTTCAAAACGCTCGATTTCGCGAAGCAGATCGGCGCGCGAAACATCAGCATCACCAGCGGCCGATGCCTCGGCGGAATGCCGCCCGACGCCGCGATCAAGCAATTTCGTGAGTCGATTCTGCCGGTTCTCGATCGGGCGGATCAGGTCGGCGTCGATGTCGGGATCGAGCTCGAGCCGGGACTCTATCTCGAATACGCGACAGAGCTCCGCGAGTGGATCGATCGACTCAAGCATCCGCGGTTCGGCGCCAATCTCGACGTCGGGCACAGCCATGTACTCGGCGAGAATATCGCCGAGGTCGTCGACCAACTCGCGGGAAGGATTTGGAACCTGCACATTGAGGACCTTCCCGGCCGCAAGCACTACCACATGATCCCGGGTGAGGGAAACTACGACTGGAAGCCGCTGCATCGCGCGCTCATCGACATCGAATACGATCGGTTCGCGACCGTGGAGCTTTACACGCACACGCAGGACCCTCAGACCGCCGCAAACAAAAGCTTCGAGTTTTTGAATAAGCACTTCGCATGACGCAGGTCACGCTCTTCACCAAGCCCGGTTGCCACTTATGCGAAGAGGTGGAAGCCGTGATCGCGCGAGTCGCAACGCGGAGAAAGTTCGAGCTGATCATCCGCAACATTGTCGAGAACGCGGACGACTTCGATCGATATCAGTACCTGATTCCTGTCGTGCAAGTCGATGGGCGTGAGATCGCTCGGTACGAAGTCACCGAGCAGCAGCTTGAGGCAGCGCTCGATGGTCGATGAGCGCACATGAGCGCTTGCGGTTTCGCAGATCAACACGGGGGAATCTGCGAAACCGCAAGCGGCGTCGCCGCCTCCTTGGAATCGCGAATCGATCAAACGCCGTCGCTTTACACCCCAAAAATCCCCACGTATAGTGCGGTTTTGGTTTCATCATGACCCAGGACTCCGCTCAGGCAAATCCGAACAACGAATCGTTTCTGCCGCAATCCACCGTGCTGCTGGTGGACGACAATCCGCAGAACGTTGAGCTGCTGCAGGCGTTTCTCGAAACGCTTCCAGTGAAAATCGTGACCGCCGCGGATGGTGTCGATGCGCTGGAAAAAGTCGAGCAGCACAATCCGGACCTCATCCTCCTCGACGTCATGATGCCGAAGATGAGCGGCTTTCAGGTCTGCCGAAAACTCAAGGCAGATCCGAAGACGCGCGACATTCAGATCCTGATGGTGACCGCCCTCAACGAGCTCGGCGACATCGAACAGGCGAGCGAGTGCGGCACCGACGACTTCGTCAGCAAGCCCGTCAATAAATTCGAACTGCTCACCCGCGTGAAGAGCCTGCTCCGCGTGCGACATCTCAAGAGCGAGCTGGAACGCGCGCTCACGTATCTCAACGAGATCGAGCACGACGAAGAAATCCTCTAAAGAAAAACCTAATGCGCCACAGAGACACAGAGAGCACAGAGAAGAGAATTCTTTTATTTCAAACTCTGTGCTCTCTGTGTCTCTTTGGCGTATTCCTTTTTGCGGGCTGTCATCACGAATCTCCGAAATCCGAGGTCGACGCGCGGATGTCGGCGACACGACCTTCGCCGCAGGTCGCGCCGCAGGAGCCGTCGGTCGCGGCGACGAAGCCCGCGGGGGCCGTCGATTACGGGGCGGAGTCGCATCGGATTGTGAGCGAGCCGGACGAGATTGTTTCGGTTCTGCAGAACGGCGCGACCGTGATCGTGAAACGCGTCTCGTCACCTGTTGTTGCAGTGAGGGCGTACGCGCAGACCGGCGGGGCGTTTGAAGGTCGATGGCTCGGTGGCGGCTTGAGTCACCTGCTCGAGCACCTCGTCGCCGGCGGAAGTGACGCGCGCCGCACGGAGCAGCAGAACATCGATCTGCTCAATGAGATCGGCAACAACAGCAACGCCTACACGACGTACGATCACACCGCGTTTTTCGTGAACACGACCGTGCCGCACCTGGAACAGGCGGTCGATCTGGTGACCGGCTGGGTGCTGGGCGCGAAGATCACGCCGGCGGAATATCACCGCGAATACGAAGTCGTTCAGCGCGAGCTGGAAAAGGACAAGGGCGAGCCCGATCAGGTGTTCGATGAACTCGCGCAGATGAACCGCTATCGGGTGACGACCGCGCGCGTGCCGGTGATTGGATATCAGGAAGTCATTCAGGGCCTCAGCCGCGACGATGTTTACGAGTATTACAAGCTCGCGTATCAACCGAACAATCTCGTTTTCGCGGTGACGGGGGATCTTCCGCCCGCGAAAATGCTGCAGACCGTGCAGCGGTACGTGCGCGAGGCAAAGCCCGGCCGCGTGTTTATGCACGATGTTCCGCCCGAACCGCCGGTCACTTCGCCGCGAACGATGGTCGCGACGTTTCCGAAGCTCGGCGAAGCAAAGTTACGGCTGGCGTTCCCCACCGTGCAGCTTCAGCATCCGGATCTCTACGCACTGGACCTGCTCGCGACGATCGTGGCCAGCAGCGACAGCTCGCTGCTGGTTGAAGATTTGCGCGATAAGCAGCAGCTGGTGCAGGGAATCGCCGCCTCCGACGACACCCCGAGCTATGTCGAAGGGACGTTCGACATCGACATGGAGCTGGACGCCGACAAAATCCCCGCGGCCACGAAGGCTGTCCTTGCTGAGATCGAGAAGCTCAAGAGCGCCCCGCTCGACGCGTCGCGGATCGAACGAGCCAAAGCACAGATGCGCGCCGCGCGCGTGCGCAGCATGGAAGGTTCCGAAGAGATCGCGTCATCGCTCGCGACGGATTTCCTTTCCACCGGCGATCCGCATTTCAGCGATCGATACACGGAGCGCATCGAAAAAGTGACGCCCCAGCAGTTGCAGGACGTCGCGAAGCGTTACTTCGATCGCAACCGCCTCATTACGACCGCGCTCGTGCCCGCGGAGGCGGTCGGCTCCGAAGGATTGCCGAGAGCGGAAACGCTTTTGCGCGAGGCCGCGCCGACGACGAAGCCCACGTCCGCTCCGAGCAAGAGCGAGGTCACGCGCGTCGAGATGGAAAACGGAACCGTGCTGCTGCACAAGCGGATCGCGACGTCGAAGCTCGTGGCGATCAACTTCTACAGCCTCGGCGGAATCAGCGCGGAGGATGCGAAGACCAACGGCATCGGCAATCTGACGATGGAGATGCTTCCGCGCGGCACGACCACGCGCACTGCGGAGCAGATCGCGGAATTCTTCGATTCCACCGGCGGAGAACTGAACACCGGCTGCGGGAATAACACCTGGTTCTGGAATGCGAGCTGTTTGAAGGAAAGTTTCGCGAAAACGATGGAGGTATACGCCGACGTCGTGAACAATCCGGCGTTCCCCGCGAGCGAACTCGGGCCGATGAAGCAGCGGACGCTCGGCGCCATCGAGAGCATCGATTCTGACTGGACCACTCAGGCGATGCGGTATTTCCGCAAAGCGTACTTCGGCCCGCTCAATTCGCCGTATCAGTTCATCTCCGTGGGCACGAAGGAAAACGTGCAGTCCTTTACACCGAAGCAGCTGAAGGATTGGTACTCGAAAAGAATTCTCGCGAGCAAGCGTGTCATTGCGATTTATGGTGATGTCGATTTGAAGGAAGCGCAAACGCTCGCAGCCACGTATTTCGGCGGTGGACCAAAAGCGGTCGCACCGACTCCGGTGATGAATAGCGGGAGAGCTGCTGCGACGAACTTGCCGTCTACGCCCTCCGTTGATGTTCGCGCGGTCGAGGTTCAGAAGACCGAGCAACCGCTTGCCGGCGTCGTGATCGGCTACGATTCGAACAGCACGCTGCAGTCGCCGCTGCGTTTTCCGCTCACCGTCGGCGATACCATGGCCAGCGGTTATGGCTATCCGACCGGTTACCTCCACGAAACGCTCCGTGGGCGTGGGCTCGTTTATGTCGTCGCGGCGCAGGATATGCCGGGGCGCAGCGAGCAACTGCCGGGAACGCTTTTCGTCTACGCCGGCTGTGATCCATCGAAGGCGAACGAAGTCATCGACTTGATTTTGGAGAACATCGCACGCTTGCAAGGCTCGCCGAAGGATGTGCAGGTCGATTGGTTCGAGCGATCGAAGAAGCTCATCGACACGAGCGAAGCGATGCAGAACGAAACGCCCGATCAGCAGGCGACGACGGCGGCGCTCGATGAGATTTACGGGCTCGGCTACGATTTCCACGATCACTTCGCCGAGCAGATCGACCGCGTGACGCTGGACCAGGTGCGCGACACGGCGAAGAAGTTGCTGCACAGCTGCGTCATCACCGTTTCCACACCGCAGCCCGATCTGGTGAATCGCAAGACGGGGGTGCGCGAGTATCGATCGTTCCCGCCGGTTGATTTGACACCGCGCGGCGTGCAGCACGATACGAAGTAGGCGAAGGAGAATCGCGCGTGGCCGAGACGTACGACCAGAATCACACGATCAAGTCTTTCCTCGACGCCGCCGCGGCGAAGCAGCCCGCGCCGGGCGGTGGAAGCGTCGCGGCGCTCGCGGGGGCGCTGGCGGCGTCCATGGGGGAAATGGTGATCAACTACAGCGTCGGAAAAAAAACTCTCGCCGCCTACGAATCGGAATTGCAGGAAGCGCTGAAGGAATTTCATCGCGCTCGTCAGCTGATGCTCGGATTGATGGCGGAAGATCAGGCCGGCTACGTCGCACTGACCGACGCGCGCAAGAAGCTCAAGGAAGGAGCCTGCAAGCCGGAGGATTTCGACGCGGCGCTGCTCGCAAGCATTCGCGTCCCGCAGGCGATTGGCGCGACCGCCGTCGCGGTGATCGAACTGGCCGACCGCATGGCGCAGAAGGTCAACCATTATCTGCTGTCGGACCTGGCGGTGTGCGCCGAGCTCGCGATGGCGACGGCGCGCTGCGCCGTTTACAACGTACGCGTGAACCTGAGCGACGTGAAAGATCAGTCGGAGCGCGATCACTTCGAGCAATGGTGCGCAAAGCTGCTCAACCACGGCCGCGAGGGGATTCAGCGTGTCATGCCGAAGATCTGGTCGCAACCCACCAGCGCATCATGAGCGATCCACGGGATTACAAGCTCGATCTTTCCAGTGCGCAGTCATCTGACGCGCGCGAAGAATCTGCTGCGAATAAAC
>JAICIO010000128.1 GCA_025924315.1 Phycisphaerae bacterium
GAAGATTCGTTACTGCAGCCCCCCGTAGGAGTCTGGGCAGTGTCTCAGTCCCAATGTGGCTGGCCGTCCTCTCAGACCAGCTACGCGTCGTCGCCTTGGTGAGCCGTTACCTCACCAACAAGCTGATACGAAATCGCCTGCTCCCAGAGCGATTGCCCTTTGAGATCCAGTTGATGCCAACCGGATATATCATCTGGTATTACCTGACCTTTCGGTCAGCTATCCCAGACTCTGGGGTACATTAGCGATTCATTACTCACCCGTCCGCCACTGTGTATTGCTACACCGTACGACTTGCATGTCTTAGCCACGCCGCCAGCGTTCAGGCTGAGCCAGGATCAAACTCTTCAATTGAATTTCTTGGCACAGTCCCATCCTGATGCCCGGTGTGACTCTTGCGAGCTGACCGAGACTAACACTTTCAGGAACTGCGTTTATCCACGAAATGAGTTTGTCCAAACTCACTAGGTTAAGACAACCTAATGAGCTGTTACTGCCCCCGGTGGCAAAACCGGAGGTCAGTCGAACCATCCCCTACGAAACAAATGTAGTGACTGGTTCGAAATTGCAAGGCTCAAACATTCTTCTGGCTGCCCCGGTTGCGTAACCGGGGACTACTCTCAAAATTGATCAAGGAAGATCACTTTTTAAAGCACCACAAGGATGTTTGAGATTCAAGTTGCGCCACCGAGATCCAGCGTGAGCTGGTTCGGATGACGACTTGGATTTCACCTGGACAGTTTCCGTACACGGGAACTTCCAGGCACACACCCTCGCGGCTTTCCGACTATTCACTTGTCAAAGAGCAAAGCAAACTTTCGTCTGCAAACTCCGATGGCAACTTTCGTTACGATCGTCGTGATGTCCTGTCCGATCCACGTTCTCGGTCAGGGGAGGCGGAATAATATCGTTCGTTTCCGCCCTGTCAACTGCTGTCGCAAATTTTCTTTTTCAGTCCTTCGCGATGGCACAATCGACGCATAACAGTCCAAGGAAGGCTTCTATCGGACAATGCCGAGAGACGACTTCACTCCCTGAACGGCTCCCGAACATTACGGCACGGGACCATTCAAGGTTCGACTGCACGAGGTTTATCAAAGTTGTTGCAACCGCAACGGCAACTGATCGTCTTCACATCCTGCAGTTCAAGCACCACAGTCCGACGTCAGTCGTTTGAATTGATGAACCAACGAGGCGTGATTATGCCTACCTCAGCCTGATTCGTCAAGTCATCTCAAACACAACTTCAATGACTCGCTTAAGAGATACGCTTTGGATCGCTCTGGGTTCGTTTCGTAATGCATAAACTCTTGGAGCGTTAGGTATTTTAGAGCCGACGAGCCCGATGGAAAAACACCCCCGGATCCATTGTCCGAATTGCGGCCGAAAGTTTCGGCTCAAGCCGGATGATTTCCATGACGTCCTGATCTGCACGGCGTGCGGAACGCAGTTCCCTTCGCCGATCATTCATCCCTCCGGATTGACGCCGCCGATGCATCCTCCGACGCATCGTGAGGTGGAACAGGCTGAGTCGCTCGACTCGCTTCACGAGCACCTCCATTCACGCAGCGACGCGCAGCCGGCCGCAGCTTCGAGATCGTTCGCGTGGGTTGCTCTCGTGTTGGTCGTATTCATCGCGATTGGTGCCGTCGCGTTCGCGGCGGTCGAACTTTGGGAACTTCATCCACCGGGCGTGATCAACTCCGTCGCGACGAATAACACACCGCATGCGATCGCGGCGCGAACCACTCTTCCCGCAACGAAAGCAATCGAGACAACACAACCGACGACGCAGCGCATCGCGGTCGCGACGACCGACCGCGCCGTCGTCATTACACCGCCGCCCGTCACGCAACGGACTGACGCCGCCGCGACGAAATTCGTCCCTCACCCCGCCCTGCTCTCGCTGCAATTCATCGCGCCGCGAGGAACGACTCACCCGACAACCGATGCGATCACCGACGAGCGCATCGGCCAAGCCATCAAAGCCGGCGTCGATGATCTGCTCCTCGAGTTCAACAAAGGCGAGCTTCGTCGCACCAACGTCAACGACATCACCTATCAGGGCCTGCGCGCGCTGGGCGTTTATGCACTGCTCAGCGCTAGCCAGGCGATTCGCGACGAGCGCATCAAAATCACCAGCCCATTCATGAAGGACGCGATCGCCAACATGAACCAATCGCTCAATGCGAGCACCGGCGAGACGATGACGTACGGCCGCGCGATCCGCTCGACGGCGCTGGCGGTCTACGACCGGCCCGAAGATCGAGACACGATGAAGCGCGATCTGATCTGGCTTATCGGCGCCAACACGAACGGCGCGTACACCTACGGCATGCCACTGAGCAAGACGTACCGCTGGGCGTGGGACAACTCGAATTCGCAGTTCGGTTTGCTCGGCGTGTGGTCGGCGTGCGAAGCAGGACAGGAAGCGCCGCTCAGCTACTGGGCGGCGGTCGAGCGACATTGGCTCGAAACGCAACTCGAGAATGGCGAGTGGGGATACGCGCCGCGGGATCCGATCGGTTCGCTGCAAATGACGGCCGCGGGCGTCGCGAGTTTGTTCGTCACGCACGACTACCTGCATGTGCCGAAAGACAACAAGATGGTGGTCTGGCCGGATCTTTCTCCGCAGTTGAAGAAGGGATTGGCGTGGCTCGAAGAGGACGATCACGTCGTCGATCTCCCCGCGGACAACGTCGCTTACACCATGTACGCGATCGAGCGCGCCGGGCTCGCTTCGGGCTACAAGTATTTCGGCCGGCACGATTGGTATCCCGAGATCGCGGCGCAATCGCTCAAGCTGCAGCGTGACGACGGCGCGTGGACCGATCGATCGGACAATCTCATCCCGCGGACGTGGGGCGAAGTCACAGAGACGTGCTTCAACCTGCTGTTTCTCGCCCGCGGGCGGCATCCGATCATGATGAACAAGCTGCGCTTCGAAGGCGCGTCGAACAATCGCCCGCGAGATTTGTCGGCGCTTTCGAAGTACGCCTCGCGCACGCTTGAGCGACCGATCAATTGGCAGATCGTGAACGTCAAGACGAACTGGTCGGATTGGATGGACTCGCCGATCCTGTACATCGCGAGCGATCGTCCGCCGAAGTTTACCGCGGAGGAGCTCGACAAAATTCGCGATTTCGCGCTCGCCGGCGGAATGATTTTCACGAATGCCGACGGTGGAAGTGCCGAGTTCAACGCGTACGTTCCGCAGCTCGTGAAGTACCTCTTCCCGCAATACGAGCTGCAGGAACTTCCGCCCGATCATCCGCTCTTCACGGTGTGGCGCATGCCGAAAGATCGCCCAACCCTGCAAGGTGTGAGCAACGGCTCGCGGCTGCTGCTCGTCAATTCGCCGGGTGACATTGCGAAGCATTGGCAGCTGCGCGATTTCGTCGGGAATCCGAGCGCTTTCGAAACGGGGATGGATCTGTTTCTGTATGCAAGCGGCAAAGGCGATCTGCGCAATCGTCTCCAATCACCTTGGATCGCGGAGACGAAAACTCCTCCGCAGCAGATGCTTCCGATCGCGCGCTTGAGCTACGCCGGCGATTGGATGCCCGAGCCTTTCGCGTGGGTTCGCTTCGCGCGATGGATGCGGAATAATTCCGGCATCGGCATCGACGCGCGCGAGACGCCGCTCGACTCGCTCGATTATCGCCAGACGCCACTCGCAGTTCTCACCGGTCGGGCGGCCACCACCTTCACGGAAAAAGAAATCCGCGCGCTGCGCAACTTCATCCAGGCCGGAGGGCATATGCTCATCGACAGCTGCGGCGGATCGGCCGCCTTTAACGAGAGCGCGACCGCCCTGCTTCGCGCGGCGTTCCCCGAGGCAAAGCTCGAGCGCGTGCCGCGCGACGATCCGATGTTCACCAGGGGCTACGGCCGCGAAGATCTCACGCAACCGCGCGTCCGCGGATTCGTCTCCGAAAAAATGGGGACGCTCGCCGGCGGGTTTCATCGCATCCGCTCCGGCCACGGCTCCGCGATCATCACCGATCTCGACATTACCACCGGCCTGCTGGGCACAAACACGTGGGGCATCCTCGGCTACCAACCCGATTACGCGGCGAATCTCGTGAGAAATTGGATCATCGACAGCGCAGCCGAAACGGTCGAAGAGTACGGCAAATCCCGCGAGTGAGATCCCGTAGGGTCCGCTTCAGCGGGCCGGGTATTTGCCTTTCTGAACTCGAGTAACCGGTCCGCTGAAGCGGACCCTACAGAATTCCATTGGAAACGGATTAACAGCCTGTTATTCTCCACGCCAGTGCGCTACAGAGCGCCACCCGTCCGCGGCAAGGGAATAACGCCCATCTGGTTCGTGTCGGAAAACTTACCGGTTCAACCTCTTTTCGGCCCGTCACAAGCGGACTACGGGCGACACACGAAAGGAGGTCCATCGTGACCCAACCCAATTCCTCGCTTCCGCGCCGGCCCAGCCTGGCGCTGCTCTCCAACCTCGCGAAGCAACTGCAGAAGGCGCACGAATCCCGTGCGCCGGAAGCCATTGCCCGCATCAAGGCGCGGCATCCGCGTTTCGCGAATGCAACCGAAGAACAGATCGCACAAACACCGCTCACCCTTCGCGATGCGCAGCTCGTTATCGCGCGCGAATATGGATTCGAACACTGGGCGGCTATGAAGACGCATATCGAATCGCTCGTCGGATCGCCGGAATCTGATTCGGCCCTTCGCGAGTTGATTCAGGCATCCGGTAAAGGCGATTTGGCGGCGTTCACGCGCCTCGTTGATACGAATCCAGATCTGATCAACAAACTCGGCGGAGACGATCGCGCACACAACGTGTTTAAGACGACCGCGCTTCATAAAGCTGCGCAAAACGGTCACCTGGCGATCGTGCGATTGCTGCTTGATCGCGGCGCCGATCCCGATATTCGCGACGAAGGCGACAATGCCACACCGATGCATTTCGCCGCGGAAAGCGGGCATCTCGACATCGTGAAGCTGCTCGTCGAACGCGGCGCGGATGTGAATGGTTTCGGCGATGTGCACGGGTGGGACATCATCGGCTGGGCAACGCTGCATCACCACACGCACATCGACGTCGCGAATTATCTGCTCGCCAATGGCGCCCATCACAACATTTTCAGCGCCGTGGCGACGGGCGATATCGATGCGATTCGCAAACTCGCCCCGATTCGGCGAGATGTGATCGACAAACCGATGGCGATCTGGGAAGCGCGACGTCGGCCGTTACACCTGGCGGTGATGAAGAAGCAGCCGCAGGTGATCCCGGTTTTGCTCGATTTCGCGGCCGACATCGAAGCAACCGACGTCGACCATCTCACGCCGCTGGATTACGCGACGCTGCGAAATGAGAAGGAATGCGCCGATCTCCTCGTTTCGCGCGGCGCAAAGGTTTCGTTTCCCGCGGCCTTCGCGCTCGATCGAACCGACGTGATCGAGACGGAACTGCAGCGCGATCCGGATGTGCTCAAACCCGGCCATCGATTCGGCAAATTGCTCGACATGGCGAGTGAAGTCGGCTCGGGCGCGATGATCGAACGTCTCATCGCCCACGGTGCGGACGTCGGCTCGTTGACCAACTCTGCCAGCTTCGGCACAAAAGGCTACACGCCGTTGCATTCTGCCGCGTGGCACGGAAACGTCGAAGCGATTCGTGTGCTGGTGAAGTACGGGGCGGCACTCAACCCGCGCGACAGCACGCATAACGCAACGCCGCTCGGATGGGCGACGTATGCAGGTCGGACCGAAGCGGCGAAGGTGCTCGAATCGCTCGGCGCAGAAGAATGACTTCGAAGCGTGCAGGGTGTGCTTCAGCACACCGTTTTTGGGGACGGTGTGCTGAAGCACACCCTACACGCGCAACCGATCCAAAAGCCGTTCGTAAAACTCGCGTGGGATCTTTCGCCCATTCGCGTCGCCAAGCCGAATATCCTTCTTGTTCGTCCCGTGAAAATCGCTTCCACCCGTTTTGAGTAAACCAAAACGTTCAGCGAGGCGAGACATTTTTTCGACCGCTTGCGCGTCATGATCGCTATGGATGACTTCTATCCCCGCAAGACCCTGATCGACAAGATTTTTTACGAAGGTCTCGAGCTGCGCGTCGTTCTGTGCGCGAAGTTGAACGGGATGTGCAAGCACCGCTAAGCCGCGAGCGGCGGAGATTCGCGCGATTGCTTCGCGCGGCTTGAGACGCTCCTTGTCAACATATGCCGGCGCGCGTTGGCCGAGGTATTTGTCGAAGGCGTTCTTGATCGACGAGACATAACCTTTCCGCACGAGAACGGCGGCAAGCTGCGGCCGACCGAGCACGCCACCCTTCGCTTCGTCTTCCCATTCTCGCATCGAGACCGACACACCGAGCTCATTGAGCTTTTCGACGATTATCGGATTACGCGCATCGCGTGCCGCGATTAATTCTGCCGTGAGCGCGACGAGGGACGGACTTGTCGGATCAATGCCATAGCCCAGGATGTGCAGCGTCCCCGGCGCCGGAAACTCTGCGGAGATCTCGATGCCCGGGAGAAAATCGATGCCGAGCTTGCGCGCTTCATCCGACGCGTCGGCAATCCCCGCAATCGTATCGTGATCGGTAAGTGACAGCGCAGAAAGATTGCTCTCGCGCGCAAGCTGAACAACCTCCCGCGGCGGGAGCGTTCCATCCGACGCGGTCGAATGGCAGTGGAGATCGACGGATTGACTAGACATCGGGATAGACGCCCTCGGATAGTGCGACGGCCTCAGCGAAGCTGAGGCCGCCGGCGCGCATTCGTTTGTTCAATCAATCGACTCATTCCTCTTCAAACAGTGGCGTGCTGAGGTAGCGCTCGCCGATGCTCGGCAGGATCACGACGATCATTTTTCCCTTGTTTTCCGGACGGGCAGCGACCTTTGCGGCGGCGGCGACATTTCCGCCCGAGCTGATGCCACCGAAGAGGCCCTCTTCTTTGTGCAGGCGCCGCGCCCACGCGAAAGCTTCATCATCGGTGACTTCGACGACCTCGTCGACGATGTCCATGTGCAGGTTGTTGGGCACAAACCCAGCGCCGAGTCCCTGGATCTTGTGACGGCCGGGTTTGATCGGCTCGCCGCGCTTCGTCTGTCCGATCACCGGCGAGGTGATCGGCTCAACTGCGATCGCGCGGAAGCTCGGCTTCCGCGGCTTGATGACTTCCGCGACTCCTGTGATCGTCCCGCCGGTACCGACGCCCGCAACGAGGATGTCCACCGCGCCGTTGGTATCGACCCAGATCTCCTCCGCGGTTGTCTTCTTGTGAATTTCGGGATTGGCGGGGTTGTCGAACTGCTGTGGAATGAACGACTTCTTGTGTTCCTTCGCCAGATCCTGCGCCTTGCTGATCGAGCCGCGCATGCCGTCGGCAGCAGGCGTGAGCACGACTTCAGCGCCGAGCGCTTTGAGCAACCGCCGGCGCTCGACGCTCATCGACTCCGGCATCGTCAGGATCAGCTTGTAACCCTTCGCCGCACAGACAAACGCGAGGGCGATGCCCGTGTTTCCGCTGGTCGGCTCGATGATCACCGTCTCTTTGTCGATCTTCTTATCGCGCTCCGCCGCCTCAATCATCGCGACGCCGATGCGGTCTTTCACGCTCGAGAGCGGATTGAAAAACTCACACTTCGCGAGCACGGTCGCGTGATCTTTCGGGATCACCCGATTAAGCCGCACCAGCGGCGTCCCGCCCATGGTTTCAGTGATGTCGTTAAAGATACGGCCTTGGGGTTTGAGGGGCATGAACTACCTCTGCTTCTTTGGTGGTGAGACCTTGAGCGGGCGCAAGCTAACGATCAGAAACGTACTGACCATTTCGTGAAGCTTCTCGGAATTTAAGATTGTGACGGAGCGCCCGTTTTCTGACAGCGAAACCACGTCCGGATGATTCACCACAGATGAACGACCATCCACCAGATGAATCGCGAATGGATGGAATGGTTGCATTTGTTGAAAGTACCGCACTTCGTCCACGCGCATTCAAGAAGCCTTCCTTCCGCCGCCCTTCTGCTTGGTCTTTTCGACTTCGATCCGCGAAACACGGTCGAACGAGGCCCAGCCGATCACGGATCCCCCGAGCGGAAACGCTACGGTGCGCGCCTCCTCCGAGTAGCTGATGTAGATGGGCTCCTTAATGCGCACACGTCGACCGTCGTCCAGCACCAGAACGAAGGGCTGGAAAGGCTTCGCATAATAAAGCTTGCGCAATTCCTCGATTGTGACCATCCATCACCTCACTGACATCTAACATCCGCCTGCGCCGTCTTCACGCCTTCACCCGTTTCGATCGGCGCGCCGACGAGGTTGCCCCATTCGGTCCACGAGCCATCGTAGTTCTTCACGTTGTTCTGGCCGAGCAGGTACTTCAGCACGAACCATGTGTGGCTCGAGCGCTCGCCGATGCGGCAGTAGGCGATCGTCGGCTTGCTGAAATCAACGCCGGCGTCTTTGTAGAGCTTCTCGAGATCTTCGCGGCTCTTGAAGGTGCCGTCGTCGTTGGCGGTTTTCGACCAGGGGATGCTCTTGGCGCCCGGAATGTGCCCGCCGCGCTGAGCCGTCTCAGTCATGCCCGGAGGCGCAATCACCTTGCCCGTGTATTCGTCCGGCGAGCGAACGTCGACGAGATTTGCTTTCGTCGTGCCGGCGACGTCTTCGACTTCGCGACGATAGGCGCGGATCGAGTCATCCGTCGGCGGCTGGGGATAATCGCTCTTGGTGATGTTCGGCGCTTCGGTCGTGGTTTCGCGCTTCTCGACATCGACCCACTTCTTGCGTCCGCCGTTCATCAGCTTCACATCTTTGTGGCCATGCAGTTTGAACTGCCACAGCGCCCACGCGGCAAACCAATTGTTGTTGTCGCCATAGAACACGACCGTGTCGGTGGGCTTGATGCCCGCGTTGCGGCACAGCTCCGCGAAGCTGCGTGGATCGATCACGTCGCGGCGCACGCGATCGCACAGCTGCGTCTGCCAGTTCCAGCCGATCGCGCCTTTGATGTGGCCTTTGTCGTAGCCGGTCGTATCGACATCGACTTCGATCAGCTTCACCTTCGGATCGTTCAGGTGCTGGGCAACCCAATCGGTGCTCACCAGCATCTCGGGATGTGCGTAGTCCTTGCTCATGGTGTTTCCTCGCTTTGTTGTTCTTCGACGATCTCTTGTCGCCGGAATGTTTCGGTTTGTTCGTCAAGCAACCAACAAGTCATATCCACCGCCTGACGATTCGCGATGGCGACGATCACATAGCTGTAAAAAGGCCAGGCATGCTGGCGGTCGTATTCGCTCGGACGAGCCGGATGATCCGGATGGCTGTGATAAAACCCCAGCACTAATTGCGCCCGATCCGACGCATCTTTCTCCGCCTTCATCAGCTGCTGCGGAGAAATGGAGAAGCGATGATACTGTTCTTCTTCGTCGAATGCATTATTGACGGGTTCTAAACGTTCAACGACCCGCCGGACAGTCTCCCCAACCTTCACATCGCGGCCGTACATGATCCCACAGCATTCGTTGGGATATGCAGCACTTCCTTCTGATTCGATTTGCCGCGCAAACGTGGTGCGAAGATGGAGGTCAGACATTGTCGATCACTCAACTTTACCGGCGCGGGCTTGCCCCGCGCGACACGCGAACTCGCATCGCGGCTTTCGCGCGGGGCAAGCCCCGCGGCTAAATAATTCACCAGATCAAGGCCAATTCTCCGCTTCGCTCGCGATCTCCTGCCAGAAGCTTTCCGACAGGTATTTCGCCGCGCTATCGCAGAAAATCGTAACAACGACCGGATCGCGGCCGGGGTTCTGCTGCTTCGCCTTCTCCGCGACCTTAAGCGCCGCCACCATGTTCGCGCCGGACGATACACCGACGAGCAAGCCTTCTTCGCGCGCCAGACGAACGACCATCAATTGCGCGTCCTCCGTACTGACTTCCACCTGCTCGTCTGCAATGGTCGGATCATAGATTCCGGGGACAAGCGCCGTTTCCATGTGCTTCAGTCCTTCGAGCCCGTGCAGCGGCGCGTCCGGCTGCATGCTGATGCACTGGATCGCGGGATTCAGTTCTTTCAAACGACGCGTGACACCCATGAACGATCCGCTGGTGCCCAGGCCTGTGACGAAATGCGTCACCTGCCCTTCCGTCTGCCGCCAGATTTCCATCGCCGTGGTGTTGTAATGCGCTCGCCAGTTCGCGTTGTTGTTGTACTGGTCGGGGTAAAAATATTTCGCCGGATTTTCGTCGACGATCTTTCGCACGTGCCGCTGAGCGCCGTCCGTGCCTTCGCCTGGATCGGTGAGGATGAGCTCGGCTCCGTACGCGCGAAGGCACTGCTTGCGCTCGGGGCTGGCGTTTTTCGGCAGCGCGAGCTTCACCTTGTACCCGCGCTCGGCGGCGATCATCGCGTATGCGATGCCTGTGTTGCCGCTCGTGGCATCGATGATCGTTTTGTCTTTGGTGAGCAATCCGCGGCGCTCGCCGTCGAGGATCATCGCAAGGGCCGCGCGATCTTTGACGCTTCCGCCCGGGTTGTACCACTCGGCCTTGGCGTAAATCCTCGCGGGCGCGACGCGCCGGGCGCTTCGCTTGAACGAAAGCAGCGGCGTGTTGCCGATCATGTCGAGCAACGACCGCGTGTGTACATCAGGTTGTGGAGCAACGATTTCCATGAATTCCTAGTAATCCTAGGGGGAAGAATGAGAATTCGCAATCGCTGTCGCGCGTCCGGCGATTCTATCCGATCTTCCGTGAGCAGAACAACTTATGACCCGATGTAGCGATCGTAGATCGCCCGAGCCCGCGTCGGATCGTTCGTTCCATGAACGATCGTACGCCCGTCCGGGAAGATCGTGAGCCGTAGCGGCGCGGACTCGCGAAGCGTGCATCGCAAAAAGTACGGCGTGGTTTGGACGTCGCCCGCTGAACTCAGCCGCTCCGCCAAAAGCGACGAATCCGATGCTGCGCGCTTGGAGGACGGCTGCACCTGAACCGCATTGCGCCCGCAGAGGCTGACGAGATGGTTCGCGGGGCGATCGAGAAAATCAAATTGGCGCGCTTCGCACGTTGGGCAATCCGCGCGGCGCGCGTCCGTCAAGTCGATCGATCGAATCTGTGCCGACCAGGCGTTGAGCGTGATCAACGAATCGCTCGATTCGCCCACGAGGAACTTCATCGCCGCGACAACCTGCAGTGACGCAACGATATTCGCCGCCGACGCCAGCACTCCGACCGTGTCGCACGTCGGCAGCTCGCCCGCGGCTGGCGGTTCCGGAAAGATGCAGCGGAGGCAAGGCGTTACGCCCGGCCGAACGAGCATCGTTCGCCCTTCCACTCCAACGCACGCGCCATATACCCACGGGATCGAATGCTTCACGCACGCGTCGTTCAGCAGATAGCGCGTCTGCGCGTTGTCGGTCCCATCCATCACCAGCGACGCGCCGCCAACAATCTCCTCCACATTGCCCGCGTGTACATCGGCGACGACAGGCTCGATCGCTACGTCGGAATTGATCGCCCCCAACCGTTTCCACGCCGCGATGGCTTTCGGGATTTCGTCGCGCGCGTCGGCTTCCGTGAACAACACCTGCCGCTGAAGGTTCGTAAGTTCGACAATGTCGCGATCGACGATGCGGACTTTCCCGATCCCCGCACGCACCAATTGATCGGCGATGACGGTGCCGAGGGCGCCGCAGCCGATGAGCACGATGGACGCGGCGCGCAAACGTTCCTGACCTTGCGTTCCGATTTGCGGAAGAAGTGTTTGCCGGTGATATCGATCAATGCTCACTAGTCACATCCTGACGATCGCGATTATAGTACAGCTTTAGCAAAGGACCGGATCATGGCCGATCAGACGCAGGAAATCATGGAAACCGCCCAGAAATTGGGCGATTTGGTCTCGAAACACCCCGCCACCGACAAATATCGCCAGGCGCAGAAAGCCGTCTCCGAAGACGCGGAAGCCTCGCGATTGCTCGCGGATTTTGATCGGCAGCTCGAGTCGCTGGCACGCCAGGAGCAGACCGGCATGCCCGTGACCGACGCGCAGCGGCAGCAGCTTGAATCGCTCCAATCGCGCATTTCGTCGCACATCAAGGTGAAGAATCTCAGCCTCGCGCAGGTCGATTTCATGGACCTTTTGCGCAAGATCAGCGCGACGTGGCAGCGCCCGCTCGCGGAGACATCACCGACCGCCGGTGCGGGTCGTGGCGCGCCGGGCGCGCGCCTGGCCTGATCATTTAAGCGGACATCCGACCATGGCGCTCTGGCTCCTCAAGACCGAACCATCCACGTATTCGTACGACGATCTCACGCGCGACAAGAAGACCACGTGGGATGGCATCACCAACGCGACCGCCCTCAAGCACATCCGCACGATGAAAAAGGGCGACGGCGCCCTGATCTATCACACCGGCGCTGAGCGCGCGGTCGTGGGCATTGCGGAAATTGCTTCCGATCCATATGCCGATCCGAAGGCCAAGGACGATAAGCTCGTTGTGTTTGACCTCAAGCCGAAGAAAAAGCTCGCCGCCCCCGTGTCACTCGATACCATAAAAGGCGACAAGACCTTTGAAGGATGGGATCTGCTGCGCATCGGGCGCTTGAGCGTCGTGCCGACATCGGCGGCGATGTGGAAACGAATCGAACAGCTTTCCAAGGGGTGATTGGAGATCGGAATGAGTCAGGACGACCTCGCGACGAACGCCGTGGATCCCTCCCCGCATCGGCCCTCGGGTGACGAAGAAGAGACCTACTACGAAGGTCGTCCGCTGCTGCGCGCGGATCAGGCGAAGGCGCTGCTTTACGGCTTGATCGGAATCGTTCTCATCGGCTGGCCGATCGCGGTCTGGGCGCTGACCGAAACGCATATTCCCGTCTGGCTCGGATTGATCTCCATCGTGCTCGGCATCGTTGCGTTCCTCGCGCCGATGCTCATTACCCGCACGACCCGCTACAAGATCACCAGCTATCGCATCGATTACGAACGCGGAATTCTGAAGAAGCGCATCGACACGATGGAACTGTGGCACATTGAAGACATCCGCTTCGAGCAGGGACTGATGGACCGCATCATGAACGTCGGCAGCATCATCATCATCTCGCACGACGACACGAACCCTCGGTTAGAGTTGCACGGCATTCCAAACCCGCGGCCGTTGTTTGAGAAGCTGAAACAGCGCGTGATCGCGGTGAAACGTCAACGCGGCGTGATCAAAATGGACACTGGAAACTGAGTTTCGGCGCTGCGGGAATTCAAGTTGTGGTCATACGATGGTTTCTTGAGCAAAGGAGACATCATGGCCAGCCAAAACCGACCAGCATCCAAAGAAGACGCGCCCGATCCGACCCGCAGCTACGGTCGAGAGCATCCCGAGGCCGAAGCGGGGATGGGCCGGCTCGACAACAACGATGACGCCACCCCCGCCGCGAATCCCGATCGCGCTGAAGACGCGGTGAAGAACAAACAGGATCCGACTCGCCAATTGAACGCGCAGGACGTTGTAAATCAGCGTGCGACGCGTGCCGGCGCCAGCGAAGGCGCCCACGCCAGCGAGCCGGATCGGACCATGGCCGACGACGATCAGATCGACACCGATACGATCCCGCCAGAAAGCAGCAATCCGCGCGACAAGCGCAATCCGCGAATCGGTGGAAAAGGCGGAACGCCGGATGCGGGCGAAAGCCGCCGGCAGGGATGAACTGATCTATTTGGAACCACGAAGCCACGAAGGGCACGAAGCGGTAAGTGATCGCTTCGTGCCCTTTGTGTCTTTGTGATTTTATTTGATTTGGATGACTTATTCGGTGCTCAATCGAGCTGTCGCCCCGCCATCGACGATCAGCGCCTGACCCGTCATGAACGACGAGCGCTCCGAGTCGGCGAGGAACAGTATCGTCTGGCCAATCTCCTGCGGCTTGCCAACTCTTCCCATTACGTGCTTCTTGCCAAGCCCGCGAACGAGCTTCGCGGTCGTGTCGCCTTGCACGTGACCACGACCCAATCCCGCGTGCAGCATCGGGGTATCGACCGCACCGGGAAGCACCGCGTTCACGCGCACGCCATCGGGGCCGAATTCCAAGGCAGCCGCGCGCGTGAGCGCGAGCAATGCGCCCTTGCTTGCGGCGTACGCCGCGATGCCGCACGAGGTCGCGACCGCGTGAACCGAGCTCACGTTGACGATCGCTCCGCCCGCCTTTTTCAGCAGCGTGTAGGATTGCTTCATCGAGAGAAACACGGAGCGCACGTTGCACGCGATCACAGCGTCCCAATCTTCGGCAGTCGTTTCCACGATCGGCTTGCAGATCTGAAGGGCCGCGTTGTTCACCAGCGCATCAAGCCGCCCTTCTTTCGCGATGATTGATTCGAACACGTGATGGGGCGCTTCGGTCTCCGAGATATCCGCCTGCACGAACCGATGCACTTCATCGACGTCTTCCGGCTGGCGGCGATCGATGCCGACGATGAGCCATCCGGCTTCATAGAAGACCTTCGCGGTTGCTCGGCCGATTCCACCGGCCACGCCTGTGATCGCCACCACTCGTTTCATCGCTGCACCTCACGCAAACCCGTCAGCAGGTTCTTGATCGTGTTCTGATGCACGTGCTCCCACGCCAAGGGAGAGCTGTTGCTGTTGTGCGGCGCGAGCAGCACGTTCTCCATTGCCTTGAGCGGCGAATCTTCGGGAAGCGGCTCGACTTCAAACACATCGAGCGCCGCGCCCGCGATGCGCTTGGCCCGCAGCGCCCGAATCAGCGACGGCTCATCCACGATCGGCCCGCGCGCGGTGTTGATCAGGTACGACCCCGGCTTCATCTGCGAAAACTGCCGATCGCTCATCAAATGAATGCTCGTCGCGTTGAGATCGCAGTTGATGCTGACGAAGTCGGCCTGCTGAAGCAGCTCGTCGCGCGTCACCATCTTGATCTTCGTCGATTGCAGGAACTCTCTCGGCATCGGCTTCGGGTCGGTGCCGAGGATCGTCATGCCAAACGCGTGAGCGCGCTTCGCAACCGCTTTGCCGATGTCGCCGCAGCCGATGATGCCGAGTGTGCGCTCGCCGAGGCTCGTGCCGGGGATCTTGTTCCATTCGCCGCGCTTCATCGCGCGATCCATCCAGGGCGTGCGGCGCGCGAAGCTGAGCATGCAGGCGAGCACGGTGTCGGCCACCGGTTCGGTGAACGCATTTGGCGTGCGACAGACGCGGATGCCGAGCTCTTTGCACGTCGCGCTGTCGATCGAATCAATGCCGGTGCCCCACTTGCTGATCACCTTGAGCTTCTTCGCCGCGTGGAGGACTTTTTTCGTGAAGCGATCGTCGCCGCAGATCACGCCGTCGGCTTCGGCGATCATTGGAAGCAGCTCCGCCTCCGAAAGTCGCTCGTGAACTTCCGGCGTGATGATCTTGATGCCCTCGTCTTTGAAGACCGGGCGGAAGCGGTCGATGCACGGCAGCATGTACGGCGCGCTGACGATGACCGTCCACTGCTCCACCGTTAGCTCGCTTTCCGCTGACGCTGGTGCAGAAACATCAACTCGGCAATCTGGAAGTCCACTTCCTCGTCGATGTCCTGCGCTTCGTGCCGATCGATTTCGAAGAGCAGCGGGCGCTCGCCGATTCGATTGCGGCGCTGCTGCAGCGTCTGCCGTGTGAAGAGGTAAAGGCATGAGTTCTCCTGATAGATCGGCGGAAGATCCTGCGTGCGCAGGAGGATC
>JAICIO010000129.1 GCA_025924315.1 Phycisphaerae bacterium
GGTGGACACAGACCGTTCCCGAAGCGGCAACGACCGGCACGCATGTGACCAGCAGCAAATCTCAAGGAAAGCTCAAGACTGATTCGGAAACGCCGAGTGATTTCGTTCATCGGCACTCGTCGGCACGCACTGACTTGAGCAATGCAGAGAACAGCGATATCGTTGCAGAAACAGGCCCGCGTAGCTCAGTTGGATAGAGCGCTGGTTTCCTAAACCGGAGGTCACAGGTTCGAATCCTGTCGCGGGTATTGGCCGGGGCTCCTTTCTGAAACGGGCTGATTCCGTGCAAAATCGATTGATGGTGTGGGCGGCGAGTGTGTTGGTCGGCGTTCTCGGCATCCTGCCGCATCCGGCGATGGCTGACGGACCGAAGGTGTCGGTTGTGTCGCCGGCGGACAACGATCTGCTTCAAATGCTCTCCGCGTCCGGGGTTCAAGCGACGCGCTACGATGCGGTCGCAGAGGCGATAGACCATGCGCCGGCGGACTCTTCGCTTTTCGTTCTCGCGGGCGATTACCCGGCGAAGCCGACGCCAGTTGATGAGGTTTTCTTTCAGACAGCGAAAGCAAAGCATTTGCGCCTGTTCGTCGAAATCCCCGCCGCCGTTCCGGGGCTCAAGCTCGGTGCGATCAAGACGACGGATTGGGAGCGAGCGGTTGTTGCGTCCGATGATTTCGGACCATCGTTGCCGAAGTTGCGCATCCTCGCGGTGCATGATTGTCATTATCTGCCTACGACAACCGATCACCCGATGCTCGTCGAAGCACGCGTCGCTGGATTTGATACGGCGGTCTATGGGTTGCCGAAAAGTGCCGAACCGCTGCTTTTCGAAATGAACGACGGCCGATGGCTCATCGCGACGACGAAGCTCAGCGGTTTCATCGAAGGTCGCTTCGCGCCGGAAAGTGCCTGGCGAGAAATCTGGCCGGTGATCCTGAAGAAAATGCTTCCGCCCGATAGCAAGCTGCCGGAGTTGAAATGGTCGCCGACCGTTCGCACGAGTTTCAGCGAGAGCGACTCCCTTGCAAAGGACATCGAGCAGCGGTCACTTCGTCGCGCAGCGCGGTGGTATCTGCAGGCGAAGCTGCTCATCACGCCCGGGCGAAACGACTTGGTGAAGAAGGCGCTGGCGAGCAATGGCGAAATGGCCGACACACCCGCCGACTCGAAAGACGGCGACGGTTCGCTCGGCATTCTCGAAGGATATTCCGCGAAGATTCGTTTCGACGGCTCGCAACCACAGCGGCTTCCCGTGCGGACCGACTGCCAGGCGGAGACCGCGATGGTGCTCGCGCTTGATGGCAAGCTCAATGCGCAACCGCGCAGCAGCGAAGTCTCAAACAACCTTCTGAAGTTCACCTTCGAAACCAGCGGCGCTTGCGGCGGAGATCGGGGCAATCCGAAACATCCCGCCTTCGGTCACATCGCGTGGGGCGTTTACTCACCGGCGTGGTACGTCGCCAATTACGGCGACGACGACGCGCGTGTCATTCTTTCGACCGTCCTCGCTTCCTCCGCGAACAAAACCAGTGCGTGGGACAAGTACGTTCTTCGCTCGCTTCTCGCGAACCTTCGCACGACCGGCAAGAAAGGTTTCCGCGGCGATCGCATCGATATGCCGGCGCTCGCGCAATACGGCTGGAAGCATTTCCACGATTCGGACATCGTGAACTACGCGCCGCATTTCGAATCTTATCTCTCGGCATGCAATCTCTGGGCGTATCGCCAAACGGGCTATCCCGAATTCCTCGAGAAGGCGAAACTGGGCATCTCGCTCACGATGGCGCAATACCCGAAAGGCTGGCGATGGGGTGATGACATCGAGCGCGGGCGAATGCTGCTCTGCCTCGCGTGGCTCGTGCGGTTGGAAGATACGCCCGAGCACCGCGGATGGATGATGTCGGTTGCAAACGACTTGATCGCGACGCAGGAAAAGTGCGGCGCGATTCCGGTGCGTCGCGAAGCGCGCGGCGGTTTCTTTCAGATTCCGCAGTCGAATGAGGCGTATGGCACAGGCGAAACCCCGCTGAATCAGACGATGAACGATCCGGTGTGCGATCAGCTTTATACGACTGGTTTTGCGCTGCTCGCGTTTCACGAGGCGGCGGCGGTCACGCACGATGAGAAATTGAAACAGGCCGAGGACAAGCTCGCGGAATTTTTGTGCCGCATTCAGATTCGCTCAGAGAAATGGCCGACGCTGGATGGCGCGTGGTTTCGCGCATTCGATTACGGCCGATGGGAATACTGGGCCAGCTCCGCGGACGTCGGGTGGGGCGCGTGGAGCGTCGAGGCCGGCTGGGGCCAGGCATGGATCGCCGCGACGCTCGCACTGCGTCAGGCGAACACCAGTTTCTGGGACTTCACGGCCGATAGTCAGATCAAGTCGCAGTGGGACGCCGTGCAAGCCGAAATGGCCCAAAACACCGGCGGACCATGGAAGGAATAATCCGCTGTCTGTTTCGTATTCAGTAGGGTGTGCTTCAGCACACCATTTTCGCGAAAAGGAATGGTGTGCTGAAGCACACCCTGGGAAGATGAAGAGACCACAGCCGATCGTCGCGATTTTTGGACTTTTAATTGCGTCTGCGGCCTGCGCGTCACCTACGACTTCGCCAACCACGCAAGCGATCGCGCTCGCACCGCTGCATGCGGTCGATCTGAACGGCCACGTGATTGATCTGCAGTCGGCCGATCGCTCCGCCACCGGCATCGTCTTTCTCGCGACCGAATGTCCGATCTCACGCAAATATATTCCGCATCTCAACGAGATCGCGAAGACTGCCACGGTCATCGGCATCGTCTCCGATCCAACGCTCACGCGCGCGAACGTGAAATCTTTCGCCGACGAATACAAGGTTGCGTTTCCGGTCGTCTTCGATTCCTCCGGCGAACTCGCGCGATGGCTTAAGCCTGAGCGCACGCCGGAAGCGTTTGTCCTCGACACAAAGGGCAACATCGACTACCGCGGGCGGATTGACGATGCGTTCGTTTCCGTCAGCCAGCCGAATGCGCATGTGAAAAGCAACGACTTCGTCGATGCGCTTGATGCCGTCGCGAAAGGCAAGCCCGTTTCCAATGCGAAGACGGAGGCTGTCGGCTGCGTGTTTGAGGCGTGGGATCATCACGCGTCGAACGACAAGGTTACGTACACCCGCGATGTGGCTCCGATTCTTCTCGCGAATTGCGTTGGTTGCCATCGCGAAGGGCAGGTCGCACCGTTCACGCTCACGAGCTATACCGATGCGTCGAAGCGCGCCAAGCAAATCGCGGAGGTGACCGGCAGTCATTACATGCCGCCGTGGAAGCCGCTTCCGCAGGCGATTCATTTCGCAGGCGAGCGCGGGCTTACGGCTGATCAGATCGACACGCTGCAGAAATGGGCGGATGCCGGCGCGCCCGAAGGCGATCCTTCTGAGTTGCCACCGACGCCGAAGTTCGCGTCGGGTTGGACGCTCGGCGAGCCGGATATGGTTGTCGAAATGCCAGAGGCGTACACGGTTCCCGCGTCGGGCCGTGATGTGTATCGCGCATTTGTCGCGAAGATCGACGTGCCGGACAACAAGATGGTCGCCGGCTTCGAATTCCGTCCCGGCGCGCCGACCGTCGTGCACCATTGCATCCTCTACCTCGACAACACCGGCGCTGCGAGAAAGAAAGACGAAGCCGACCCCGAGCCGGGCTACAAGAGCTTCGGCGGACCGGGATTTCTTCCCACCGGTAGCCTCGGCGGATGGGCGCCGGGCGCGATGCCCTACCTGCTACCCGATGGCGCGGGCCGATTCGTCGCCAAAGAATCCGACGTCGTTTTCCAGATTCACTATCACCCCGACGGCAAGGAGCACGTCGACAAGAGCAGCCTCGCGATTTATTTCCAGAAGAAGCCGATCACGCACATCGTCGCGAGCTTCATGGTCGGCACGCGCGACATCAACATCGATCCCGGCGACGCGCACTATCAGCGAACCGCCACTTTCACGCTGCCGATCGACACAACGGTGATCGGCGTCGTTCCGCACATGCATCTGATCGGAAAGCAAATGAGCGTGACCGCGACGAAGCCGGACAAATCGGTCGCGCAGCTGATCAACATCGACGACTGGGACTTCCGCTGGCAGGATCAATATCGCTACGCGCAGCCGATCAAGCTGCCGGCCGGGACGCGCATCGATCTGACCGCGCTCTACGACAACTCCGCGGCAAACGCCGATAACCCCAACGATCCGCCGAAGCGCGTGAAGCATGGCGAGCAGACGACGGACGAAATGTGCCTCTGCTTCATCACGTACATGACGAGCAATCCCAAGGACATCCAAACGATCCGCCAGGCGATGGTGGAACAAAAGATGAGGGCACGCGGTGGGATTCTGAAGCGGTTGTTGAATCGGTGAGCCAACGGGAGGGCGAGGCACCCGCCGAGCCGTTTACCCGGTCACCAAAGCGGGACGGCAGGAGCCTCGCCCTCCCTGCACGCATTCGTAGTTTGTCTAACTCACGATTTCGAATAGAATTGATCCATGGCCAAAGCGAAGAAGAGCGAGAAGTCCGAGAAGCCGGCCGCGAAGGCGGAGACGGCGGAATCGAAGCCCGCAGCGAAGAAGTCAGCTGCCCCGGCGAAGAAGAAGTCCACGACCACCACCACCGCGTCACAAGGCACGCCGCTGGTTGACACGAACCTCGCCGCCCAGACCGCGGCACGGATGCTCGCGGCCGGGGCACATGCGAAGCAGCCGCAGCAGGGTCAGCAAGCCACCAAGTCCGAAAGCTCGATCTTCAAGCAGCTTAAAGCCGGTCTCAACAAGCCCGCGGCCAGCACCATGGGCGGACTGCTCGACAAATCGAGTGGCCCGTTGCAAAAGAAGCCGAACCAGCCCTTCGGCGGAAAACAGGTCGGGCACAATCAGACTTACGGCGCCGACGTGACCCGATCCGGCGTTCCGCGACGCACCAGCGGCTGATCGCGGCTACACGCTGCATTCCACTTTCTAATATTCCTTCTTCCGCACCTGCGCCTACCGTGTTGTCATGACCGCGCTGCCGTACGAGCGATTCCTGTTTGAAGAAGAACAACGATTCCGCCAGCCGTGGCTGATCCTCGTGGTGGTCTTCGTCTGCGCGATCGTCTTCACGACCGTCTCGCTGCTGGTGCATTCGTTGACGCCATCGAGTCTCGGAACGATCGGCCTCGCCGCAATGCTCTCCGGCGTTGTGACCAGCGGGGTGGTCGTGATGGTGATTCTCATCTGCCGGCTGCGCGTTCGCGTGGATCATCAATCGCTCGACATCTCGTTTCGTCCGTTTGTCCATCGACGCATCCGTCTCCAGGACATTGCCGAGTTCGAACCGCGAACCTATCGTCCGCTGATCGATGCGAGCGGGTGGGGCGTGCATTATTCGTTCACGGGCAAGGGATGGGCGTACAACGTGAGCGGCGACCGCGCCGTGCAGATCAAATTGAAAAATGGCGCCTGGCTCTTGGTCGGATCGCAGAAACCCGAGGAGCTCGCGAAAGCGCTGGCGGAAGCGCGAGAAGCCTCTCCGTAGGGTGCGGTTCAGCGCACCGGTTATTTCTGATCGAAATGAATAACCGGTGCGCTGAAGCGCACCCTACAAATCGTCGAGTATCTCCCGAACTCGCGAATTAAGTTGCAGGAACCGTCCGTGACTTCCAATTCCTTCTCGATTGAAATCGTGAATACATTGAAAAGCGCGACACGCCTTCGGCCGATCGTCATAAATCGTGCAGCGGTCGTCGTCGCCTAAGAATTGGCAGCGATGGTCGCGATAGGGCAGCACACGTTCGGGAATGAGCTGATCGCCGCGCTGAATATGTACGTTGATCGCAAAATGGGCAAACTTTCGCACCTCGTCGCCCTGCAAGAGCACGGCGAAGTCGTGGCCGTTCTGCTTGCAGCACGCGGCGAAGCATTCGCCGCACGGGCTTTCGCCAAGGATGGCGAGGCGGAGTTTCACGTTTCAAATCACCTGCTTGACTTGTAGATCAGTAATCGCGCGCGGATCGAAATCGATCCGCTGTTCGAACGTGCCACCGAGACCATTTCGATCGAGCGCGATGATCCAGCCTTCTTCCACAATCATCTCGTCGATCGTGCGGCCGTCTCCGAGCGTGACGCTGCAGACGGCGGTGTATTTGCGTCGCGGCGCGCCCTGCTGAAGCAGCACCTGTCGCCACTGTTCCGGCAACACCTTCGCCAATCGGTTCCGCGGCGGGGTTTTGGAATGGAGCGTTTGTTTCACGTGACGTCTTTCTTCGAGTGACGGAAGATTGGAAATCGAGGTGAGGCAACCCGCCAGTTGTATCGCGTCACGCGGATGAAGTATCGCACAAGCCAAAGTAAAACCAATCCGGCCAGCAGAAGTTCGGCCATGTTCAAGGCATCAGACATCGACGTTAATCCGAGCGCCTCCTTCGGGCCGATGGTGACGACGTCGCGCGCGATCCCGAAGACGCCAACCAGGAGCATTAGAAGAACGAACAGAGCGAAAAATCCACTCAGCAGCCACACGCCAGGTTGATCGTAATTAGAAGCGAGCATCCCGATACCGGCGCCGAGCATCACGACCGCGGTTCCAAGAAAGAGGCCAGGCCCCTGCATGAAATGATTCAGCACGAAGAGGCGAAAGATTCCCGCGAGCATGAGGTACGGAAAGGTGCGGAAAATGAGCCCATCAATTCTTGCGAGCATGATTCGCTCATACGGGTGCAAAGATGGTCATGCCGAAGCCGACGAGGATCGAGATCACGAGGACCGCGAGCCAAAGTTTCTCCATCGGCGTCCACGCCGTTTTCAGATCTGTTGCAAGGGGTTGTTCATTCTCAGCCATTGACGGGCGCCTCGCAGGATTGCAAATTGCTGGACTCGTTCACTTCGTCGGCCGCCTTCGGGTCCGGCCACACGCCGGGGCCGTCGGATGCATACCACTTCGCGAGGACGTTCGACCAATCGCGGAGTGAATGAACGTTGATGAACTCAGCTTTCACGAGCGCCGCCTGCGGATGAAACCGTGAATACTTGATCCCCATCTTCCGCATGCGCCGCCCCGCGAGTTGCTCGCCATGAATTTGCATCGCGATCGCAAAATGCTCCGCGAGCGCGTCGCGCTGGGCGTGAATCGTTGGCGGGCTCAGCGGATCTTGTCCCCTCTCCCTTGCAGGGAGAGGGTTAGGGTGAGGGTCGAGCGTGAGCGTCGATGTCGCGCTGCTTCGCGAAACAGCGCCCTTCGCCTGCCACGCCGAACCCTCACCCCCACCCTCTCCCTGGAAGGGAGAGGGGAGGCGATTCTTGAGCAAGTAAGCCGCGTGCTGGAAAATCCACGGGTTGCCGATCGCGCCTCTCGCGATCCAGACAATATCTGCGCCGGTTTCTTCGAGCATTCTCACGACGTCATAGGCGGTGAAAACGTCACCACTGCCGAGGATCGTGCGATCCGGGTATCGCTGTTTCACTTCGCGGATGAACGGCCAGTGCGCTTGGCCGTTGTACTTTTGTTCCACGGTGCGACCGTGGACGCGGATGGCGCTGTAGCCGTATGAAAATGCGGTATCGACGATTTCGTAGAAGCGATCTTCGGATTCCGTCGAGTCGTCGAAACCGCGGCGGAGGCTGATGCTTGTCGGCACTTCGGGTGGCAGGGCATCACGAACCGATTTCAAGATTGAAATCCCGCGCGCCACGTCGAGCAGCATGTGTCCGCCACGTGCCTTGTTTTTGATCTTCTTCACCGGGCAGGCGAAGTTGAGATCGATTACGTCGTAGCCGAAGTTGTGCAGAAGTTGACCGGCGCGGGTCATCGTCTGTGGATCGGAGCCCATGATCTGGCCGGCGACGGGATGATCTTCGTCGCTGATGTCGATCGATTTCTTCAGGCCCTGCCCGCCGCTGAGAAGAATCACATCGAGAAGCGCTTCGGTGACGGCGTAGGGACAGCCGTGCTTGCGCGCGACTAGTCGCATGGCGCGATCGCTGTAACCCGCGAGGCCGGCCTGGCAGAAAGGGGCGGGGAGGGAAATCGGTCCAATCTTCGGCATCCGCGGCGATTATAGGCGAAATGTCCGTTTGATCCCGCAGCGCAACGTATTGAAATAACGCTCAAAGATCCGGCCGCAAGCGGCCGGGCTAAACGGGAGTAGCCAAATGACGGAAATTTGTAATAGGGATGGCGTTCGTTCGACTTAGAGTTGGTCGTAATCCAATCGGAGGTCTTATGCGCGATAAATTCATCGCTCTACTTCTCGCGTCGTGCGTGTGGCTCGCGCCGTCGAAAGCCGTCGCGGCGACGACACAACCGTCGAAGGCGACCGTCGCGGTATTTCGGCTCGATAAGCCGATGACCGAGGCGCCGGATGAATCGCTGGCGCTGTTCGGGCCGACGAGCGAATCGCTCAAAGATCTGCTCGAGCGCATGAAAAAGGCGGCGGACGATTCGAATGTGAAGGCGGTCGTTTTGTTCTGCGAAGATTCGACACTCGGCACTGCGCAGTCTGAGGAAGTACGCCAGGAGATTGAGAAGCTTCGAGCGGCGAAGAAGGATGTTTATGTGCACGTCGATTCGTGCTCGATGAGCGATTACGTGCTGATGAGTGGCGCGACGCGGATAAGCGTGGTTCCCACGGCCGACATCTGGGTGAACGGGCGGCATGGGTCGACGCTGCACTTGCGCGGATTGCTCGACAAGATTGGTGTGAAGCCGGATTTCATGACGTGCGGAAAGTACAAGAGCGCGGCCGAGCTGTTCATGCGCACTCAGCCGAGCGCCGAAGCGGACGAGATGATGAACTGGCTGTTCGACAGCATCTACAACAACGACATTCAGCAGATCGCCAAGGGAAGGAATGTGTCGGCGGACAAGGTGCGGCAGTGGATCGACGAAGGTCCGTACACGGCGCGCACGGCGAAGGAAGCGGGTCTGATCGACGCGATCGAGCAGCGGCAGGATTTCGAGGCGATGCTGAAGGAGAAGTACGGCAGCGAGGTGACGTTCAACAAGCAATATGGCGAGAAGCAGCAGCCGCAATTGGACTTCTCGTCGCCGTTTGCGATGTTCAAAATCATCGGCGACATGATGGGCGGCAGCGAGAAAAAGCGCCCGTCGAATAAGCCGGCGGTAGGAATTGTGTATGTCGAAGGAATGATCGCGCTCGGCGCAACAGAGCCGTCGCCGTTCGCGCCGCAGATGGCGATGAGCACGGACATTCGGAAAGCGCTCGATGAGGCGACGCGCGATGACGCGGTGAAAGCGGTCGTGCTGCGCATCGATTCGCCGGGGGGATCCGCCGTTGCGAGCGAGATCATTCTCGATGCGACGAAGCGCGTGAAAGCGAAGAAGCCGCTCGTGGTATCGATGGGCGACGTCGCAGGGAGCGGCGGATACTACGTCGCGATGGGAAGCGACACGATCTTCGCGGATCGGTCGACCCTGACCGCCTCGATCGGCGTTGTCTCGGGCAAGCTTGTGACGACGGATATGTGGGACAAGATCGGCGTGACGTTCAAGGAATACAAACGCGGAAAGAACGCGGGGATGCTATCGACGAGCGAGCCGTTTACGGATGAAGAGCGGCAGCACATGCGGCAGTGGATGGACGAGATCTACGGCGTGTTCAAGAACCACGTGACCGAAGCGCGCGGCAGCCGATTGAAGAAACCGCTCGACGACATCGCCGGCGGGCGCGTCTACACCGGGCAGCAGGCGCTCGATCTCGGATTGGTCGACAAGATCGGCACGCTGCAAGACGCGATCACCTTCGCGGCGGATGAGGCGAAGGTGAAGGATTACGAAGTTCGCGTCGTGCCGGAGCCGAAGAACTTTCTCGAAAAGCTCATGGAGCAAACCAACGGCGATAAGGATCCCCATCGGATTGCGGTGGGCGAGAAGCTATCGCTCACGCAGCTCGCGCTGCCGTATCTGCAGCAGATGGATCCGGAGCGCGTGAGCGCCGTGATGCGAGCGCTGCAGATGGTCGATGCGCTGCAGTATGAAAAGGTGATGCTGATTTCTCCCGAAGTTCTGTTGCAGAACTAGCGCGACGCATTTGGATTTGTAGGGTCCGCTTCAGCGGACCGGTTACTCGCCTTCGGAGCGAAGAAATAACCACTCCGGTGAAGCGGACCCTACAATTTCCACGACCAATCGCTAAAATTCGTGACACCTCGAACCAAGGATGGCCGTGGAATATCGCGTTGAACTGGATGTCTTCAATGGGCCGCTCGATCTACTGCTTTACCTGATCAAGCGCGACGAGCTCGACATCTACGACATTCCCATCGTCCGCATCACCGACAGCTACATGCAGTACATCGAGATGCTCAAGACCATTCGCAGCGAGCATGGGCTGGACATCAACGTCGCGGGGGATTTTCTAGTGATGGCGGCGACGATCATGGAGATCAAGAGCGCGCTGCTGCTGCCCAAGCCGCCGGTGGAAGCGACCGGCGAGCACTCGGCGGCGCAGGACCTGGCCGACCCGCGCTTCGAGCTCGTGCAGCAGCTGCTTGAATACAAGCGCTTCAAAGACAACGCGATGATGCTCGAGTTCCAGCAGCATCAGCATGAAGCGCGCTTCCCGCGCATCCCCGCAAAATTCGAAGGCCAGGGCGACGAACCGCCGCCGGTGGATCTCGACGAGGTGCAGATCTGGGACCTGCTCAGTGCGTTCGACAGGCTGATGAAGGACATCGGCGGCCGGAAGAAGTTCCACGAGGTGACGTACGACGACACCCCGATCGACCTGCACGCCGCCGACATCGAAGATCGCCTGACGCGCGAAGGGAAACTGACGCTCAGCCAACTCGTCGTCGGCCGAAAGAGCCGCAGCGAAATGATCGGTGTGTTTTTGGCTTTGCTGGAATTGATCCGCGAGAAGAAGATTCTCGTGACGCAGCCCGAGGCGCTCGGCGACGTCGAAATCGTTCCCGCGCCGGAGGAACATCGAAAGCAATTTGCGCATGCGAGTCTGCATTTGGCGGATGAGTTGGAAGAGAAGGCGGACGAGGGAGAGACCCCGATCGCACCTGAGGCGCCGTCGGAAGAACAGACGAGCTAGCTCTCTCTGCCCGGTGGGGAGAGCGAGTAACGAAATTCGAATTATGACAGTCATCGAGAAACTGAAATCACTCAGCATCATCTTGCCACCCGTCTCCGGCCCATTCGGCTCTTACATCCCCGCGAAGCGCGTGGGAAACCTCATCTACGTTGCTGGGCAGCTTCCGATGAAAGACGGGAAGCTCATGGCGACGGGGCAGGTGCCGTCGAAATGTTCGGTGGAATTGGCGATCGAGGCGGCGAAGCAGTGTGTGGTTAATGGGCTGGCGGCGGTGAACGGGTTGCCGGGTGGGGTGGATCAGATTGTGGGCGTCGCGCGCGTGGGGGCGTTTGTGAGTTCGGATACGGCCTTCACGGAGCAGCCGAAGATTGCGAATGGCGCAAGTGATTTGTTGCAGCAGATTTTTGGTCCGGCGGGGCAGCACGCGCGGGCGGCGGTGGGGGTGAATACGCTTCCGCGGGATGGGTCGGTGGAGATCGAGTTTATTTTTGAATGCGCATCGTAGGGTGTGCTTCAGCACACCGTTTTACAGGCAGAACATGTGCTGAAGCACACCCTACCATTGAGCATCGCGTTCAATCCTTTGTTGTCGTATAACCGATCGTCATGATTCGACTGGTTCAAATTCGAAACTCAAGTGGGGCTCGCCGGGTTGCGCTGGTTGAGGAACCGAAACTTCGGCTGCTCACGCAAGATCAAACCGTTTACGACCTCGCTCAATCGGCGATCAAGAGCAACAAAAAGATTGAATCGTTGGTCGGCGCGCAATTGGCTGACGCGATCGATTACGACGATGTCTACGCGGGCAAGAGCGAGTGGAAGTTGCTTCCGCCGATCGATCACCCGAAGGAACCGGCGCGCTGTTTTGTGACGGGAACCGGCCTCACGCACAAGGCGAGCGCGGAGAATCGCCAATCAATGCACGGGGCGGCGGCGACGCTGACCGACAGCATGAAGATGTACCGCATCGGGATCGAAGGTGGACGTCCGAAGGCGGGTTGCGTCGGTGCTTCGCCCGAGTGGTTCTACAAAGGCATCGGTACGATTCTGAAAGCGCACGGCCAGCCGTTGTGCGTTCCAGCGCATGCCGAAGATGGTGGAGATGAAGCGGAGATCGCCGGCGCATATATCAATGGCCCTGACGGAGCTCCGTATCGCATTGGCCTGATGCAGGGCAATGAGTTTTCCGATCACGTCTTCGAAGCGAAGAACTATCTCTATCTCGCGTCTTCAAAATTGCGCGACTGCTCGGTTGGTCCAGAGATCGTGATCGATGCGGATTTTTCGGATGTGCCTGGCGAAGCAGTTGTCGAGCGCGACGGCCATCCGATCTGGACCGGCCCGTGCTCGAGTGGCGAGAAGTGGATGTGCCACACGATGGCGAACCTCGAGCACCATCATTTCAAACACGGCGAGCATCGCCGCGCCGGCGACGTGCACATTCACTTTTTCGGCGCGGATATGTTCAGCTTCAAAGATCGGCTGAAACTCGAAGACGGCGATGAGATGTTTGTGTCGTTCAAGGGATTTGGGCGAGCGCTGCGGAATCCCCTGAAGAGTGAAGGCGGCGACCAGGCCGTAGTTCGGGTTAAAGCGTTGTGACAGAAACGAGGAGAGCCCAGCGGCTCTGCCGCGGGTCCTGCGACTGTCGCAACAGAACCCGTGGCGAAGCGCTGGGCTCCCAAGCTGCGTGGACTGGTCTCCCCCGCGCGCGATCACCACATCGCTGGGACGAGGTTCGAGGCTGAGCCGCCCCAACCCGGTCTGATTTCGTCATCCGACGGATATTGATTGTTGTAGAGGAATAGGTTTCCCCCGGGCGCGAAGGACGTGACTTTTGCGTGCCGCGATTCGACGTGCCCGTCACCGAACAGATTGTTCTTCCAACCTTGCATTGGCTGTCTTCCTTTGCCGTGGATGAAAGAAAAACCATAAACCCAAGCGGCGCCGCTGCCACCTGAGAGGGCGTTCTGCCGCATGTGATCCGTCATGATGCAAATATTCGTGGCGCCTTTGTCGCCCAGCTTGACGATGTAATCGTCCCGATTGTCGCCATTGTTGTTCCGGTCCCAAATGCGCCAGTCGAGTTTAGTGTTATCCGCCACGAGCGGCGCGCCGTACGACCCTGAAGCTTGGCTGTAACCACCGGTGTAGTGATAAAGGGGATAGTACGGATTCGGATCACCCATGTACCAGTATTTGATCTTGCCAGCGCCGAAAAGATCTTCCGGCCAGTGCGAGGAGCCGGATCCCTTCGTGTCATTGTCCCACAAATAATTGGCTGGGCAGTAGAAGATCGACATGTTGCCTGGTGACCAGGCCGGGTTCGGTGCAAAGCCGGGAGCCGCGCCGACGGTAATTCGCCCGTCTTCGCTCTTCGGATTCACAATGCGATTCAGCGCGTTCGCGCTATCGTTGTAGAAGATTCCGTTCGGGTTTGCTCCCGTGAAGCCGCTGATGGTGCCGACTCCGGGCAAATTCTCGATGGATCCGAAGTTGCTTTGCGGGAGATACCCCTTGTTGAGGTTGGCATAGATGAAGAAAGTCTGGCCGCAAGCGCGCATGTTGCTCATACACTGCACGCTCAGAGCGCTGTCCCGCGCTTTCTGCAAGGCAGGAAGCAAGACCGCGATCAGCAGTGCGATGATCGCGATGACCACCAGCAGTTCGACAAGCGTAAAGGCCCGACGTTTCATGACGACTCCTTTAGAAATGCATAGCCGCAAGAGTCCGATGTGACCGCTAATCCTATAGTTACTAATTACTGCGGAGGCAAGAGAATTCCCGGCGATCCGCGATTATGATCGCCTTTTATCGTTTATGATGACCGGCGTCGGTAAGATCTATCGCTAAGCACTTATAGAACCAACATGATCGAACACGAGCTTTCCGGAAGACATCTCATTAACGGCGAATGGAAGTCCTCACCGCAGGATGGGGCTTTCAGCGCAATCAACCCTGCGACGGGCGCTGCCCTCATGCCGGTGTTTCTCGAGGCGGGCCAGACCGAAGTCGATGCCGCCATGAAGGCGGCGCGCGACGCGTTCGAAGCGGCGCAGGACCTACCAACAGGCTGGCAGGCGGGACTGCTTGATGCCATTGCCGACGCGGTGATGGACCTCGGCGAATCGCTGCTCAATCGAGCACAGGAAGAAAGCGGATTGCCTCCACCACGTTTGATCGGCGAGCGGGCACGGACGGTCGGACAACTCAAAATGTTCGCCCAGGTTGTGCGCGAAGGATCGTGGGTGGACGCGGTGATCGACACCGCCGATCCGGAACGAAAGCCGGCGCCCAAGCCCGACATCCGCCGAATGCTTCGCCCGCGCGGGCCGGTCGTCGTGTTCGGCGCGAGTAACTTTCCGCTGGCGTTTGGAACGATCGGCGGGGACAGCACTTCCGCGCTGGCCGCTGGGAATCCGGTGGTCGTGAAAGGTCATCCGAGTCATCCGGGAACGAGCGAGCTTGTCGCGGCCGCGATTTTGTCGGCGATGAAATCGTGCAATGTTCCGCTCGGACTGTTCGCGTTGCTGCAGGGCAAAAGCCATCAACTGAGCCAGATGCTGGTCAATCATCCCGCGGCCGAGGCGGTCGGCTTCACCGGTTCGCAGCGCGCCGGCCGTGCGCTGTTCGATCTCGCGGCCAAGCGTCCGAAGCCGATTCCGGTGTTCGCGGAGATGGGGAGCCTCAATCCGATTGTGATTCTTCCCGCCGCGGCGAGCGAGCGCGGCGATGCGATCGCGGAAGGCTTGGCTGGATCCGTGTTGCTCGGCGGGGGCCAGTTCTGCACGAAACCGGGTGTGATTCTCACCATCGGCGATGACACGAAATTCGTCAGCAAGTTCGCAGAGACAATACAGAAAACCGCCAGCGTCACGATGCTGAATCCCGGCCTGCGCGACAACTTCGCGACGTGCACGACGAACTTCGCGAAAGTGCCCGGCGTGAAAACGCGCATCGAACCCAAGTCCGGCACCGCCGCCGCGATGAGCCCGGGGCTGTTCGAAACGGATGCGAAGACCTGGCAAAAGGAACATCGCCTGCACGAAGAAGCGTTCGGACCGGGCGCGCTGGTGATTCATTGCAAAGATGTTGATGAAGCGATCGCGTGCCTCAAATCCGTCGAAGGCAGCCTGACCGGTTCGATCCACATCGGAAAGGGCGAGGATGCGAAGACGACTCAGCGCGTGCTTCGCGCGATGGAACCGAACGTCGGCCGCGTGGTGATCAATGGTTTTCCGACGGGTGTCGAAGTGAACAACGCGATCGTGCACGGCGGACCCTATCCCGCGACGACGGATCCGGGCACGACGTCGGTCGGAAGCGCTGCGATCCGCCGCTTCGTGCGGCTCGTCGCGTATCAAGACACGCCGCAGCAATTGCTTCCGCCGGCGCTGCGCGACGATAATCCTTTACACATCGAACGCACTGTGAACGGCAAACGAACGACCGCCGCGATTTAGGTCTTGTAGGGTGCGCTTCAGCGCACCGGTTATTTCCGCGGTGCGCACAATGAATAACCGGTGCGCTGAAGCGCACCCTACGCA
>JAICIO010000130.1 GCA_025924315.1 Phycisphaerae bacterium
CTCACGAGCACGATTGAGTGACGGCAGCAGGATCGAGATCAGCAGCGCGATGATGCCGATAACGACCAGCAGTTCGACGAGGGTAAAACCCTTCGTCGATGACTTACGGGACAGACGCTTCATAAGAAGCTCCCTTCGAATGCGTCGCGTCCAGAGAAAGTGTCTTCGATCAAACCGGTGTAAACGATGATTAGATATGATTGCAACGTTAAGCCCCGAGAGATTGGGACTTTCGATACCGGTGTCGATCTTGGATGCTTCCTCAACGCGACTAAGGATCCTGTCGGCGACCACCGCCGGCAGTTATTCCATGTACGGCTAAAGCACGCCACGAGTTTGAGCAACTCGTCGAGGCCCCCACACCCCAGAAAACAGTACCCTAGCCCTCTCGGCGTACTTAACCGTTCTATGTTCGCAGCAGATCAGAGTATCAGTGGGTGCGGCAATATAGTCAAGCAATTTCTCCTGTGCCGACATCGAAAACCTCCCCATCAGATGTGAGGGGATCATCCTTATCGGCAGCAAGGGCACCCTGCTTGAACGTCAGCCTGATTTCGGCCTGGAGGCAGCTCGCCGGATCCGGTACGGAGCGGACTATATATGCTCTCTGTAGTCCAACTCACATCGGACGGCATTGAATCAAGTAAGCGGCGTGTCCGACTCGGGCCGGAGACGCCGAAGTTCTGCCTGCTTGCTCTTGAGCTTCCCGATGACGTTTGCGGGAAGCGCCGCGGAAAGTTGCGTGACATCTCCGCCGAGCGATACCACTTGACGGATCAGGCTGCTGCTCGTCAGCGCATATTGATCGCCGGTCATGATGAAAACGGTTTCGACGTTTCCGACGGCTCGATTCGCCAGCGCCAGCTGAAACTCGTACCGCAAATCGCTCACGTCGCGAATTCCGCGCAGGATTGCGATCGCTTTTTTCTGCCGCACGAAGTCGGCGGTGAGTCCGCCGTATTTTTCGACCGTCGCGCCCGGAGTGTCCTTCAGCAGGTCCGCGATCATCTCGACGCGCTCGTCGAGCGTGAACATCTCGCGCTTGTCGGGGTTCGATCCCACACCCACCACAACCTGATCAAACAGCTTCACGCCGCGGCGGATCACGTCGAGATGTCCGTTGGTGATCGGATCAAACTGGCCAGGAAAAACCGCGAGCCTCGGAGTCGGCGATTGGGACATGAATCCCATTCTACGAACCCGAGGCCCGCGGTCCATTTTCACTTGCTCATTTGCGCATCTTGATCGTGTAGGTAAGCGGCGTTTCTGATTTCGTATCCGACAACGTCGCAACGTCGTTCTCAACGCGATACTCGAACGGCTTACCCGTCACGGGATTCTCAGGCACGGGTGTTTCCGTCACATCGTCGAGCGACTTCGGCAACGCCCCACCGTTTGCCGCGGCGTAAGACCGAAGCGCTTCGACCGCTGCCAAAGCTGCTGTTTGACGATCTGTGCGTGCGAGCGTCCACACTGCCTTGTGCAGCGTCGCGGCGAATTGCCGCAACGGATTGGTGGGATTGTTCTTCTTGAAAGCCATCGTCTCGCTATCGACCTGCAACAGGCGCGGGAGCAATTGCGGATACGAAAGCACGCGGAGCTTTCCGACGTTGTCGATCGCGACCTTGGCCTCGTTTAAGTAAAACTCGCCGAGAACGATCGCCGAATCCACTTTCGCGGCGTCATCCGCAGAGACCTTGTGCAACTGCGCATACGCCGTCCGCGCCTTCTGTAGCGTGTCCGCAGACGCGTCCTTGATCGGATCGGGATGCGCAGTCGTTTTGGCGTTTTTGAAGTCGTAATTGTCAATGACCAGGTAAAGCGGCGCCATGTCGTCGATCAAGATCCTGCGCCACTCGTCCGCCGAAAGCGGTGCACCGGTCGCGAAACGCTTCAGCCCTGCCGACTGAAAATAAATCCAGGATGTCTCGCAGTCCCAGGCGCGCCGCAGCGCCGTTTGTCGCGGGGGCAGTTCGCGGATCGCCCAATAGAGGTTCGGCGAGCGGGGATCCGACATCAGCTGTGCCACTGCATCGTTCATCCATCGCGTCGCGAGTGCCGAGACGAGCGTCGAGACGAGCACCGGCTCGTTGATGTTATCCGCCAGCACGTAACCTCTGCGAAGACTAACGATTGCGTCGTCGATCCGGCCTTGCTCGATTTGGCGAATCGCACGCAGACGCAGTGACATTTCCAATCCATGCGCGAAAAAATTGAGATGCGGCAACAAAGACATCATCCCCTTTTCGCGGAACGTCGGGTTGAAATCGCAATACGTGCGCCGGCCTGCCTGATCGAGCTCATCGAACGTTCCGGGCATATCCAGTTCATCAGCGAGTTGATCGAATGTCTTCGTGTCTTTCGCTTCATACGCCGTCCATGCTTTTTCGGCGACGTCCTGCGCGTTCGGCATCATGAGCAGAACCGCGTCGAGATAGAGCGGGGCAGCGTTGCCCGGAATGCTTTGGTAATAGGGATACAGGAGCTCATATTTGAGCGCAGGCGTCGGCGGAGCGACGGGCGTGAGCTCGAACGATCGAACATCCGACTCGGCCTCCTGCGTCGTTGTCGGCGCACCCCTGACGACGCCGTCAGCGCAGACCATCAGCACCAGCATTGCGACCAGCGCAAATCTTTTCATGATGAACCTCGGTTAATTTGTGAGTCAGAACATATCTTCGGCGTCGAACGCGCGGACGGTTGGAATCTCGGCCCGCGGCAAGCCACTGAGTCCACGATCTCGAATCGCCTCCTGCATCGCCAGCACGCTGTGTGCATCGACCGCGGGAACGACAGCGGCCGAATCGGGTGATTGAAGCTGAACCACCAGGTGCGGGGACGTCGTCGCACGATCGAACGAGGGAATCAGCCACGAACTGACGAGCGCCAATACCATGACCGCCGCGACCGCTTGCCACCTGCGCGTCGTGCGCCGCGCCGACCGCTCCCCCGCACAAAACGCGGCGGCAACTGGATCGATGCGTGCTGTCTTCGGCGAGAGCGATCGCAGCGCGTCTTCGAATTCGCGATCGGCCGGATTCAGGTTGTCTTCGTGCGACATGGCTGCTCCAATTCGTTTCGCATCTGCGCCAGCGCGGCTGTGTAACGCGCATGCGCCGTCGAAATGCTGATCTCCAAAATCCCCGCGATCTGTGCGAAGCCGAGCTCGCCCCAGATCCGCATCACGACGATCTCACGCTGATCCGGCGGCAGATTTTTCAGCATTCGCTCCGCCGAGTCGGCATCGATCAAATTGTCCGGCCGATCGTCGAACCACTCGCGCCGCGCTGCGGCGACCACTTGCTCGCGCTTCCTCCGTCGTGATGAAACCCTCGCATGATCAATCGCAGCGTTACGCACCGTTCGATACATCCACGCGATCGGGTCGTCGGGCGCCGTTCGCTGCATCAGAAGCGCGGTGAGCGCATCCTGCACGACATCATCTGCGGACGAGGAATCGAGCCACTGGCGCGCGTAGAGCGTCAGGCGAGGCGCTCGGTCGATCACCAGCTTCGTGACGCGCTCCAGGTCGATCATGCGCCTCCGGAGAAATGACGACATGGGCGGGTGTTTTTTCGCGAAAGCCGGATCATCCCGGAAAAGCGGTCAGAATTGGCACAAACGGGACAAAAAAGACGGGGTCACTGAAGTGACCCCGCCGGGTGAGAAGCTTAATTGGGCGTAGCCGTTAGCGTGCCTTGCCGACGACCCAGCCGATGATGAAGAAGATCAGCGTCAGGACGAAACCCACGCCAAGGACGAGCACGAACGCGTTGGGTTTATCGAGAGCGGTGAGCAATCCGACCTTCGTCCCCATGACGGCTGAGCCGAGCGACAGCCCGCCGACCAGGAGCATGATCGCGCCGGCGAGCGCCGCGCCGCCGAAAGCGCCGGCCATTGGGTCGGCCTGTTCGACAAGCATCGGGCCGGCGGCGCGTCCTCGAGCCGCAGTGCCGAACGCCGGAACCGTCGCGGTGCCACTGCCACTGTCGGCCGGGCCAACGCGCGTTCCGCCTTTGGTTCCACCAGGAGCGATTTCGTCGAGGAGTTCCGCGCCCAGGCTCGTGTCATCGCTTTCGCGCGTCAGATCGAGCAGGCCTGAACCGGAGCCGACGCCTTCGAGGTTTACCTGATCGTGCACCGAGGCGCTGATGTTCGTCTGCGCCGAAGGGTCAATCGCTTCGTGTTCTTCTGTTCCGCCGAGCACGTTGATGCCCGAGCCGCTGCGGCTGCCACCCGGACGACCGGGCGAGGGCATTCCGCCGACCGAGCCGGAGAGACCGAGATCGGCCGCGAGAGCGGTGTCTTCCTTCAGAGGAACGCCGCTGCCGCTTGCACCGGGCGAAAGGTTGCTGAGTCCGCTGCCACTGCCGGTTCCACCGCGCGCGTCGGTGTCGACGAGCGAGATGCCGGTCCCGCTGGCGCTTCGGCTGTCAACCAGGCCAATCGGCGCGCCGGTGTCGGAGACACCGAGATCGACGCGATCGCCGCCGACGCCACCGCCGAGCTCGCTCTTGAGCGTTTCGACCTGATCCGCCTTGAACATGAGGCGCGGACCGTCGCGAAATTCCCGCAAGCGGCCTTCGCGCGCCAGCTGCTTGATCTCTTCCTCGTTCTTACCGAGCGCGGCCTTGGCCTCATCCAGCGTATAGAACATCTTGGCCATCATGGTGCGAACTCCTCGTTGGGATTCATTCCGACTTCGGCGTTTCCGGCGAGGCGGGCGCCGTTTCGTTCTGCGCGTTTCCGCGCAACTGTTCCTGTTCTTTTTTCACCCAATCCGCGACTTCATTCGGGGCGGGCTGCGTGTTGAAGTTGCTCAATCGGCGATCGTTTTTGAAGTTTCGCGCGGCCATCAAGTGCAACGTGTGCCCGGGGCCGTCGAACTGATACGCACACAGCGTTTGCGTATCGATGTCCATCACGTAGCAGCCCCAGGTGTTGGGTGAAAATTGCGCGGGCATGAGAAACAGCCCGCCTCCGCCGGCGATCGGCTGCGGGTTTAGATTCGCCGGCTTGTCCTGTCCCCATGCAACGGGAATGACTGACGGCATTCCATTCCCGCGCGAGATGAGGACGATCAAGATCGCCGCAAGCAACGCGGCGTTCAGGTACAACGCATAAACGAGGGGATTTTTCCGGCGGGATTCCGTCATGTTCAACCGCGGCCAACGAAACGACTCAAGCCACCGAGGGCCGATCCAAAGTATACGTCCCCGCGCATCCGGCCTGCAAGTTTAACCTTATTTCCCGACGCCAATTGGGACCGATATTTCGCGCCAAAAACGAAGAAGGCGGCATTCGGGGTGAATGCCGCCTTCTTCGATGGGGTACTCCCGAATCATCCGCGAGTCACACGCGAGCCTCTTCGGCGTCGCAAGAGCACGATGCTGGAGAGCGTGAGAGCCGCGAGGCTGCTTGGCTCGGGCACGGTGACCTGAAGTATTTGCCCGTTTCCACCCGGAACAATCGCGTACGTCCAATTTGGCGGCGCCTGAAGGATCAACCCGTTGTCGGTGATCGAGGTCGCGGTCAGCAGGTCGTAGACAACCTGCGTCGGTGTGTTCCCGGCGTCATCGATCGTTACAAAGGTGCCCGCCGCGAAGCTTGCGGTGCCGGCCGCCATGATCTCCGACAGCGATTCGCCGTTTTGAAGCGTGTAGAGCAACGCACCCTTCCCGCGCGCCGTGTTTCCGAGGGTCACATTCCCGCTGGCGTTAATTACGCCATCCCCACCGACGACTTGAAATGTCCCGGTGCCGTTGGTGCCGATCGAGACCGCTGTCGTATTGAAGGTGCCGGCGCTGATCTGGTACAGGCCTGTGTTGGAAAGATCGACATCGCTTTGGTTGTCGCCGACCTGGAACCCGCCATTGAAGTTCGTCGTACCACCGGATTGAAAGAACTGGCCATAACCCTGGCGGCCAATTACAGCGCCCGTGGTTGTGGTAATCACGCCCGTCCCACTGAGGTTGTACGTCGCATACCCTCCCTGGTCACCCACGGATAGATTGAGAATCGTCGTGAGCGTTCCGCCCGAATGGTTCATCGTGATATTGTTCGTCGCGAGCGATCCGCTGTTTAAGCCACCCATCAGGAAGCGATTGCCGACGTTGAGCTGCGCGTTTCCCGAAAGATTCACGTTCACGCCCGTGGTCGTTGTCCCGACGCCGATGAAGAAGTTGAAGCCGTCTTTCACGACCGTATTGCCCGAGAAAGTCACGCTCGCGTTCGCCACGTTGGCGCCGGCGGCCACGTTCATGTTTTGAGTGGCGCCATTGCTGAAGTATGAATTTCCGTTGAAGAGAACGGAAACGTTGTTCGAACTTGCGCCCTGAGCGATGTTCACCGCGCCGCCGACGGATATGGTCCCATCCGTAATGGTCGCAGAAACGTTGCTTGGGCCGGTCGCACTGCTATTGTCCGAAACCGTAAACGCGGTGTTCGCGGTCATCGTGCCGCTGTTCAATTGCAACGACGTACCATCCGCGGTGCCCTGTCCGACGATAATGCTGGCGTTGAAGTTGATGCTTCCGCCGTTTTGCACCCAACTCGACCCTCGCCTGACCCCCAGCTGAAGACTTGAACTGACGCTTCCAACCCCCGCGAAGCTCACATGTCCGGCCAGTCCGCCGCCCGTGCCGTCACCGACATTCACATTGCCGGCGTTCACGAAGAGCGCCGCACCGCTGGCCACGTTGAGGTAACCGTTCAGCGTCGAATCGTTTCCATTGCCCACGGTCAGAAGGCGATTGACCACCAGTGTCCCGGCATTGAGATTCAGCGTGCCGTCGGCGGCATTCCCGACGATCACGCCCGGTATGTTGCTCGCGCCCGCCGTGGTGCCGACGCTGCCGCCATTGAGGTTGAGCGTTGCCGCACCTGTGTCCGGCGAGACGTTGTGGCCGACGAACAGCCGTGCGACAGACGTGTCGACCGTATTGCCGATCGTGCTCGATGCGCCCAAGTTGATTGAGGCGGTAGAGCTGAATGGCTGGTTCGGGGTCAGCACCGACGGATCAACGTAATTGGGATCGGTCAGATTCCCGTTCCCGCCCTGCCAGTTGAGCGTGGCAGCACGTGTCAACGTTCCGAACGACATAACGAGCGCCGCGGCGCACGCGCAGACTATGTTTCTTGAGTTCAAGTTCTCTCCTCCAAAGTGCGCCGGCACCGGTCGTGACGTCCCTCACGCAGAGAAACAGCAAGACCGCAGCCCCTCACGTCTCGTCAGGGATGCACCGTGGCATGATTTGTAATCTCGAGCGCGGATACGCCACAAGAGCGTTCGCATACGCGAAACGCACATTTACGCGTTCTTCGACATCCGATAGCGCCCCGCTTATGCTCTCGCCCCGAATACGGACGTGGATCTGCGCGATGAAAATCCTCCCAGTCCGCCGGCGATGCGCTTCTCGCGGCCGCGCAAAGGTCCATGGCTGCAATTCTTTTCGCCCGCCGGGTTTGAGTGGAACACCGCGCGGCTGGGCATTCCGGGCCTTCCCCCTTCATTACGCGGACTTCGGATCGTGCAGCTGAGCGACATCCACCTGACCCGTCGGTGGTGGCCGGTCTATGACCAGATCATCGAGCGTTTGCGCGCAGAGCCTCCCGATCTCCTGCTGATCACCGGCGATTTCGTCTGGCAGAAGTGGGACAATCGTCGCGCCATGGCGAACATGCGGCGGTTCATTGAGCCGCTGGTTGCGAAATTCGGAATCTACGCGGTCTTAGGAAATCACGACGGCGATCAGGTTGGCCCGTACGTCGCGGCCACCCAAGTCGAACTGATCGAAGGCCAGACCCGCACGCTTGAAATTCACGGCCAAAAGATCGATTTGATCGGCGTGCCGGGTGCGAATCGATACGATCCCGTCGGCGAACAACTACACGAGCTTCGGCAAGCGAATCCCGCCGCATTGCGCATCGCACTCGCGCATTACCCTGATACATTCAATCGAACCGCCCCGGTCAAACCCCACCTCTTCTTCGCGGGCCATACGCATGGCGGGCAGATCTGTCTGCCCAATGGCTTCCCGCCTCTCACGCACGATTCGCTCCCCCGAAAGTACGCCAAAGGCATTCACCGCATCGACGATACGTGGTTCATCGTTACGCGCGGATTGGGCTACACGAACATCCCGGTCCGAATCTTCTGTCCCTCCGAGATCATCGAGACGGTGTTGAGCTAAAAATGGGTATCGCGAAGACGCGAAGATCACGCGAAGGACACGAAGAAAACAGTTGGATGCTTTTTCCTTCGCGATCTTCGCGCAATCTTCGCGTCTTCGCGATAGATCTTTTTATGATAATCGTCCAAAGTGCGCCAGTTCAGGTTGGGCGACGCGTCGATATTCAGCGAGCGACATCGTCACCGCGTCGCGATGCGTACCGGCCTGGAACGTGACCATATCGCTCGCCAGCAGCGAGCCATCCATGATCGTCGGCATGCCGTAAAGCCGACCGATCGGCGGTTCAGCGCCGAGTTCGGTATCCGGAAAAAGCGACTGAAGATTCTCCTCGTCCGCCAGCTTCACGTCGTCCGCGTTCAGTTGTGATTTAAGTTCGTTCAAATCGACGCGACAGCACGCGGGGAGCGCGCACATCATGTATTTCCCGTCCGCCTGAATCACGACCGGCTTAATCACACGATGACCCGAAACATGTTCCATCGCGGCCAGATCCTGCGCGGTAAAGGCGGTCGGATGTTCCGTCACGCGATATCGAGCCCCCTGCTCATCAAGATAATTCGGAAGATTCACGAAAGACCTCCTGTCAGGGACAAATCGATCAAGCCCTGCACCCTAACGCGCACGAAGGTCCATTCAATTAAAAAATGAAGAGAAATTGAGGGGGTCGCAGGGTGTGCTTGAGCACACCGTTGCCGCGCCCGTGGTGTGCTGAAGCACACCCTACTTGTTGAGCTCAAGATGGAATGCGGCGCCTTGGCCGGCTTCGGATTCGGCCCACAATCGTGCGCCGAGCAGATCCGCCGCCTGACGCGCGATCGAAAGGCCTAAGCCGATGCCCGCCTGACCATACGTTTCACCGCGCGTGAACGGCGCGAACAATGTTTGCAATTTATCCGGCGCAATTCCCGGCCCGCGATCGATCACGCTGATGCGGATGCATTGTCCGTTGCTCGGATGCGCCACGAGCTTTACCTGATCGCCGCCGTATTTCAGTGCATTGCTCGTTAAGTTCTGCAGAATCATCGTAAGGAGTTCGCGATCGGAAACCTCCATGCAATTCTCGGGCGCGCTCACTTCGATGACCGTCTTGCGCTCCTTGGCCTGATATGCGAACGATCGGGCGATCTCGTCGAGCAGATTCTTCACGTTCACCGGCCCGAGCTTCACCGGCATCTTTCCGCGCCGCAAACGCTCGGCGTGCAGGAACCGATCCATCGTCGCCACCGTGTCGAGCATCGAGCGCCGCATCGTGTCGAGATCTTCAAGTGACTCTTTGAATTTCGATTCAGACTGCAGCTCGCGCTTCAGCACCTCGATCATCAACACCGCGCCGTTCAAGCTTCCGCGCAGGTCATGCGAGAGGAAGGATAGATACTTCGTCAGCGCGTTGGCTTCACTCTTCAGCTCGATCGCCTGATGTTCGCTGAAGGACACGACCGATCGGCGAAGCGCCGTGTCGATGCCGATGTTGAGTGCTACAGACTCCTCAAGATCGAGCTCGCGACCGAGTTCTTCGCTCACGTGCTCGAGCATCACCCGGCGCAGGATGTGATATTCGATCAACAGCTCGTTGAGGTTAAAGTTCTGGTGGAAACGCGTCTCGCCGTGAACGGGCGAGATGGCGATCAGCTCGTTCGTCGGCTGAGGCTCGCTTGCTTCCAGCGCCGCGGCGATTTTGTCGATGAGCAGCGGAAGGTGATCTTCGAGCTGTTGCATGGTCAGCTCGTCGGCGGCCGGAAGCGTCTCGAGCACCTTCGCGCGCCACTGCGCGAGGAGCTCGTCTTCGACGGCGCGTAATGCGCCCGCCACGTCGGGCATAGCCCGATACTTCAAAACGTCCAACGATGGATGTTGCATCTGCCCGCTTTGTGAAAGCCCATTGCCCTTTGCCCGCGAGAAGTCTATCTCACCTCGCGCGGTCGATTCAAGCATGTTTGTAGCGTCGCCGAAAAGGATGACTACACTCTCTCGACCCATGCGGCGCTTTCGTGTGTGATTCATTACGGAAGCGGGCCGAAACTGAGAATTATCGAGCTGACATGTCCGCACAGGAACCTGGTTCAAACAGTAATCCCGTCCCCTACGAGCAACCGGACGAAGAACGTCCCTCCTCCGCGGCGCCGACCGAAGCGGCTTTGGAGAAAGAAGTACCGACAGTCCGCGCCCTGGACCAATCGCCGGCGCCCCTCGAGCACGATCCGTACGCGGCGCTGCGCCTGCCGGTCTATCGCCTTTTCTCGGTTACGTTCGCCCTCGCGGTTATCGGCAGCCAGTCGATGTCCGTCGCGGTGCAATGGGAGCTGTTCGAGCGGACGCACAAGGAAGTAACGCTGGGCAACATCGGCCTTGTGCAGGCCCTTCCCGTCATCCTCCTATCACTTGTGGCCGGCCATGCAAGCGACGTCTTCAGCCGCAAAAAAGTGCTGATGGTCATGCAGATCTTTCTGGTGATCTTCCCGCTCATGCTCGCGGCCATGGTCTGGTGGGGGAAAGGTTGGCCGCTTTACGTACAAGGCTTCTACCTCGTGATTCTGTTGAACGCCTGCGCGCTAACCTTTGCGCGGCCGGCCAGATCCGCGTTACTGCCCGGACTCGTCCCTGCGGAGATCTTCTCCAACGCCGCGACATGGAACGCGACGTTCTTTGAACTCGCGAGCGTGGTCGGGCCCGCACTCGGCGGGGTCGTCATTGCTCACATCAGCGTGTTTTGGGCGCTGATCCTCAGCGCCGGCATGACGGCGATCTGCTTCTGGCTTACGTCGATGCTGCCGGATCCGCACGTCGAGCGCAAATCCGAACCGCTGAGCTTCGCGACGCTCGTCGCGGGCGTCCGTTTCGTCTGGCGCGTGAAGATCATCCTCGCCATTCTCACGCTCGATCTCTTCGCGGTCCTGCTCGGCGGCGCGGTTTACCTGTTGCCCGCCTTCGCGGAACGCCTCGGCGTGGGCGCGGCAGGCTTCGGATGGCTCCGCGCCGCCCCGTCGTGCGGCGCCATCACCATGGCGATGCTGATCGCGCACCTGCCGCCGATGAAACGCGCGGGGCGAGCGCTCCTCCTCGCAGTGACGGGCTTCGGCGCGGCGACCATCGTCTTCGGTCTCTCGACATCATTCTGGCTCAGCCTGCTGATGCTCTTTTTCACAGGCGCGTGCGACAACATCAGCGTCGTCGTTCGCCACACGCTGGTGCAGTTGCTTACACCCGACTCCATGCGCGGCCGGGTCTCCGCGGTAAACCAGGTCTTCATCGGCGCGAGTAACGAGCTCGGCGGAATGGAATCCGGCTACGTCGGCCAGGCATTCGGCCCCGTCTTTTCGGTGGTCGCTGGGGGAATCGGCGCAATCATTGTTACGGCGCTCGTCGCGGTGAAATGGCCGGAGGTCCGCCGGTTCGGAAGCCTGCAAAGCGCGCAAGCTGTTGAGGAACCGCAGCCGGCGCAGGCATAATGCTGGCATGCGCAGATTTCTTCCGCTCGGCCTGCTGCTGTTAACCGTTTATTCATTCGCCGCGGCACCCACGACCAACCCCTTTTCAGAAACCGTAACGGAGCAGAAGCTGCCGACGGGCGTGCGCATCGTCACCAACGCGCCGCAACCGATGGATCCGAAGCATCCGACGGAACTGATTCTCTATGCCCTTCCCAACGGCAACACGATTGAGCAAACCGTCGGATCCGCGGAAGCCCCGGGCGTTGATTGGCATTACTACATTCAGCACATCGGCGCGCAGATGCGACGGCTTCGCGAGGTAATGCCCCAGCAGAACATCGTCGTCGCGTATCTTGAAGCGGAAGGCAAATCCTGGCCCGCATGGCGAAAGGCGCACCCCGGCGTCACCGAGATTCGCAAGATCCTCGACGATCTGGCGAAGAAATACCCCGGCTGTCACGTCGCCCTCGCGGCGCACAGCGGTGGCGGAAGCTTCATCACGGGCTACATCAACGGCGACAAGACCATCGATCCCAAGATCGACCGCATCGCGTATCTCGACGCCAATTACAGCTACGACGACGACACCGATCATCAGGGCGATAAGCTCATCGCGTGGCTGAGGGCGGACAAATCGCACCGTCTCGAGGTGATCTGCTATGACGATCGAAACATCACGCTGAATGGCAAGCCCGTCGTCGGCCCGACCGGCGGAACGTACCGCGCCACGCATCGCATGATGGATCGCTTCGCAAAAGAGGGGCCGGATTCTCTCAAGACCTTCGACAACAAGAACGTCGTCGAGATCTATCGCGCCTGCAACGATCAGGCGGAGTTCATGATCCACCGCAATTCCGAGAACAAGATCCTTCACACGGTTCTCGTCGGCGAGATGAGCGGATTTCTGCACGCGATGGCCCGCGGGACGCCGGCGGAGAAAACCTGGGGCACGTTTGCGGGACCGGTTTCATATACAAAGTGGATTTCGCCGGCGCCCAAGAGCACGACGAGCGGGCCCACAACGCTCGCGACCCGAGCGCCCACGTCCGAGGAATCACCGGCGCCATTTGATGTGACGATCGCCTTCCCGCCGCGCCCCGCGGGCGCGATGGGCGGGCACGACGTGATGAAGCGCGTCGGTTCGCTCGTCGCCACCGCGCGCGAAGACGCGCTCGTCAAAGAAGTCCTCGCCGGCAACGTGCCGGATTTCCTGCGCCACGGGGCAACGATCCCAGCGGAAGCCAACGGCCACAAAATCGTTTACGTCGCCGCCCCCGATTACCTCGCGGTTGGAAGCGACGATGATTTCGTCCGCATTCCGCTCACGCCGATGTCCGCACAAAAAATCGCCGACGCGCTGCGCTGCTCGCTCCCCACGAAAAAGATGGTGAACGACATCTACGCTCGCGCCGTGGTGAAGCTCGCCCCGCAACCGCTCACCGAAGCGCGCGAGTCCGCCGCGACGTTCCTTCAGCATAATGATTTAATCGAAAAGTCCCGCCCAAAAGATAAAACCGGCGAGCTGACCGCCGGCATCAAGAAAGACGTGGTCATCAGCAACCGCCTGCTAGAGCGCCCCGGCCGCGTGATCATCTACGGCTGGCACAAGGCCGCCAATCAACCCATCCAACCGCTAACCAATATCCACAACAACACCTACGTCGACTACAGCCACGGCATCCGACTGATCAAGCAGGACGTATTGGTGGACGACAAGCCGATGAAGCTTGAAGAGGTGCTACAAGATCCCGACCTGAGCGCGCTGGTGAGCGATGAGGGCGCGCTGAAGGTAATCAAGTACTAGGACCTATTCACGCGATCGTTTAGCCCCCGCGGCCACGCGGGGTTCTCTCTTAACGCCCTTGATCATCGCGTACCACGCCATCTTCTCCGCGTACGGATTCTGGCTTCCCAATGAGGAGCGCGGATCTTGGTCGACCGAGGTATGGGCGCCGCATCTGAAAGGATTCGGGCCTGCTACAAAAACTAACGAAAGGCGATCGCTCGCTACTCGGCAGTTTGATCGAGAAAAAAGAACCACTGCGCGGGCAGCGCTCAAATATCCCGCAGTTCGATTCAGTGGCTTGCAAGCTCGGACCATCGCAAGAGGTTTCGCGGACATTGCATCCACGCTGGAACTTCAAGTCTATGCGTGTGCCATCATGCGTGATCACGTGCACATCGTTCCGCGGCGACACCCATTATCCATTGAAGAAATAGTCGGGCATCTGAAACGCGCCGCGACTCGTGAACTGAACCGTGAAGGCCTCCATCCGCTGGCGGATTATCGTTCCGCGCGAGGACCTGTCCCGAGCCCGTGGGTTGAGAACGGTTGGTTCCGATATCTCGACAATGATGATGCCTTGGTCGGCGCTATCGAGTACGTCTGGAATAACCCGACCAAGATCGGACTGCGACGACAACCTTGGTGGTTTTTAACCAGACATCCTCTCTGGCATCCGAAAACCCCGCGTGGCCGCGGGGGCTAAACGAGAGCTTGAGAAGAATCACTTGACCGCGATCTTCTCCTGATTTCCCACGTACGGCCGCAAGGCATCTGGGATCGTCACGCTCCCATCTGCGTTTTGATAATTCTCCAGGATCGGGATGAGAATGCGCGGCGAAGCCACGACCGTGTTGTTCAGCGTGTGACAGTAGCGAATCTTCGCGTCGGTGCCTTTGTAACGCAGGTTGAGCCGTCGCGCCTGGAATTCGTAGAGACGTGACGCGCTGTGCGTTTCGCCATATCCGCTGTCGGGATCGGCCTTGTGCTGGCGGCTGGGCATCCACGTTTCGATGTCCATCATGCTCGCATTCTTCACACCGATGTCGCCTGTGCAGCACTGGATCACGCGATAGGGAAGCTTCAGCCGCTGAAGGAGTTCTTCGCTGAAGCCAAGCATCTCGCGGTGCCACTTCTTGCTCTCTTCGACGTCGTTCCTGCAGATGACGACCTGCTCGCACTTGTCGAACTGATGCACGCGATACAGACCGGCGGTGTCTTTGCCGTACGTGCCGGCTTCGCGGCGGAAGCAGGTGCTTACGGCGACGTACTTCTTTGGCAGCTCGGACTCTTCAAGCGTTTCGTTCATGTGATATGCCGTGAGACCGACCTCCGCCGTGCCGGTGAGATACAACTCGTCCGCCTGCACGTAATACGTCTGCTCGCGCCCCGCGGGGAAAAAGCCTGTGCCCTGCATCGCGATTTCGCGCACGAGGACCGGGACGCTGAGTGCGGTGAAGCCCTTCTCTTTCGTCATCATGTCAAACGCCAGACGAAGGACGGCCTGGTGCAACTCGGCGCCCATCCCCTTGAGGAAGTACGACCGCGCGCCCGCGAGATTCGCGCCGGCCTTGAAATCCATTAGATCGAGCGACTCGCCCAGCTCGATGTGACTCTTCGGCTTGAATTCAAACCGCCGCGGCTCGCCCCAGCGATAAAGCACCACGTTCTCGCTCGCATCCTTGCCGAGCGGCACGTCGTCGTCCGGCGGTTGCGGAATCTGGAGCAGGAGCGGTTGCATCGCCGCGTCCGCGATCTTTAACCGCTCCTCCGCCGCCTTCACGTTCCCCGCGAGCTCGCCCATCTTCGCGATGGCTTCCTTCTTCGCCGCGGGCTCCTTGATCTTCGCGATCTCTTTCGATTGTTTATTTTGCTCCGAGCGCAGCGATTCAAACTCCTGTTGCGCGCGGACACGTTGCTCGTCGAGATCGATGATGCGGGCAATCTCGACATCGAGCCCCTTCAGCTCAGCGCCCTTGCGATACTTCTCCGGATTCTCGCGAAGATCCTTAATGTCAATCATTACAAGTCCTCAAACTGCGTTTTGCGAAACCAACGTTTTTATGGGCAACGCGTCATCGCGTCCAGACAGCGAATCGGGATTCGGGATCCGGGACTTGGGGTTCGGGGAACGACGCTCACCCAGCACCCCAATCCCGAG
>JAICIO010000131.1 GCA_025924315.1 Phycisphaerae bacterium
CATACGTACATGGCGACCGCGGTGGCGGTGCTGGCGTGCGGGGCGATTCCGGTGATCGTTGATATCGACCAGTCGATTACAATGGACCCAGATGCCGCGGCGGATCTCGTCGGCCCGCGGACGCGCGCGATGATTCCCGTTCATATGTGGGGCGTGGCGTGCGATATGGACCGCCTGATGCGGCTCGCGCGGAAGAAAAAGTTGCTCGTGCTGGAAGACGCCTGCCAGGGCGTTGGCGGGGCGTATGAAGGGCGAATGCTCGGATCGATCGGCCATGCGGGCGCATTCAGCTTCAATTACTTCAAGAACATGACCTGCGGCGAAGGCGGGGCGGTTGTGACGAACGACGAGACGATGGCGCAAGGCGCGAAATGCCACGTCGACTGCTGCGGATTCTATTGGACCGGTCGCAACGGCGATGTTGTGCCGTTCGTCGCGAGTGGCTCGCGCGCCAGTGAGCTCGAAGGCGCGATGATGAACGCCCAGCTCGATCGCATCGGCGGACTGATTCGCAACATGCGATCGCAGAAGAAACGCATTCTGCGTGAGACAACCAAGGGCACCGGCTTGATCGCCAACAAAGCCAACAGTCTCGACTGGGAGTGCGGGACGTCGCTGATGTATCTCCTACCAACGCCGGAGCAGGCGCAGGATTTCGCGAAAGCGATCGGCGGAGGCATCGCGGGGAAGACGGGGCGGCACACGTCGAACGAGTGGGATCCGATCCTCGCCCGACACGCCGCGACGCATCCCGCGATCGATCCGTTCAAGCTGCCGGCGAATCGGAAGTGCCGCAAGAACTACACGCCAGCGGTGTGGAAGAAGTCGCTGGAGATTCTCAACCGCACGGTGATGATTGGCACGCGGCCGGAGCGGAGCGAGAAGGAAGTCCACTCGCTCATTAAGAAGATTAAAGCCGCGGCGAAGGATGTGCTTGTCTGACCGCAGCACGGGCAACTTTCCCGTGCTTCCGCCCTCAAAAAGGGCACGGGCTGGTAGCCCGTGCTACGTGGCAATGAACCATCTGCGTTCATCTGTGTTCATCTGCGGTTTCCTTCTATTCTGTTCCGCAATTCACGCCGACGACTTTGCGATTCATGATGGTGACACGGTTGTTTTCCTCGGCGACAGCATCACGGCCGAGGGAACGTACGGAAAGGTGATCGAGAATTACACGCTCCTGCGGTATCCCAATCGCAAGGTGCACTTCGTGAATGCCGGTCATGGTGGGGACACCGCACAAGGGGGCCTGGAGCGTTTGCAGCGCCATGTGTTCGATCAAGGCGCGACGCTCGTGACGGTCGCGTACGGCATCAACGACATTGGCTGGGGTGGAAAGGCCGATGACGAGCATCGGCAGAAATATCTCGATGGCGTTCGCGGGATTGTGAAGGCCTGCAAGGAACATCACGTGCGCGTGTTCATCTGCTCGCCCGCGGCGACCGCCGCGGATCCGGATAAGAGTGCGGATGATTTTCTGACAAAGATGACGCGCGAAGGAATGGAGATCGCGAAATCGGAGGGAGAGGGGGCGATCGATATTCTCGGCTCGATGCGCGAAGTTCAGCGGCGAATCAGGGACGCGAACGCGCATGAGACCGAGGAGAAGAAGAAAGAGACGCTGCACGCGGGGGATGGGATTCATCTCAATGAGCTCGGCGAGATCGCAATGGGGTTCGCGATACTGAAAGGGCTTGGAGCGCCGCGCGATGTGTCGTCTGCGACCATCGATGCCGCCAATGCGAAGGTAGTCACTTCCGCAGAATGCAGCGTGACGGATGTGAAAAAGTCGCGCGACGCGGCGATCGAGTTCGATCGCCTCGACGAAGGGGCGCCGCTCAACTTTGGCTTGTTTGGCGCGTTTAAGTTCCGATTCATTCCGATTCCGGATCAATTGAATCGCTTGATGCTGACGGTGAAAAATCTTGAGCCTGGAAAATACGCCATCGAAGCGGGTGGGAGAGGACTGGGCACATTTGATGCCAGGCAGTTGTCGGATGGAATCAACATTTCATCCGCCACCGCGGATGGATGGCAACCGGGTGGGCCTTGGGAGGCGCAGGCGTGGCAGGTCAACCACCTGACCGAGTCGCGGTATCAATTGATGATGACCTATCGCGAGCGCGAAATAACCAAAGGTTTACCGCTGGAAAATGAGATCGATGCAGAGCGCAACAGAATCAACGCATCGATCCAAGATTTGCAGCGGAAAACCGTCCAGCCGGTGAAAAACCATTTCGTGATCAAGAAGGTAAAGTAGATCAAGGATTCATTATGCCGATCTCGTTGCCCCCGATTTCGCGTCGTCGGTTTCTTCAAACAGCAGTTGCCGGTGCGGGCGCGATTGCTCTGGGATCACGCTTCGCGTTTTCCGATGAGACAAAGTCCGTCGATCCAAGTCGAATCGCGCTTCTTTCCGACACGCACATCGCGCCCAATCGCGATTACGTACACAAGACCGGAATCCGCGTGTGGGATCAATATCAGCAGGCGACGCGCGAGATCCTTGCGCTGTCACCTAAACCGGCCGCGCTGCTCGTGAACGGCGACTGCGCGCTCGATCATGGGACGACCGAGGCGTACGTGACGTTCGTCGATGGTTTGACCCAAGTTCGAGCGGCGGGGATTCCGGTTCATGCGACGCTTGGAAATCATGACGAGCGCGTCGAGTTCGCCAAAGCGATTCCAACGGACGACGCGCGGGTGAAGGAGATTACCGATCACACCGTGTCGATTGTTCGGCTGCCGCATCTCGACTGGTACATGCTCGACTCACTGCGGAAGACAAAGGAAACGCCCGGCGAGCTCGGGGCGGCGCAGCTCGCATGGCTGGCGAAGTCACTCGATACACATGCCGATCGGCCGACGGTGGTCATGTTCCACCATCAGCCCGACCCGCATCCGGCGGACGGCAAAATCAAAGGCTTGGTTGACGCACCCGCGTTTCTCAAAGTCGTGCAACCGCGGAAGCAGGTGAAGGCGGTTCTGTTTGGGCACACGCATCAGTGGGCGCGCTACGAATTGGAAGGTTTGCACTTGGTGAACCTGCCGACGAGCGCGTATGTCTTTCAAGCCGGTCAACCGGCAGGGTGGGTGGATGCTCAGACGTCGGAGAACGGGATGAAGCTGCAGCTGCACGCCATCACACCGAACCATCCTAAGGATAAAGAGGTTCTTGATTTGAAGTGGCGCGACAACGCGTGACTCTTTTGATCAGATTAACGCGGTTCGTTAAAACCATACTTTCTTACCCACCTCAGCAAGCGCGCGCTGTCTGTTACGGTGCCGTCATCCTGCGCAAGTTCTTGCGTGTGATGACTTACACAGCGATGAGTCTTTACCCGATTCTGTCGAACCAACCCTAATTTGAGGGGTAGAATACAGGCTCGGCCACAAGGGTAGACGTTCCCGCCCGGGTTCGGTAGCTTTGACTGCGGTGACAGAACCCTGGGCCGGGCGACTGCCAACTCCATGTGTCGTTTGATGGATTTGCTCCCACCGGAGCGGTTGGTGCCGGCATGACTAATCCTTTCGAGGATGATGCGGAAGACTTTATGACGCGCGCAACCGAAGCCGCGAGTGATGAAACTCGCGACAGCTCTCAGGATTCGCAAGCCGGCCAAGTTGCGGCCACGAAGAAGGTCTGTCCCTTCTGCGGCGCGATCAACGACAACGACGGCAATCCCTGTCCGCGGTGTCTGATGGAAGACACGCAGACGACGCGCACGGCGACGAAGTCGCGCATCGGGCCGTGGTTCGTCCTCCAGGCGCGAAATCCCGCCGCGCCAGGCATGAAGTGGAACACGCTGATCGAGCTCGTTCGCAAAGGCGTGGTCGTTCCGCGATCGATCGTGCGTGGGCCGACGACGCATCAGCTCTGGCGCGCGGCCGGCCATGTGAAAGGCCTCAGCCGCGAGTTCGGACTCTGCTACCACTGCGGCGGAGATATCGAGAAGAACGCCAATCAATGCCCGCACTGCAACAAGCTTCAGGAGCCGCCGATCAATCCGGATTCGCTGCTCGAGTCGCGCGATCCGAGTGTGAAGCGAGAGGGTCGCGAAGCCGGCATGCCTGAGCGTAACCTTTCGCCAGCGCGCGAGCCGGCGCCGGTGCAGTATCAACCGCCGACTCCGCAACCTGTTCCTGAGCCGATGCCCGAAGCGCCGATCCAGCGCGAGATCCGGGCAAATATGGATCTCGAAACGCTCGCGGCGGATCTGGAGCGATACGTTGTGCCCGCGAGCACGAACGCGCCGTCGGCGGCGAATTTGCCCACAGATTTTGTCATTCCGAAACCGCCCGAGCGCACCTTCAGCAAGCCGGATGCGAGTATCCTTTCGGCGAAGGAATTGGCCGCGGCGTTTCAGCTCGATTTCCAGCCGGCGCCGCAAGCACCGCCGCTCACCAAGCCGAAGCCCGCGCCGCAGAAGCCACCCGGAAAGAGCCATCCGGTTCTCCGCACTTTTGTACTGCTGATTTTCCTCGCGGCCATCGGTGGTGTGACGTTCTTCTATCTCAAGCCCGAATATCGCGATCCCGCGCTGGCCTGGGTGCAAAACACCTATGCGAGCGTAAAGGCGACGATTCAGTCGAAGACGAAGTCGACCCCGGCGGCAACGCCACCACAGACCCAGGCACCCGCCACGCCGACGCCCACTTCGCCGGCTGAAGAGCCCATCGCCAAAGCGCCCGAAGTGACCGTTCCCAAGCCCGTCGTGAAGGAGAAGGTGGAAGTCGTGCCGCCGCAGGTGACGAAGGTGCCGGCGCCGGTCGACACTCCGCCGCCTGTTGCCGTTGAAAAACCCAAGCCGCAGGAGCAACCGCAGCCGGAGCCACAGATGTCGTACGACGATGCGTACGCGAAATACCGCGTGCTCTGGAACGAAGCGCTCGACGCTGAGGCCAAGCAGGATCTCCCGCTGGCGATCCAGAAATACGAGGCGATCCAGAAGCTGCCGAAGGATGTCTGGCCCAAAGACCTCACCGAGCGCCTCGCCACCGCCAACCGACGACTTGGCCGTTCGTAAAACCCTACGCCTTCCCAAACCACTTTCGGCGCTGACTCAAGTCGTTGCGCGCAGTTAGCTATCGGATATGAAGAGTCCCGATGGCGCAACTATCTCCACCTGGAAAGATCTCGTCGAACAACCGAAGTCCTCCGCTCCGCCGAAGGATGCGCGAGCGGATGTGTGTGTCGTGGGCGCGGGCATTGCCGGGCTGTCCTGCGCGTACATGCTCGCGCGCGAAGGGAAGTCGGTCATCGTCCTGGACGATGGGCCGATCGGGGCGGGACAGACCGAGCGGACGAGCGCGCACCTCGCATCGGCGATCGATGATCGATTCGAAGAACTCGAGCGCGTATTGGGGTTGGACTATTCGAAGGCTGCCTATGAGGGCAATGCGGCGGGGATTGATTTGATCGAGCGCATCTGCCGCGAAGAGCGCATCGCGTGCGATTTTCAGCGGCTCGTTGCTTATCTGTTTCCCGTGCCGACTGACCCGCCGGATCTGCTCAATCGCGAGTTGGACGCGTCGCGCCGTGCAGGATTTCAAGGCGTAACGATCGACGCCGCCCGCGCGCAGGGCTTTGCTTACGACGGACCATGCCTGATCTTCCCGAACCAGGCGCGATTTCATCCGCTCAAATACTTGTATGGCTTAGCGAAGGCGTTCGAAAAGCGTGGCGGAAAGATCTACACCGGCTGCCGCGTGCAGAACGTTGCGGGCGCCGATCCGAAGAACAACAAGCCGGCCGAAGCGCAGATCGACGGAGGAAAGAACGTCGTCCGTGCCGACCACATCATCGTCGCGACCAACACACCCGCGCCGATCAATGACTGGATGGGGATCTACCTGAAGCAAGCCTCATATCGCACCTATATCGTGGCGATGAGCGTTCCGCGCGGCGCAATTGCCGATGCACTCTACTGGGACGACGGCGAGCCGTATCACTACGTTCGGCTCGAAGCGACCGATCGCAATGGCGGGGACGATCTCCTCCTCGTCGGTGGCGAGGACCACAAGGTCGGGCAGGGCCCAAAGGGAAATCCATTCGATAAATTGCGCGACTGGGCGAAAGAAAAGTTCCCCGCCGTGCGCGACGTGGTGCGGACCTGGTCCGGTCAGGTGCAGGAGCCAGAAGATTACATGGCGTACATTGGCCGAGCGCCGACCAGCGGCGAAAATGTCTACGTCGTCACCGGCGACAGCGGAATGGGCCTCACGCACGGCTCGCTTTCCGCGATCATCCTGAGCGACCTCATCATGGGCCGCAGCAATCCATGGGCGAAGTTCTACGACCCCACGCGCAAGACGCTCGATCGCGATTTCGTGGAGGAGAACGCCAACGCGATTGCCCAGTACAAAGACTGGATCAGCGGCGGCGAGGTAAGATCACCGAACGAGATCGCGCTCGGCGAAGGCGCACTGATGCGGCAGGGGATGAGCAAAGTCGCGGTGTATCGCGACAAGTCCGGCGCCGTCCACAAATGCTCCGCCACCTGCACGCACCTCGCGTGCGTCGTGCAGTGGAACACAATCGAAAAATCGTGGGATTGCCCGTGCCACGGCAGCCGGTTCGATCCCTACGGAAAAGTCGTGATGGGACCGGCGATCGATGATCTCGGCAAAGTCGAGTAGCCTCGCGCAGCCGCTTGCGGTTTCGCAGATCAGAAGGCGTCTTTATCTGCGAAACCGCAAGCGACGTCGACGCCTGATACTCTCTTCTCGCACGCCGTTTGCTTCATCTAATCCATGGAGATCAATAGCCGTCTCTACGTCGAAATTCACCCCTTTGAAGGCCCTCATCAGCCCCATCCGCACCCGATCTACGACGGCCATTTTGACCCACGCTACGTCTACAAAGTGCTGGGCATGTACAACCCGTCTGAGACGAGCGAATGTTACTTCGTCCTCGCCAATCCCCAGCGGCAGATCTGGTTTATCCCGCAGCGGCACTTGCTCGCCTATCGCCTGATCGACTCGGATGAGTTCTTCCTCCTCAAATCCGCACTCGATGCGACCGCGCCGAAATCTTCGAGCGCGCGGCGGATCGATTCGCTCATGCAAGCATGAACTTGCTCTTGTGATCCAGCGCAAACATTTTTGTTGCAATTAACGCGCGCGCTAAGCACGATCACTTCATCGTCGGTTCTCCTGCTCGCGCGTCGCGAGTGCATGTCAAAACGAGGACCGGTCCTCACATCTTCTTCGGGCGGTGGTGGATATGAATACGTTCTTTGCGAGAGTGCGGGCGCATTTGCGCGCATTTGTTGTGCTACTCATCATGTTGGCCTTCGGCAGCAGCGCGTGGGCGCTCGCGGATCGCCGGTTCGAAGTCGTAACATTCCAATGTCCGGGGACAACCGCTTATCACCTGTGCCAATCCCAGTTCGATCATCTCAACAATGTCACGACCAATGGCAAGTTCCTCGCGATGGGAAGCGACGCGCACAAGACTGAGGTCAATGGCAACGGCAACTTCCTCGCGGTTTATTACAACACGCTGAACGACAACTTCAGCACCGAAACTGCAACGCAGAAGGCGGACGAGATTCAGAACTGGGCAAAGGCTCAGTTTCCCGGCGGGGTGCCGCAATGGATCATTTTGAACGAGATTTCCGCCGGCAATTGGCCCGGCAATCAGGCGTATCGGACGTGGGTGGTCGGCGTCTGCTCGCGGTTGCACAACACCTACGGGCACGCGGTCATCGTTTGTGCGCCGTTCACCGTCCCCGCAAACAACGCCGCCGACTGGACCGCGCTCGGCGCCGTCGCCAATGTCGGGATCGAAGGATACCTTTCCGGCGCACTGATTAACTCGCACGCAAATTCCGTCTCGTGGTGCCAGAGCCAATACCAGGACTACCTGAACCACTTCACGGCTGTCGGTGTGCCCTCGAGCAAATGCTTCCTGGTTGAAGATTTCGCGCAAACAACGAGCGGCACGAACTGGGGCCGCGGCGGATGCTCGTACGCGGGCTGGGACAATGCGATCAACGCGCGCTCAACCGCTGCCCACAACATCGGCTTCCCCGGATTCGTCAGCTTTGCCTGGGGATTCAACGACATGCTCGTGAGCGACACGGATCTCCTGCATTTCGAGGATACGTATCGGGCCAAGACTTTGCCCTAAACCCCGATCATGCCGCGTCGTCGCCAGACCAGCAGCCGACCGGGGAAGTGCTGGCGCGGAGGCGATGCGGCATCGTTCGCCATTTCCAATAACCGCGCGATCACGTCGGGTGTGATTTCACCTTTCGGAACGCCGCACGCCGCGAGCCAGAGTCGAGCCGATTCACTGGCGAGGATTTCAGGCAGGATTTGCAGCACCTGAACCTGAAACGTCTCTTCAAGTTTAGGGGCGCTCGCGCGCGCCCATGATCGAAGCGCGCGACATGTACTCGCCAATTCGATTAGTGGCAAATGCAGCGACTCATTGGCATCGAGTACGCGCCGAATGCGATTGCGCAGATAACGATTTGACGTATTGCTCGAATCTTCCCGCCACGGCTGATCGATCGATTGCAGATAAGCGCGCAGCGCCGCGCGACGAACACCCAGCAGCGGACGAAGGATTGTGAGTCCGCCGATCGTCGTCCGCGGCGACATTCCGGCCAGCCCCATCACGCCGGATCCTCGCGAGAGGCGATGAAAAATGGTTTCCGCGTGATCGTCGGCATGATGCGCCAGAAGAACTCCCGACAGCCCCCGCGCTCGAACTTCGCGGTGAAAAAACTCCAACCGTGCCGCTCGAAACCTCGCAGATCGATTCGCCGGTAGATCGGTCATCCCCTTTTCGATCAAACTGCGTCGTGCGATCGAACCGTCAACCCTCCATCGATCCATTAATTCCATCACAAATGCCGCGTCGGCGGTGCTGTCCTCGCCGCGGGTCTCATGATCGAGATGCAGCACATGAAGTTTCAGATCTGCACGCGAGCGCAGCAACGAAAGCAGCGCCACACTATCCGCGCCGCCGCTCACGCCGACGCCCCATGCGCCCGCGGGCACTGACTCGATGGCTTCACGGAAATGCGGATGCATCGACCCGCATGCTACCAAAGAAAGGGAAACGGGCGACGCCGCTCGCGTCGCCCGCTTCTTCATTCGATGACCAGTCCAGTTACGCCTTCACGATGTGATCGCGTTTGCCCTTCACGCCGTTCATCGCGTTGCGCGTATCGACGATTAGCTTCGCATTATCCGCCACCATCTGCCAGTCGTAGGCCTGGTGGTGAGTTGCGATCAGCACGCAATCGTACTTCTTCAAGTTCTCCGGCGACAATTCCACGCTCTTCATCTGAAGATCGTGTTGACGCATCCGATGCGTCTGCGGCACGTGCGGGTCGTTGTAGTCGACTTCGGCGCCGAGATGCTCGAGCTTCTCGATCAGCTCAAAGCTCGGAGATTCGCGAACGTCGTCCACATCCGGCTTGTAGGCGAGGCCGAGGAGAAGAATTTTGCTTCCCTTGACCGCCTTCGCGTGATCGTTCAGCGCGAGAACCGTCTTCTGCACGACCCATTCGGGCATCTGGTGATTGACTTCGCCGGCGAGCTCGATGAACCGCGTCGGCAGGTTCACTTCGCGCGCCTTCCACGTGAGATAGAACGGATCGATCGGGATGCAGTGTCCGCCAAGGCCCGGGCCGGGGTAGAAGGCCTGGAAGCCGAACGGCTTGGTCGAGGCGGCGCGGACGACTTCCCACACGTCGATGCCCATCGCGTCGAGCACCATTTTCATTTCGTTCACGAGGGCGATGTTCACGGCGCGGTAGATGTTCTCGAGAAGCTTGGCGGCTTCGGCAACTTCCGCGGTCGAAACGGGGATCACCTGCTTGATTGCTTTGCGGTACAGCGCCGTCGCGATCTCGCCGCTGATTGGATCGATTCCGCCGACGAGCTTGGGAATGGATTGCGTATTGAAATCCTTGCGACCCGGATCTTCGCGCTCGGGTGAGTAAGCGAGGAAGAAGTCCTCGCCCAGCTTCAGGCCTTTGGCTTCGAAGAGCGGCAGCATGATTTCGCGCGTGGTGCGCGGATAAGTCGAGCTTTCCAGAACGATGAGCTGTCCCTTTCGCAAGGTCTTGGCGATGTCTTTGGCGCTGTTCTCGACGAAGCTCAAATCGGGTTCGCGGTGCGTGCCGAGTGGGGTGGGGACGCACGAAATGACGACATCGCATTCGCCCAATCGGCCGGCGTCGGTGGTGGCGTCGAACTTCGCGCCGCCTTTTTTCATGTCGCTGACGAGGGTCTTGCCGAGATGTTTGAGGTAGTTTTCCCCCTTGTGCAACGCATCGATCTTGCGTTGATCGACGTCAAAGCCGATCACCGGGAACCCGGCGCGGTGAAACGCGGCCATCAGCGGCAGTCCGACGTAACCCAGGCCAATCACCCCGACGACGGCGGTATTGTTCTCTACTTTTGCTTGAAGGCTCACGACATCTCCTGCTGCGGAACGACTCATCCGCGAATAATACAAGCGGTGGAACGAAAAACAAAAACGCGCCGAGAGGCGGTTTTACCGGCCGATGCGAGCGTCCGATAAACAGGCGCAATCGGCGGCTTGTGTGTGATGTGTCACATCTTGCGCACGTTCGTCAACATCATCGTCACGCTTTGCCCACTTCATCGATCGAATGCGCTCATCCTTTGTCGCGCGCAAGCTATGCGCTTGTATCCCGCAACCGCATCGGTAAACTCCCGACCGCACGTCCGAAAATGGGTTCTTTATTCGGCAAATGTTTACTCGCCAACTGGAGGGATCGTGGGAAATGCTTTGCGCTCGTCCGATCTGATTGAATCTCTGGAAGACCGCCGCCTGATGTCCGCGGATCTGACCGGAAGCCTGAACTTTAAGGCCGGAGCTTACAAGCCCGGCGACATCGTCAACGGTTCATTCACGCTGCAAAACGCGGGCACTTCAACCGTCACGTCGTCGTTCAACATCGCCGTGCATCTGTCGACCGATCGCACCTATGGGAACGCCGATGACCTCTCGGTCGTGAACATCCCGGTGACGACCGATATCCCCGGACACGTTTCGGCCACGTTCAGCGCGCAGGCGCCGTTGCCCAACATCGTCCCGGGCACCGCGTATTACGTCGCGATTAAGATCGACAGTTCGAATAAGGTCGCGGAATCGAACGAGAGCAACAACTACATCATCGGCGATCTCGCGGCGATCCAGGTCGTCAATAGCAGCGGGGCGCTTCCGGTCCTCGGAACGGACAACGCCGACAAGATCATCGTGAGCAAAGCGCCTGGCGTGATCACCGTCGAAATGAACGGGGTGAAGACGAATTACTCGACGAACACCGTCACAACCGTGATCGTGCTCTCGGGCGCCGGCGACGACAGCGTGACGATCGGCGACGGCATCACCGGCGATTATGTCTACGGCGGCGACGGCAACGACACGATCGTCGGCGGAAATGGCGACGACTCGCTCAGCGGCGGAGCCAACAAAGATCGCATCTATGGCGCCCAGGGAAATGACGTGCTGCGCGGCAACGGAGGAAACGACGCGCTCTTCGGCCAAGACGGCGTCGATCGCCTGTTCGGAGGCACCGGTAACGACTGGCTTGACGGCGGGTCGAGCAACGACCGCCTCCAAGGCGACAGCGACATGGACACGATGTACGGCCAGAGCGGCAACGACCACTTCTTCGCGAAAGGCGACGGCAAGGTCGACAGCCTCATCGGCGGAAGCGGCACCGACGACGCATCGCGCGACAGCTTCGATATCGTGAACACGATCGAGACGCTGACGTAACTTGAGAATTCTCTGTAGCACGGGTTTTCAACCCGTGCATCTGTAGTAAGAACCACCAAGCCACGAAGAGCACGAAGCGTCAGTTGTGCTCTTCGTGGCCTTTGTGTCTTGGTGGTTCAACGATTCGTTCCCCGATTCACAAACAAATTTCCTGTCCTGTTTGGGAAAGTCCTACCGCTTATAAGTGATGACTACGCGGCGTCCAATTGGACTTCGCAGTGAAACCAACTGGGGGTTGTCCTCGTCTGCAACTCGGCGTCATCCACCTATACGCCATCATCATACTCCATCATATCCGGATGAAGCGCGACGCAGGGAAAGGCGGTGCTCGCGTCGCTAACGCTTCTTAGATCCCCGTTTGCAATTGAGTTTTGACGATTGCGCGCCTCTCGCGGGTGCGATGGGGCACGCACGCACTTTTCTGGAGACCGGATATGACGACCAGAACCCTCACGGATCGTCCGTTTTTGCTGCGATCGTTTTTGCAACATAACCCGTTCTACCTGCTGAGCGCGGCCTGCATGCTCGGCGGATGCCTCGCGCTCACCAACAGCCTCTCCTGGAGCCCGATCGACCGCGGGCGGTTGCTGATGCTCATGGCGGCGCTGAATGTGTATGAGCTGCTGCTCGTCGGGCTGGCGGTATTTCTCATCCGCCGGCGCAACGTCCGCGGAGATGCGATCAAGCTCCTGTTGCTCGAAGCGTTTTTCATTGTCGACGTCGCTTTCCTCAATTCCGAAGTCTTCGCGAAGGATTTCGGTGTGGGATTGCTGGTCAACCTCATCGTTTACGGCCTGGCGATCTTCAAGCTCGCGCTGATCCTCACGGCGCTCGAGATCCCTGTTGTCAGCGAGCCATTCTTTCTTCTGCTCTTCGAGATCACGTTGCTCTTCGCGACGCCCGGGTTGTTCAAGTTCATCTCGGATCGGGACAACGGAAAGTTGCCGGAATTGGCGGTGTATGCCGCATGGTGGGGGATCGCCGCCATTCCGGTTGTTTACGTCTGGCTGATGCACTGGCGGCCGGTAAATTTCTCGACCTACGCCAAAGCGCTGCTGAAGAACAAGCTTGTGATCGGCGCGCTCATCGCGCTGCCGCTGGCATCGCTGATCGCACACGTCTCGACCGCGAACTGGGTTTACAAAGCGCGATGGTTCCCCACGAACGTCGCGCCGCTGCTGCTGGGATTGGCGATCGCACTTGGCACCTACGATCGCCACGTCGTGAGCCTGACGTTCCGCCTTCGCGCCCAAATTCTCCTACCGATCGCCGCGATCGTTCTGTCGCTCGGCACGCCATATCAACTTGAGTTCGGCTTCGCCGGGCTTTCGCTCACGCCGCTGCGAATCGTCTTCGCCACCGCGACGCTGATTTACGTGCAGGGCTACTGGTTCCATCGCCACACCTATTTCGCGTGGGCCGCGTGCATCTGCATCGTGCTCGGTGGGCTGGGCGCGACGTGGTCGATGATCGTGAGCAACCTCAGCCTCGTCGTCGACAAGTCAAAGGAAACGTCCTCACGGCTGATTCCCGAAACCGCGACGCAGTGGGGCGTGCTGGCGGTGACCGCGTCGTTTGTGCTGCTGGTGCTCGGAGCGCTGGTGAGCCTGTTCAAGAGCAGCGCTCCCGAAACGCTCGAGCCCGCGACTGGCCAATTGCTGGATGAAGAGGCGTAGGGGGTTACGCCGACCCGCAGGGCCCGCTTACGCGGACCGGTTGCTCCTGATGCGAATGCATTGGATCAAACTGGTCCGCCCAAGCGGACCCTGCGGGATGTTTTCCTGTATTGATGTGATTGTGGGGTGCGCTTCAGCGCACCGGTTATTCGTTCTGCGCCGCGAAGAAATAACCGGTGCGCTGAAGCGCACCCTACGAGACTTCAATTTGTCGTTCGGTCTCACCGACGGCTTCGATCTTCACGCGAATGACTGATTTCGGTAGAAGGTCGTGCACCCGCCCCGCCCACTCCACCACCACCACACCGCGTTGTTCGAGCAACTCCGCGAAACCGATCGCTTCAAAATCATCCGCGCCGCCGACGCGATAGGCGTCGAGGTGAAACACCTTCAATCGCCCGCGATCGTAAATGTTCAGCAGCACGTAGGTCGGCGAGCTGACCGAATGCGGATCGCCGCCGAGAGCCGCGACGAGTCCACGCACGAACTGCGTCTTGCCCGCGCCGAGTTCGCCATCGAGCGCGATGCACTCGCCGCCCCTGAGCGACTTCGCCATCTCCGCGGCGATGGCTTCGGTCTCTTTCACGCTGTTGGAGATCCGAGTCACAGCGAATGCTCCCACCCGCGGGGCTCGATGAGCATGAGGCGGTTTCCACCGCGATCGAGATACATTTTGTTTCCGTCCGTGATCGTGCCGATGCGGATGGGCTGAAGCAACGATGCATCGAGGTTTGGCTCAGATGAGGCGGTGAAGAGCAACTCGTGATCTTCGCCGTCGTTCAGCGCATGGAGCAGTGGGTGCACCCCGTCGCGCTCGCTGAGTTTCCGCGCGTCGTCGTGAATCGGGACCTGCGATTCCTGAAGGATCGCCCCGACGCGGCTCTCTTCGCAAATGTGCGAAAGGTCGCGCGAGAGACCATCGCTGATGTCGATCATCGACGTGACAAGGCCGCTTTCGCCCAGTTGTCGGCCGAGCAGCACGCGCGGTTCGAAGGTCATGTGCCGTCCAAGAATGCTTCCGCCGAGCGGGCCGGTGACGTAAATCCCATCGCCAACTTTCGCGCGGCCGCGCGTGATCGGCGCCACGCCGGCGCTACGACCGAGAATCGTCACGGTGAGCACAAGGTGTCCCGTCCACGTCGCGGTGTCTCCGCCGACGATCGCGCAATCAAACGGATCGGCCGCATCGCGCAAGCCGAGATACAACTCCTTCGCGAACTCGATCGACGACCCCTTCGGCAGCGCAACCGTCGCCACCGCCGCCGCCGGCAGGCATGCCATCGCGGCGCAGTCGGACAGATTCCGGTTCATCACCTTTCGGCCGATCTGCCTTGGTGTGTGAACGGTCGAATCAAAGTGCACGCCATCCAGCACCTGGTCCACGCCGACGATCAGCAGGTCCTCCGAAGCCCAGCGCAAGACCGCCAGATCGTCGCCCGCGCCCAGCTGCACGAGATCCGATGGCGTCTGTTGCGCTCGCAACCAGTCAATGAAATCAAACTCACCGGACACGGTAAGCCCCAATGACCAAGCTCCAATGACCAATCAAATCCCAATGTTCCAATGACCAATTGGAGCTTGGTGCATGGTCATTGATTGGGCATTGGGATTTGGTCATTGTGACTTCCCAGTCGGCTGCGATCCAGCAAACGGGAAGAAATCCCTCCGCCCCTTGCCCGAACGCGTTGTGCGCCTATATTGTTCCGCACTCCTAGGCAGACCGCTGTGTTTGCAACAGAAGTTGGCCCTGTCGTCTAGAGGCCTAGGACACGGCCCTTTCAAGGCCGCGACACGGGTTCGAATCCCGTCAGGGTCACTCACCAATGCCCCGGCCATATCGGTCGGGGCATTTGTTTTTCACTGACTCTTTTGGTTCACAGGGTATGATCGTGACCGTGGGCAGCATGTCTCCCGGTTC
>JAICIO010000132.1 GCA_025924315.1 Phycisphaerae bacterium
GCGGTGAGAAGCGAATTGCCGAGGATGATCGAGCTGATTGCGTCCTCGTTCGCGTCATTCCCGGTGCCCATGTAGTAGTACGCCATCGAGCCGAGATCGTGCGCTTCGACGAGCTGATCGAGCGCGACACTTGTTCGCGCCGCCCGCGCGAGCTCTTCCTGCGAGCAATCCACTTGCACATCGAACGCATCGCGAAAGAGTTTCACGCGATCGCCGATCTGCGCATCGCTCACGCGCGCACGAAGCGCCGCCAGTTCATCGACTTCGAGCAGTTCGATATGGCCGCCGAAATAGGCGCACTGGCGAGTCATGTCGGTATAGATGTCGAGCATTCCGCCGTAGTAGTGCCCCATCAGGCCGAGACGATTGTGCGACATCACATTCGCGACTTTTGCCGCGTCGATCCATTCGTCCACTTCATTCCAGCAGTCCGGGTCATCGTCGAGAATGCCAGTGATCTGGTGGAAACGGATGCGTGCGCGGTTGAAGACGTTGGCGATCTCCGGAACCGGGCAGGCGTTGCAGTGTGCGAGCCATTCGCCGGTCATCTGCGTGCGATCACCGAGCTTATTGAAGCTCGCGTAATCGATCGCCGCGACGGGTTGCAGGTTCACGATGACGACGGGAACTTTCGCGCGCTGAACGACGGGCAGCACCGTGGACGAGAGCGCGTACGTCGTGACGTGAAGGAAGATCAGATCGACGTCTTGCTGTCGGAAGGCGTGGCCGGCGTCCATCGCCTTCGGTGGACTGTCGATCAGGCCGAGGTTCACGACTTCCACGCCAGGGCGTTTGAGCTTCGCGTCGACCCGAGCGAGATAGCCCTCCAACCGCTCTTTCAGCCCCGCAAATTGCGGCCAGTAGGCGTCAAGTCCGATACCAAACAGCCCCACGCGCAATGGACGCGTATGGCGGGGCTGAATGCGGGTCAGCGGCATCGGTCGTCACAGTTTATCGGCAAACGGAAAAGTCGCTACGCGCGGTTCAGATTAACGCGCGCTCGGCCGATGCATTGGGCATGTCGCTGTTTCCGAATGAATTTCCGTTCAATCGTCCCGAAATCGAACCCGGGGCCGAGCCGATCTCACAAGTTCAGCCGCCCGCGCCTTCGCTACCGGAAGAACCGGACGTGAGCCCCGCGCTTCAGATCCTTGCGAACGCGCCGCTTTCCGTGCCGAATCCCGTGCACGAGCGCCGCAGATCGCCGCGGCAGACGATCGTCGCCCGCGCGATGATTCGCCACGACGCCATACGCGGCCCTGCGAAAGCAGTTCAGATGACTAACCTGTCGTTGCTCGGCGTGCAGTTCCGCACGACGGATCTGTTCGACCACGACGAGAAAGCAAATATCCGCCTGGAAGTCGGGCCGCTTCGCTGGACGAGTCCGCTCCGCGTCGTGCATTGCGAGAAGAACGAGGACGGCTCATACACCGTCGGCGCCGCATTCATCGGCAATGAATTGGGGCGGACAAAGCCGGTCGTGCAGGCAGCTTAATTCCATTTGGATTTGGATCGCGGATTTGATTGTGGGTGAAATCCGCATTCACGGCCGCCCCGAGCGCAAGCGACGGGCGGCATTTCTTTTGCTGAGCCCTACCGCTTTTTCAGCGTCAGCATCTCCACCGGCATGAACTGAACCTTCGCGTTCTTTTCATCAGGCTTCGGCGGTTCGCATCCCTTCGCGCAGCATGACCCAAGCTTGCTCCGCTTGCCCACGAGCGACCGCGAAGCCTGCCAAATCACCAGCCCAACGCAAACCGCGACGAGCGAGAGGACGAGGATGTTTTGAACGAGAAGCGGCATTGAAACTTTTGTGGCGAGGGCGTCTCGCCCTCGATTCCGAAACGAGGGCAAGATGCCCTCGCCACCTGTTATGCAAACCAGATCCGGCCGATCTGAAACACGCCCAGCGCCACGACGTACGCCAGCACGTTCATGTACGCCAGCATAAACATCGGCCATTTCCATCCGCCAGTCTCTCGGCGGACGATCGCGAGCGTGCTCATGCACTGCATCGCGAGGACGAACCAGACAAGCAAACTGACCGCCACCAGCGGACTCCACACCGGCTTGCCGTTCGCGTAGCGATCGTTCTGCATCGCCTGCGACAGCGGCTGGGTTTGGTCTTCGCTGCCGGCGCCGTAGGTGATCGCCATCGTACTGACAAACACCTCTCTCGCCGCGAACGCGCCGACGAGGCCGATGCCCATCTTCCAATCATAGCCCAGCGGTTTGATCACCGGCTCGAGAACATGACCCATGCGACCCGCGATGCTGTAGCGGAGTTGTTCGGAGGCGACGGCTTCTTGCTCGAGGCTCTTCGTCTCGTCGATCACCTTCTTTCTCTCCGCTTCATCGAAGATGAAGTGATCCGGCGGAAGGACGCCGTTAGTAACTTTGGGTTGAAGCAACTGCAATTGCGCTTGAAATGGAGCTTTGATATGTCGCTGCGTTGCTTGCGGCAACCGCGGATAGTAGGTCATCGCCCACAGGATCACGCTCAGGCAGAAGATGATCGTTCCTGCCTTCGTCAGAAACGCGAGCGTGTTCGACCACACGTGTCGCGCGACCTGCGACGCTTGCGGGAGCTTGTACGTCGGCAGCTCGAGGATGAACGAGCTCGGTCCGCCCTTCATCAGCGAGCGTTTGAAGATCCACGCCATCCCCGCGGCGGCGATGATGCCGAGGGCGTAGCACGCGAGCATAATGCCGGCTTGCGTGATCGCGCCGTACGCGGCGAAGAACGTGCCGATGAGCAGCGTGTAAACCGGCAGCCGCGCGCTGCAGCTCATGAACGGCGCGACGAGGATCGTCGCCAATCGGTCTTTGCGGTTTTCGATCGTCCGCGTCGCCATGATGCCGGGGATCGCGCACGCAAAGCTGCTGAGCAGCGGAATGAAGCTCTTGCCGTGCAGTCCGACTTTCGCGAGCAGGCGGTCCATCAGGAATGCGGCGCGGGCCAGGTATCCGCTGTCTTCCAGGATGGCGAGGAAGAAGAAGAGTAGCGCGATTTGTGGGACGAACACGATCACCGCCCCGACGCCTTTGAAGATGCCGTCGGTCACGAGGTCTTTGATCGGTCCATCCGGCAGATGCGAGCCGACCCACGCGCCGGCGGAGCCGATGGCGGTGTTGATCCCGTCCATGATCGGCGCCGCCAGCCAGAAAATGGTGACGAACAGCGTTGCCATGATCAGGGCGAAAATCGCCAGGCCCCAGACCTTGTGGATCAACACCGCGTCGATGCGATCGGAAACGCTGCGCTTCTTAGGTGATTCGTAATCAATCACTTCGCTTCGTGGCGGGCGCACGCCCATGGCGGCGAGTTCGTCGAGGGATTTCGTTGTGCGGGACGAAACGCCTTCGATCCAGCGATAATGCGCTTCGATGTCCGCCTGCATGGGATCGATTCCGAGGCGCGACATGCGTGTGGAAGCGGAGCTAAGCAGAGAAACGACCGGTTCGCGCTTGGCGATTTCCGCGAGATCGCCGGCGGTGTCACCAATGAGGAGTCGCTCGGCCAACGCCTGGTAGCGATCGAGGCGTCGAGTTCCATCGTCGAGACAGATCCAGGCGCGAGGTGTTGTAGTTTTTCCAAGTTTCTCGGGACTCGGGATCCGGGATTCGGGATTCGGGGGATTCGACCCGGATCCCGAGTCCCGAACCCCGAGTCCCGAATCCAGAATCGCGAGCCCCCCGCCGACGATCATCAGCTCTTCCTTCATTGCTTCGGGAAGCGGGAAGTCCGGCAGCGGCGCAACCTTCGCTTTCGCGATCGCGTCTTTGAGTTCGTTGATGCCGTGGCGTTTGTGGCCTACGACCGGAATCACTGGCACACCAAGCTCGCGGATGAGCGCATCGACCGATACGTGAATCCCGCGTCGCTCCGCGACGTCCATCATGTTCAGCGCGACGACGAGGGGCCGCCCGAGCTCGATCAGCTGGCTGACGAGATACAGATTGCGCTGAAGGTTGCTCGCGTCGATCACAACGACGACCACATCCGGCGCCGGCGTGTCGGGGCGGAGTCCACGCAACACTTCCATGGCGACGTGTTCGTCGGGCGAACGACTAATCAAAGAATACGTGCCGGGGAGATCGACGATGTCGATCCATCGGCCCCCGTCGGTCGAAGTCGCGTTGAGCTTGCAGCGGCCGGTTTTCTTCTCGACGGTGACGCCGGGGTAATTCGCGACCTTCTGACGGAGGCCGGTGAGCGCATTGAAGATCGTCGTCTTTCCGCTATTGGGATTCCCCGCGAGCGCGACGGTCAGTGTGCCGGTTGGCGATTGAGGCGTATCGGATTGGTCACAGCAGGAGTGCATGTTGCTCGCTGCGAGTTGCTCGTTGCGGGTCAACAAGCAACCGGCAACGCGCGAACCGCAATTACGCCATCGCGATCTGAACAAACTTCGCTTGCTCGTCGCGGAGGGAAAGGAGATAGCCGCGGAGGCGGAACTCGATCGGATCGCCGAGCGGAGCGCGGCGAACGACTTCGACGGACGCGCCGTTGCAGAAGCCCATCTCGAGGAGCCGGCGGCGCAGTTCGGAGTCGCCCCCGACCGCGACGACGCATCCGCGGCAACCTATGCCCAGACGGTTCAGCGAGCAGGTCTCCGGCGAACCGCAGTGATTACAACCGCTTAAATCGCACGCCTTCTGCATGGGAACCAACTCCACCCGACGGATTCTGACCGCCTAGGAATAATATACGAGAGCTGAGACTGAGTTTCAACTGCTGCACGTCTGCCCCATAATTGAAACGCCGGCGGTAGAGAAACGTTGCGGCAGGCCGTCGGATTGCCGTAAGTCCTTGCATGATCTCATGTAGGGTGTGCTTCAGCGCACGGTTCGGTCGGTAAATCGGTGTCCTGGCACAACCTACGCATGCATCGCGGTGCCCGAGAACTGTCGTGAATGCAAGTTTTCGACGCCATCCGGGCCCGTTTCGCCAAAATATTGAGCGAAATCCAACGCAGAATTCGCATTTTAGACGGGCCACCCACTCCGTGAACCAGAAGCCTGAAACGTCGACGTGCGCCAGTGCTGTCACGCGCCTGCTGCATGAAGCCAGCGCGGGGAACGAACGCGCATCAGCCGAGCTTTTGCCGCTCGTCTATGAGCAACTGCGCGCACTCGCGGCGCGACAGCTGCGAACCGAGCGCGCCGGGCACACGCTCGAGGCGACGGCGCTCGTCCACGAGGCATATCTCCGACTCGTTCAGAACGCGACCACCGTCGAGGAGCAAAAATGGGACGGCCGCTGGCACTTCTTCTCCGCGGCGGCGGAAGCCATGCGGCGCATTCTCGTCGAAAACGCCCGCCAACGCTTGACCGTCAAGCGCGGCGGCGGGCGGCAGCGCATCAGTCTGAGCAAAGTCGAGTCGGTTGAAGAAGAGGCTTCGCAGGATCTGCTCGCGCTCGACGAAGCGCTCTGCGCCCTGGCCGCCAAGCATCCAGAGAAAGCGCAACTTGTGAAGCTCCGGTATTTCGGCGGCCTGTCCATGGACGAAGTCGCCAGCGCGATGGGAATCTCGGTCGCGACCGCCGGTCGGCACTGGGCGTACGCGAAGGCATGGCTGTACTCGCACATCTCGAAGAAATGAGGGGCTATGTCGCGTGACGAAACAATCTTCGCCGAGGCGATCAAGCGAACAGAGCTTGACCAGCGCGTCGCATATCTCGATCAAGCATGCAATGGCGATGCGGAGTTGCGTGCCCGCGTCGAGCGATTGCTTGTCGCACACGACCACGCCGGAGAATTCCTCGAATCCCCGCCAAAGGATTTGCTGCTTGAATCTGGTTCGCCGGCTCACGGCAACACGGAGCACGTCGCGCGACCCGGCGCGGTGATCGGCCCATACAAACTGCTCGGCCAGATTGGTGAAGGCGGAATGGGCATCGTGTTCGAAGCCGAGCAGGTGCATCCCGTTCGCCGACACGTCGCGCTGAAAATTGTTCGCCCAGATCTGGATTCACGGCAGGTCATCGCGCGGTTCGAGGCTGAGCGCCAGGCGCTGGCGCTGATGGATCATCCGAACATCGCGAAAGTTCTGGACGCCGGCACAACCAGCACGGGACGCCCCTACTTCGTAATGGAGCTGGTGAAAGGTGTGCCGATCACGGATTACTGCGACAAGCATCATCTCACGCCCCGCCAGCGTTTGTCGCTGTTCGTGCAGGTGTGTCAGGCGGTGCAGCACGCGCACAGCAAAGGGATCATTCATCGCGATCTGAAACCGACGAATGTGCTCATCGCGACTCAGGATCGCGATGTGCCGGTGCCCAAAGTCATCGACTTTGGCGTGGCGAAAGCGACGGGAACCCAAAAGCTGACCGACCTCACGCTCTACACGGAGTTCCGCCAGCTCATTGGGTCGCCGCTGTACATGTCGCCGGAGCAGGCGGACATCGACGGCCGCATCGACGTGGACACGCGAAGCGACGTTTACTCGCTCGGCGTGATTCTATACGAGCTGCTCACGGGCACGACGCCGTTCGACCGGCAGCGGCTCTCGAAGGCCGCGTACGACGAAGTTCGGCGGATCATTCGCGAAGAGGAACCGCCGCGCCCGAGCACGCGGCTCAGCACACTCGGCGACACGATCACGATCGTTTCAGTCGAGCGTGGCTTAGATCCGCGGCAACTCGGCCAACTCATCCGCGGCGAGCTCGACTGGATCGTGATGCGCGCGCTGGAGAAGGATCGCGCGCGGCGTTACGAGACCGCGTTCGGGTTGGCGCAGGATGTGGAGCGGTATCTTTCCGATCAACCGGTCGAGGCCTGCCCGCCGTCGAATGCCTATCGACTGCGGAAATTCGTGCGGCGGAACAGACCCGCGATCGCAACGGCGATGCTCATTTTCTTCGTTCTGGTGGCGGCGACGGCGATCAGCACCTGGCAAGCGGTTCGCGCCACGCGCGCCGAAAAACTTGTCACACAGGAGCGCGACGAGATCGCCCTCGAGAAGAAACGCGCCGATCTTCAAGCCGCCATCGCGAAGGAAGTCAACAGCTTTCTCAATGATGACGTGCTGCGGCAGGCGAGCCCGATCAATCAGGCCGAGACCCATCACGAGCCGAATCGAGATCTAAAGGTTCGCGAAGCGCTCGACCGAGCCGCCGACCAGATCGGCGACCGTTTCAAAGATCGCCCGTTGGTGGAAGCGGGAATCCATTACAGCATCGGCGACGCGTACGGCGATCTTGGGGAAAACGAAAAGGCCGAGCGGCACTTGGAGGAAGCATTACGCCTGCGCCGCCAGGCGCAGGGCGAAGATGCCGACGGAACGCAGCAGGCAAAATGGCGCTTGTCGGTCCTTTTTGCGGAGTCCGGGCAGCTCCCTCGGGCCGAGCAACTTTGGAATGACGAGCTTGCCCGGCTGCGGCAGGTGCACAAGGAGTCGGATCGCGAAATGATCGAGGCGACCGATCGACTCGCGGATGTTTATTCCACGTCGGGAAAACAAGACAAGTCACAGGCGATGCGCGAACAGCTGGTCGAACTCAGCCGCAAGACGTACGGCACCGATGATCCGCTCACGGAATCGCTGCGAAACAACCTGGCGTTTGTTTACATGCAAAATCGCCAGCGCGATAAGGCCCAGCCGATTTTTGAAGATCTGCTGAAGCGTAACTCGCTTGACGACGGCGCCGTCGCGGCGATCCGGGTGAACCTCGCACATCTGTATGTCGGCGAACATCGATACAGTGACGCGGAAACACTCTGGCTCGCAGCGCTTGAGACCATTCGAAAGAATGAAGGCGAACATTCGCCCACTGCAGTGAATCTTCTGCGACAGCTGGGCTCGCTGTACACGCAAACACGTCAATATGAGAAGGCGGAAGAGTATCTCACCAAGGCGGTGAGCGGCAATCGCTCGCTCTTCGGTGAGAACAGCGGCGCGTCGCTTAGCGCGCTCGATGAGGTCGGCAATAGCTTGCTGCGCCGGGGCGAGTTCGCGCGCGCCGAGCCGTTGCTGCGTCGCCCCGCCGAGGTGGGGCCGACGATTGGCCGAGTCAGATGGCTGATCGCATGTTACCAGTATCTACACCGCCCGAAGGACGTGGCGCAATGGGAATTGAAGATGCACGAACTCCTGGCCCCGCCGCTTCCCACTCCCGGAGCGCCCGGGCTACTGCCTCGTTGCGAACAATTTGCACGACTGGGGCAGTTCGAGCGCGCCCGGGATGAACTGGCTGCATCTCAACGCAGCCACCCGCAGCGCAACTACGAGGCGGATCTATTGTTTTACGATATGTACCTCGGCGACGTCGATGCCTACGAGAGCATGCGGCGCGTCATGTTTGAATCGGTCCGCCACGGATCGAAGCAGGGCAATTCCCCCTGGCTCAGCATTGCTTGTTTGCTCGGTCCGATCGACCGCGACGACATTCCGCTCGCGATCGGGTGGGTGATGCAACCTCCCGGCGGGACCACGTTGCCCTCCACGGGTTCGGTCAATACCCCTATCGGAACCGCGCATGCCGTGTGGACGTATTCACTGGCGCGCGGCGCTGTCGAGTACCGGCGCGGCGATGATCCCGCGGCGCTGCGCTGGCTCGGGCGATGCATCGATGAACTCGATTTGGCCGATCGAAGCGATATTCTGCTCGACTTCGAATACGCCGCCGAGGATCGCGCCGCGGCGTATTTTCTCCTCGCAATGGTTCACCATCGCATGGGACATCCGGCCGACGCGCAGCAGGCGCTGGCAATGGGCTTGAAAATGCTTCAGCAGAAGGTACCGGCCGCGACTAGCGCCGCGTTTCAGGTCGGATCAAACGATTGGATGACCGCCCACATTTTCGCGCGGGAAGCGCAAGCCATCGTCGAAGGCCATGCGCCCACGACGCTGCCGGCCACAACGCAATTCACTTCTGGCGGGAAGTAATCATTCGGATTTGCAGATTGAGATGAGCGAAATCGCGCACGCTTCTCGCATTGGATGTGGGAGGCGGGCGGGGTCCCGCATCACGGGATGCACGCAAAACTGAGAATTACCGCGGTCATCGTCATCTCGGTTCCCGCTCTGGCGGTGAATTACGCGTTGCTCGAATGTCGGCGATACGAGTCGATTCGCGAATTGGAGCCGGCGCCGCAGGCGGAGATCGAATTCCGTGCAGCCGCGTTTCGGCCAACGACGCAGCCGGCGACGCGACCCGCTTCGCCACACCCTTTGGATGATGGATTTTAAAACTGCGAGAGGAATCGCACGTCGTTCTCGACGAAATGGCGGATGTCGTCGATGGCGTACTTGCGCATCGCGATGCGCTCGATGCCGAAGCCGAAAGCCCAACCGCTGTAGATTTCGGGGTCGACGCCGACCGCTTTGAAGACGTTCGGGTGAACCATCCCGCATCCGCCGAGCTCGATCCACCGCTGTTTGTCTTCGAACCAGACGTCGACTTCGGCGCTGGGCTCGGTGAACGGGAAAAAGCTGGGGCGGAAGCGGACCTTGGTCGTCGGACCGAAATAAGCGTGCACGAATTGGAGAATCGTGCTTTTCAGATCGACCATCGTCACGTTCTTATCGACGACGAGCGCCTCAAGCTGATGAAACATGAACAGGTGCGTCGCATCGACCGTGTCGGGCCGATACACGCGGCCGGGAATCACCACACGGATCGGCGGTTTCTGAGTCTCCATTACGCGGATCTGCACCGTGCTGGTCTGCGTGCGCAGCAGTTGCAGATGCTCTTCGCCGCCCTTGCTCGCCCCGCTCGTGACGCCTTCGCCCGTCGCGGGCTGCAGATAGAAATTGTCCAGCGGATCGCGTGCGGGATGGCTCTTGGGGATGTTGAGGGCGATGAAGTTGTGGAATTCGTCTTCGACTTCCGGCCCGGCGGCGACGGTGAAACCCATGCGGCCGAAAAGTTCGGTCAGCTCGTCGGTGACCTGCGTGAGAATGTGCGGGCGACCGATCTGAAGCGGCTTGCCGGGCTCGGTGACGTCTTCCGCCGGGACTCTGGCGGCACTGCTTGCAAGTTCGGCTTTCTTTGCTTCGAAGGCCTCGTTGACTTCACTGCTCGCGGCGTTGGCGCGCTGGCCAACCTTGGGCTTGTCTTCCTTCGAGGCTTGCCCGACGAGCTTCATCAGGTTCTTGATCGCGCCCTTGGTGCCCAGGTATTTGATGCGGAACTGCTCGAGCTGATCGGCATTTTTGACGGCCGACAGATCCGCCTTCGCCTGCTCCACCACCTCGTCGATCTGTTGAATCACATCTGCCACGAGCGAGCCTTTCCCATTCAAGCGTGACCTTTACCCAACGCGTTGGGAGGGCGAGGCTCCCGCCGAGCCGGTGGCCCGGTCCGACCGAACGCGGCTCGGCAGGAGCCTCGCCCTCCCGTCACCGGATTGCGTTCCAATTGCAATTCGCGCGCACGACCAGACAATACCGAAAACGCGGGGAGATATCATGGCGGGCGCTGGACGACTTGCAAGTCGCGGTCCGCTTTGGGCATTTCAGGCCGTAGCACCTGCGGGGAGGAACGACCGATGGATCTTTCAAAGCTCCCGCGATTGTCCGACAGTAGTAAAGATCAGCCGCCTCCGGCCCCAGCGGAGCAAGGGCAGCCGCCAACGTCAGTTTCACCCAATCCTTCGAACTATCCCCAGCGCGTCGTCATCTCGGCCGAGCCGGTGGGGACGACCGGTGATGCGTGGATCTCGATCGCTGTTGGTTTGATCATCCTCCTGCTTTCTCCGAAGCTCTTTCAGTACATCCTTTCGCCATCGACATTCGGTACGAAATGGACCTTCCTTGACGTCAATGGAAATCCAACGACGTATCCGCACACGATATTCTTTTGGGGCGATTTGTGTCTGTATCTCTTCGCGTTCACATTGCTCGCGGAGGGGCTCATCCTCGGTTTCGCGCGAAAGGCAACGCCCATCGCCATCGGATTCGGCCTGACCTGTCTTGCGACCGCTGCGAATGCGATCTATCTCGTCGCGATGGTCGCCGAGAATTACGGATTCCAACTCTTCTCCGCGCTTGCGGTGGCGTTTGGGGTTTACATCGCGATGTATCAGTGGAATCTACTGAAAGCCTTCGCCGCGGCTCGCACGTCACGATAATTCCAGGTTGATTCGATCGCTTGCGGTTTCGCAGAGAGAAAGCGCGTCCCTTTGCGAAACCGCCAAGCGGCTAACTGCGTGTTCTCCGGAATCGCTTTTCACACGCGCAAAAAAAACGCCCGGTACGCGGGGAAGACGTACCGGGCTCAGGGGGGTAGGGTGCTTGTGAGAGAGGAGACGCCAATGCCGACGCTTGCCAAACCTCTCTCGTTGTTGTTTCGTCAAGCTCGCGTCGTTCGATCAATCCCTTCGATCTAGTAGACACTCACTTTCTGTAATAGTAAGACGCCACCGACCCAAAAGTTGCGGGTATAAAAATTCGCCTGGCGCATAAACGCAGGAATCAATATGTATTGATGATGGATCGATTACGGCGCGGCTTGCGTCGTCGCGGGGCCAGTCGTCGCAGGCGCCGCGGGGGGTGCGTTGGCGGGGACAGGCGGTGCAGTTGGAGCGGCCGTCTCGCGGGGGGCAGATACTTGAGCGGGTGCAGACGTGGCAGCCGGCACTTGAACCTGCCCTTGAACCTGCGCGTTGCCGGCGTCGTTTCGCAGCACGATGACGACGTCCTGCGTCGGCTTCGTCGTCGGCTGAAGCTTGAATTGTCCACCGAAGGAATCGACCGGCGCGGTTGCGGCGCGAAGTTTCTGCTGCATCGCAAGCAATTGCGTCGCGGGGACGAATGCCGCCGCCGTCGAAGAATTCGTCGTAGGATTCGAAGTCGGCGCCGCGAGAGCTTCGGTTTTATCCAGGTCCTTCGCGATCTGCGTCGCCGGAGCCGCTGCGCCCACGCCTGCACGGAGATCATTCAATGCGCCGAGCTTTGCTTCGTCGCCGAACGTAAGCGTCTGCGTCGTCGCAAGCGGTTGATCGTCCGTCGATGTATTGAAGATTTCGATCGACGCGGGTCCGCCCTCACGCGTCAGCAGATCTTTGAGCTCGATTGTTTGCTCGTGCGTCATGTTCCGCGCGACGATGTACTGCTCGCTCTGATCGCCCGCCTGCGCGATGCCGTGCAGATCGAGGCGCCCAACCACCTGCCCAACGTCGCCATCTTCGGTCGTGGGTAGCGCGATGGCCTGCTGCATCTGCTGCTGTTCCGCTTGCTGCACGGGCTGCTGCTGGACTGGCGCGTTTTTGTCGACCGCCAGCGATTCGTGCTCGACCGGTCCGGACGTCGGTTGAATCCCATACGACTGCCCCGCCGCCGCCGGCGTGGTTGTGGGCAGCGTATTGGTCAGCACCTGCGTGCCCGGAGATTGCGGAGCGCCGTTCGACACGACACCCACGTTGGTCCCCACCGGGTATTGCCCGTTGAACTGATTCGATTGCTTGAGGTGCACCTGCGTCTGATTGAGCTTTGACGTCATCGCGACTTGCGATGCGCCAAACTGAATCGGCTGCGGCATTGGCTCTGCGACGGGTTGCCACTGGATCTTGTTGTCGACCAGGAACGTATTCACGCGCTGTCGCGCGGCGGCGGGATCTGTCGTCGAAACAACGACACACGTGTAATTCGCCGGCGACTGCCCTACCGTCGCGTTGGCGAGCGTCTGCTGCACGCGGGCGCGGAAAGGATCGATCTTTGAGGCATTGGCGAACCCGTCCGCCTTTTTCTCGAGCGGAGCGAATTTTCCGCTCATCTTCCCGGCGACTTTGGAGCGATCCATCTCACGTCGGGCAAACGGATCCGCCGATGCGACGGCGACGGACGCAGTTGTCAAGGCAGGCGAGGGCGTCGCAACAGGCGGGGGAGCAGGTGTCGCGCTCGGCACACCCGCGATCGCTCGCGAGGCCTCTTCGGTTTCCGGCAAAATCTGCGTCGTGTTCGTCGCGAACTCATGATCCGTCGGCGGAGCGGTGACGACCGTGACGCGTTGATTCGACGAGGGAAGTACGAAGTAAACGACGACGCCGAGTCCCAGCGCCAGCAAAATAACCGCGGCGACGGCGCGAAACTGCGCGGCGCGGCTGATGCGCATCGAATCGCCCGCCGGCTCGGCATCGAGCTCGTTCAAGAGCAACGATCGTTCGAGCTGGCCCTGCAGCATCTCGCCGATCTCCGGCGGGGCCGACGCCCGCGGCAGCGCCCGCATGAGCGCTCGCGTCTGCTTCAGCTCCTCCATCAGCTTGCGATGCTGCGGATTCGTCTCGAGGTATTTCTCGATCTCCGCGCGCCCCGCCGCGTCAAGGTCGCCGTCCACATACGCGCAGAGCTTCGCCTCGGTCGTTTCTTTCGGGTCGAACTTGTTGGGGTCCTGCGACATTTACTTCTTCTTCACGCCACTCAGATACGGCCGCAATTCATCTCGCAGCGCGATGCGCGCTCGGAACAGCCGGCTCTTGAGCGTTCCCAGCGGAAGGCCGAGCACGTCGGCCATCTGCTGATAATCAAATCCTTCCACATCGCGCATGATCAGAACCGCGCGATATTCCGCGTCCAACCGCCCCAGCGCCGACAGCACCTGCTGATGCTGCTCGTGTCGCTCGGCGATCACGTCGGGACTTTCCTCGTTCCGCTTCACGCGATCGAGCAGGCTCGACGCCTGATCGTCCGTCGCCGCCTGTCCGTTGCTGCTCGGCCGCTCGAGCGAGAACACCCGATGCCGCTGAACTTTTCGCAACTGGCTGATCGCGAGGTTCACCGCGATGCGGAAGAGCCACGTGTATGGCCCCGCCTCTCCGCGGAAGCTGTCGATCTTCACCAGCGCTCGCGTGAACGCTTCCTGCGTCAGCTCGCGGGCTTCTTCGGGGTCGCCCACGAGGCGTAGCAGCGAGTTGTAAATTCGATCCTGGTAGCGAACGACGATCTGTCCAAACGCCCCGCGGTCGCCCGTGCGCGCCCGCTCGAACAGGTGGAAATCCTGTTGACCCGTCACGTCGACGGGCGGCAGCGTTGCCTCGTTCGGATGATGTGTACCACTCAGGCTCGACATGATCTTTGACGCCTGAAGTTCAGGAAAGTTCCCCAGATTGCTGGTCGCCCTCCGTGACCCCACGCGCGACGTTCAATATGCCCGCGAGAGCAACATCCGTCAATGTTACCGGACGTCAATTGGCCGAACGTGACACGGAAAATCGCGTAGTACCTCTTCGTAGGGTGTGCTTCAGCACACCAATTCGTCTCGAAGAGGATGGTGTGCTGAAGCACACCCTACAATCTCAATCATGAATCACGCACAAGTTGCAATTTTGCTCGGGCTGATGGGAATGCCCGCACTCGCCCAACCACCGGCGACGACGCAGTCGACGCAGGTGAGCAACGGCTGGTCGAGCGTGTGGTTCAATTACGATTCCAGGACGCCGCTCGTGGTGCAGGAAGCGACGCCAACGTCGGGCCAGGTGAACTTTTATCAGCGTCCGCCGCAGATCGGTGAAAACGCGCGCGTGGTGCCGACAACCAGGCCCGCCGACCCGCGTATCCTCGGCGACGTCGATATCCGCTACCTCCGGTTCAAAGACGCCGATGGACAAGTGGTTCCAACATTGCTTTGCACGCCACACGGAAAGAACGGTCCCTTTCCGGTTGTCGTCGCGGTGCACGGATTGGGAAGCAATAAGGCGCAGGTGTGCGGCCAAGTCGCGCCGGCGCTGACGAAGCGCGGATTTGCGGTGATTGCGCCGGATCTTCCGCTGCACGGTGAGCGGCCGGGCGATCCGCACAGCATCTTCACGCTGAATGATCCGCTAAAGGCGTTTAAGCTCTATCGCGAGGCGGTGGTCGATGTGCGCGAGTGCATTGATCTCGCGCAGACCCGCCCGGAGCTCGATACAAAAAACGTAACGCTCGTCGGTTATTCGATGGGCTCATGGATCAACAGCGTCGCCGGACCGTGCGACGAGCGCGTGAAGCAGATGGTGCTGATGGTCGGCGGAGCGCGCGAGGTTCCCCCGGCCGCGGCGATCATCCCACAACTCGCCGCCATCCAACCGCAGCTCGCGATTGCGCACTTTGCGAGACCCTTATTGATGCTGAATGGCGAAGAAGACCACACTGTCACGCCGACAATGGCCAAGACCCTCTACGCCGCCGCGAACGATCCGAAGCAACAGATCTGGTACCCGAGCGGGCATCGTCTGCCCAACGATGCCTATGAGAAGGCTGCCAGTTGGATCGATGACTTGCTTCACGCTAGAACGCGTTAAGAATTTGTAGGGTGCGCGGGAGCGCCCCCGGTTTTTTTTGGGGGGTAAAAGAAAAAACCGGGGGCCGGAGCGCCCCCAACAAAAACCGCACGAACGGACCATAACCAGGGTGACCGCCCCCCCGGGGAGCCCCCCA
>JAICIO010000133.1 GCA_025924315.1 Phycisphaerae bacterium
ACGAAGCACGTGTCGATCGGAGTCGTTGAATACCCATCTTGGTAGGGTCCGCTTCAGCGGACCGGTTTTTCGCTTTTCGAACGGAAGAAATACCCGGTCCGCTGAAGCGGACCCTACAAAGGCGAGAGAAAGAACAGTGATCGCAAGCATGCCCGAGTATCTGTGCGTGCCACCCGACCAACTCGGTCGCGGGACGAATGTGCGCGTGCGGGTGCTTGGGGACATGGCGTCGATCGCGCGCGACCTGGCGGCGGTGATGCTTGATGAAATCGTCGCGGGCCGGGAGCGGGGCCGGCCTGCGACGTTCATCGTGCCGGTCGGGCCGGTCGATCAGTACGCGATTCTCGCGCAGATGATCAACGAGAAGCACATCGATTGTCGTGACCTGATGCTGATCAACATGGATGAGTATCTGACGGACGATGGCGAGTGGATCGATGAGAACCATCCACTGAGCTTTCGCGGATACATGCAGCGGCTTTTTTACGACGGCGTGAATCCGGAACTCGCGCCCCGAAAAGAGAATCACGTGTTTCCGCATCCAGCGCGATGCGGAGAAATCGCCGCGCTGATCGAAAAGCGCGGCGGATGCGATGTGTGTTTTGGTGGGATCGGCATCAACGGCCACATCGCGTTCAACGAACCGCCCGAACCGGGTGAGGAAGTATCGAACGAGATGTTCGCGAGGCTGCCAACGCGCGTGCTGAAACTCACGCGCGAGACGCGGACGATCAACAGCGTCACCGCCGGCGGCGAGATCAGCGTGATTCCGAAGAATGCGATCACGGTGGGGATGAAGGAGTGCCTTGGGTCGAGGAAGCTGCGGTTCTACTGCAATCGGCCCTGGCAAAGTGCGGTTGTGCGAAGAGTGCTGCACGGACCCGTGACGGGCAGTTGCCCGGCGTCGTTTCTGCGCACGCACAACGATGCGTCACTGACGATTGCGGACTACGTAGCGCAGGTGCCGGACATTCGGCTTCGATAGGAGTTAGGAACGCAGATGAACGCAGACTCACGCAGATAAGAACAAGAGATGATGAGAGAAAGTCGTCAGTTGTCGCGTCTCTCGTCTTTCATCTCTCCTGATCTGCGTTCATCTGTGTGTTATCTGCGGCTAACGAACATGCGACTTCGGTTTGACGATGAGCGAACCCTGGCCGTGATGGCGCATCCGGACGATGCGGAGTTGCTCTGCGCCGGAACGCTCGCTCGCGCGCAGGCGGAGGGGGCGCAAGTCGGCATTTGCGTCATGTGCAACGGCGACAAAGGTCTGCCAGCCGGGCAACACATCGAGAATCCGGCAGCGGCGCGGCGCTTGGAGATGGTCGAAGCAGCTAAATGCTTAAAGGCGCAGCTTTTGTGGTTCGATTGTGCGGACGGAAACCTGTTCGACACCTTGGAGAATCGTCGAAAATTAATCGAAATTTACCGGCAATTTTCACCAACGCTTGTAATCGCTCATGATCTCTGCGATTATCATCCGGACCATCGAGCGGCATCGGTTTTGGCTGAGGCGGCGACCTGGTTTTGTGCCTCCAAAGGGCATGTAACGCAGTCGCCGGCGCTGGTTTCGCCACCGGCACTGTGGTTCGCGGACACCCTCAATATGAGCGGCTTTGAGCCGCAGTTTTTTGTGGATGTCTCGGGCCAGATTGAAGTCAAAAAACAGATGCTTGGCTGTCACCGCAGCCAGCTGCAGCGGGGGAAAGATGGCGATTTCGCTCCGCTGATGGATTTGATGTTACGGCAGGCCACGACCCGCGGGGCACAGAGCGGGGTGGTCGCGGCCGAAGCGTTCCGCACACACCAGGCGTTCAAACGGACGAGAGCATGGTGATGTCGAACCGCCCACCGAGTTGGTGGTCGGGCCGGAGTGTGTGTTGATTGAACGAAACAATACGAAACTTGAAAGGAGCTTCGTGTGATTCAGTTTCTTGTGCATGACAAGAAGGATTCGGTGGGTGTGGCGGTCGTCGACGTGAAAGCGGGACAGGAACTGTCCGGCCGCTCCCTCGACACCAACGAAAATCTCAAGGCAAAGGCGACGCAGGATATTCCGCTCGGCCACAAGATTGCGCTCAAAGACCTGAAGGTCGGTGACAACGTGATTAAATATGGCGTTGAGGTCGGCCGAGTCGTAGCCCCGGTCAAAACCGGCGAGCACGTCCATGTTCATAACGTGAAGACCAAACGCTGGGCCTAAAAACCGCATGTTGCGTGTTGCTCGTTGCTTGTTTCGGCAACGGATAAAACGCAACACGCACCATCAACAAGCAAAAAGCAGAGGATTCAATGGCTATCAACCGCAAAGTAATGGCGTATCGCCGGGCGAACGGGAAAGTCGGCGTGCGCAATCATGTGATTATTCTTCCCGTGGACGACATCTCCAACGCCTGCGTGGAAAAAGTCGCCGCCATGGTGCCGGGCACGCTTCCGCTCCCGCACGCTTATGGGCGTTTGCAGTTCGGTGAAGATCTCGATCTGCACTTCCGCACGATGATCGGCACTGGCCGCAATCCGAACGTCGCCGCCGTCATCGTCATCGGCATCGAGCCGGGATGGACGCAAAAGATCGTCGATGGCATCAAGGAAACCGGAAAGCCGGTCCAGGGTTTCGCGATCGAGCGCCGCGGCGATCTGCAGACCGCCTGCGACGCCGCACGCGTCGCGCAGAAGTTCCTCCAGGACGCCAGCGAAATCCAGCGCACTCAGTGCGACTTCAAAGATCTGTACATCACAGTGAAGTGCGGCGAATCCGACACCACCACCGGCCTTTCCAGCTGCCCGACCGTCGGCAACGTCATCGACAAGCATTGCGACGCCGGCTTTGCCAGCTTCGGCGAAACGTCCGAACTCACCGGCGGCGAGCACATCGTCAAGGCGAAGGCCGCCAACAAGGAAGTCGAAGCCAAGTTCACCGCGATGTTTGATGATTACCAAAAGCTGGTCTTCGATCAGAAGGCGGGCACCGATCTTTCCGAATCGCAGCCGACCAAAGGCAACATCATCGGCGGATTGACGACGATCGAAGAGAAGGCGCTGGGCAACATCGAAAAGCTCGGCAAGCGCACGAAGTTCATCGACGCGCTCAAGCCGGCGGAGGAACCCAAGAAGGGTCCCGGCCTGTATTTCATGGACACGAGCAGCGCCGCGGCCGAAGCCGTCACGCTGTGGATGGCTTCGGGCGGAGTGATTCACCTCTTCCCGACCGGCCAGGGCAACGTCATCGGCAATCCGGTTGAGCCGGTCATCAAGCTCACCGGCAACCCGATCACCGTGAAGACGATGAGCGAGCACATCGACCAGGATGTGAGCGCCATCCTCCGCGGCGAGATGACGATCGACGAAGCCGGCGATCAGCTGATCGAAATCATCACGCGAACCGCAAATGGCCGACTCACATGCGCCGAAGCGCTCGGCCACAAAGAGTACGTGATGACCAAGCTCTATCGCAGCGCTTAATTGAGGAGTTAGCCACCGATGGGGCACCGATGGACACCGATAAAGCGGCAGAAATGACTCTTCCCTTATCGGTGTGAATCGGTGCCCCATCGGTGGCAAAGTTTTATTTCATGACTCGATATTCACCTGAAGTTCTCAAATCTCTCGCGACGGAGATCACCGCCGCGGCGGGAGTTTCTCGCGACGATGCAAGCATCCTCGCGGATGCGCTCGTTGCGGCTGATGTGTCAGGCACATCCACGCACGGGATGACGCGGCTCGCGATTTATGTGCGGCGCATTCAGAAGGGTCTCATTGATCCGAAAGCGCAGATCAAGATCGAGCGTGAACGCGCCGCCACACTTGCCGTTGATGCCGGCAATGGTCTTGGCCATGTGCAGGCGATGAAGGTGCTGGAGCGGATGATTCCGATGGCCCGCAAAGCCGGATCGGTCATCGCGACGATCCGCAACTCGCAGCACTTCGGCGCGCTGAGCTACTACTGCAACAAAGCGGCCGACGAAAACATGATCCTGCTCGCGATGACCAACTGCGAGCCGGCCATGTCGCCCGAAGGCGGATGCCAGGCGTTTTTCGGCACGAATCCGATCGCCGCGTCGTTTCCGACCGGCAAAGGGTTTCACCTGAAGATCGACCTCGCGACGTCTGTAACGGCGCGTGGCAATATCATCGCGGCGCAAAAAAAGGGTCAGCAGATCCCCGCGGGCTGGGCGCTCGATCCCGCCGGCAATCCGACGCAGGACGCGTCGCAGGCGCTGCTCGGCACCGTGCTCACGATGGCGGGGCACAAAGGTTACGCGCTGGCGATGATGGTCGAGGCGCTCTCGAGCGTGCTCTCCGGCGCCGCCGTCGGTTCGGCCATCGGCTCGATGTACAAGAACCTCGACCGCAAGCAGGACGTCGGGCATTTCTTTTGCCTGCTCGACATCGATGCGTTCATGGACGTGTCGGAATTCAAAGACCGCATGGACGCCGCCATCGACCAGATCAAAGCCTGCCGCAAGCGACCGGGTGTTGAAGAGATTCTCGTTCCCGGCGAGCGATCGAATCGCGTCGCGCAGGAAAACCTGAAAAACGGCGTGAAGCTCGACGACGCGACGCTTAAAGAGCTGCGCGATTTGTGCAACGAATTCAAAATCCCATTCGACTTGGCGGGCGCGCCGGTGGCGGGGGCGGTATGAGCGACATTTTAGTAACCGAAGCAATCACCGGCCGCGAGATGGAGGCGCTGAGGAGCGCGTTCAGCGTGGCGTACGAGCCGGAGCTGTGGAAGTCGCCGGAACGCATCAAGCAGATCCTGCCGGAGTTCAAGGCGATCGTCGTGCGCAATCAGACGCCGGTGAATGCGGATCTTATCGGCGCCGGCAAACAGCTGCGTGTGATCGGTCGCGCCGGTGTCGGACTCGACAACGTTGATGCGAAAACGGCAAGTGAAGCGGGCATTGTCGTCGTTTACGCGCCGGAACAGAATTCGATCTCCGTCGCAGAGCTGGCGATTGGCCTGATGATCTCGCTCGCCCGCGAGATTCCCGCGGCCGATCGTTCGACCAAGGGCGGCGCGTGGGACCGCAAGCGATTCATGGGCGGGGTTGAGCTTTACGGCAAAACACTCGGTGTCGTCGGCCTCGGTCGCATCGGCTTCCTGACCGCCATGCGCGCCCGCGGGCTGGGGATGAACATCATCGCGCACGACACCTTCGTGAATCCGGATTCGTTCATGGTGAGCGAATGCCGTGCGCAGCTCGTCTCGCTCGATGAGCTCTACCAACGCAGCGATTTCATCACGTGTCACACGCCGGAAACCGCGCAGACGATCGGCATGTTCAACGACGCGGCGTTTTCGAAAATGAAAAAGTCCGCGTACTTCATCAACACCTCGCGCGGAAAGGTCGTGGATGAAGACGCGCTGATTCGCGCTTTGAAGGAAAAGAAAATCGCGGGCGTCGCCCTCGATGTTCGCGCGAAGGAGCCGCCGGCGGCTTCGCCGCTTTCGGAAATGGACAACGTGATCCTGTTGCCGCACATCGCCGCGTTCACCAATGAAGGGCAGACCCGCGTCGTGACCAGCGTGTGCAAAGATGTCGCCGCGATTTTGAACGGACAGCCGGCAAAGAACTTCTTCAACTTCCCGACGCCCAGGCGCGCGTGAAGTGAAACGGATGCCTTGCGTTGTTGGTCAGCGTGGCCAGCATAGTGGTCGTTCAATTAATGGCCCAGTAGCGCATTTGTAGCATTTGCGACTGAGGTGGGGCCTCTACGAGGAGCAGGTATGACTGTCAAAGATGCAGGTGCTTCGATGTCCAGTGCTCGCGGTCGCGTTCGCGAGGACGTCCGCCGGCTGATCCTGAGTGGCGAGCTCTCGCCCGGGATGCGACTCACGCAGCAGCAGCTCGCCAAGCGATTCGGCGTTGCGCAGAGCGTCGTCCGCGAATCGCTGCTCGAGCTGCAGTTCAGTGGCCTCGTCGAGATGGTCGATAACCTCGGCATCTTCGTCAGCGAGCTCGATACCAACACGCTGCTGCAGGCGTATCAGGTGCGCGAGATGCTCGAAGGCATGGCCGCCCGCATCTGTTGCGATACCGCCAGCCGCGCCGACATCAAGACGCTGACGGACCTGGCCGACCGCATCCATCAGACGGGCGTGGCCGGGCAGGACATGGAACGCGGCAAGCTCGACCGCGAATTCCACCAGAAGACGATCATGCTCTCACAAAACAAGGTTCTTGAGCGGCTCACCGGCGCCTATCACGTGCTCGGCACGACGGTGCTCGTGAGCCGCACACACGACATCATCCGCAGCGAACACATGGCGATCGTCGAAGCGATCGCGGCCAACGATCCCGAGGAAGCCGAGCAGCGCGCGCGAGCGCATGTTGCCGGTGCGCGTCGCGCGATCCTGAAGCAGATTGCTGAAGGAGATTTTCAACCGAAGTGGGTTGTGGATTAATAACGCATGACGGACTGCGAAACCGCAAGCGAGTTCCGACGTCGCTTGCGGTTTCGCAGATCAATTCGCGTCGATTCTCGTCATTCAGTTCCCAATGGCGCGAACAGCTTCGACGTCAGCTGAAGGACTGGATCACTCGGATCTTTCGGCGTGCAGAAGTTAACGACGCCGATTGCCTTCTTCCCTTCAACATTTTTCAGGCACAACTCGATCTTGTCACCAATCGCCTGAGGCGAGACCGGCGGGTTGTAGCGCAGCTTGTATTCGAACGGCGCGGCCGCGGGCATGAGAAACATCGGCACGTGATTCCCCGTTCCCTTGCCGGCCTGCGAAACGGTCGCCGCGACGCTGGCAGGATCCGACAGCCGCCAGCGCGGTTGCTGCGCCGCGGTCTTTCCATTCTCGAGAATCACCACGTCATCGAACCGCGTGATGTATTCAGCCTTCTCGCCGAGGTAGTGGCCCGTCACACCCGCCTCCACCTGTACGGAGGCTGACCTTGTCGGCGGAAAGGGAATGTAGACGACTTCGTCGCGGCATCGATCGGCGACCCGTCGCGACCACACGACTCGCCCGTTGAGAGACACGAACGCGAGATGCCCGCCGGTCGTCTGGCTGATGCTCGCATCATCGAACAAGAAGCGAATGCCGCGACCCCCGGGCGGAGAGACGGTGGTGACCATCGCGGTCGTGGCAAGCCGTCCAACGTCGTGCGCGCCCATGTCGGCAACCATCGCCGCGCCATGCGATCCGCCGGCCAGGTAATTCGCGGCGCTGTCGATCTCTTCCTGTGACGCCGGATAGCACACGACCGCGCCGTCGACGAGCGCGCTGAACCGATCGACGAAATCCGCCCACGCCTGATCGAAGTAAAGGATCGCGTAAAGCTTCAGCTGCGGATTCACCGCTGCCGCCGCGCGCTTCATCGCCTTGGTGTAATCGACCGTGAATCGATCCGGCTGCGTGTCGTTCGGCGCGAAATCATCGATCAAAATCGCCGTGATGTTCGGATGCTGCTTCGATAACTCGGCGGTGTGCTGCGCCCACGCGACAAAATCGAGCCGATACGGCTCGCACGGCATCTTCCCGGGCCGCAGCGGCGGAACCTCCGACCACGGCGCCAGGTATACCCACACATTGATCCCATGTTTCGCCGCAGCGTCTGCGAACTCCGGAAGCTGCTGCCACGCCGTCGGCGACTCCTGCATCGAATACGCGAACGTGTTCATGTGCATCGCGACAAGCGCGTCGATCGTTTTATCGATCTCCACGTGTTTCGACGTATCAAGGACCGCGCCGCAATCGCCGAGCACAACCGGCGCGTCGGCCGCGAGAACAGTGAAAGGAATGATGAGCGAGGCGAAGAAGACAGCGAAGAGTCGCTTATCCATAGGGGGCTCCGGGGCCGGGTCCCCTCGAAAGTGTAGTCCGCCGCGGCCGGAAAGTTTCACATTCGACATCTTCGGAGCGGGATCATTATCGCATCATGAAGTGGGTTGGTGATTGCCCGCCTACGATCATGGAGCGACTCGCGCTGGAGACCGACCATGAAAGCGATGCAGCTAGAATCGATCGCGCCCATTGCCGAAGCGCCGCTGCGGTTGCGCGATGTGCCGACGCCCAACCCGAACCGCGATGAAGTGCTGGTGCGCGTGCAGGCGTGCGGGATTTGCCGGACCGACCTGCACGTCATCGAAGGTGAGCTTCCGCGGCATCAGATGCCGATCATCCCAGGGCATCAGGTGGTGGGAGTCGTCGAGCAGTGCGGGTCGGAGGCGCAGCGTTTCAAGAAACACGACCGCGTCGGCATCGCGTGGCTGCGTTACACCTGTGGCAAGTGCCGCTATTGCCAGGCGGGCAACGAGAATCTCTGTCCGAATGCACGTTTTACCGGTTACGACGCGAACGGCGGGTTTGCAGAGTTCGCGATCGTCAACGAAGCATTTGCCTATGCGCTTCCGCAAGAGGCCAGGGCGGAGTCGCTCGCTCCGCTGCTTTGCGCGGGAATCATCGGATTTCGCGCGTTACGCCGGGCGAACGTGATGCCGAATCAGCGGGTTGGATTGTATGGCTTCGGATCCTCGGCCCACATCGCGCTACAGGTTGCGCGGTACTGGCACTGTCGGGTGTATGTGATGACGCGCGATGCGAAACACCAGGCGCTGGCGCGCGAGCTCGGCGCCGCATGGGCCGGCGGAGCAACCGAACCGCCGCCAGAGCCACTCGACAGCGCGATCCTTTTCGCGCCTGCGGGTGAATTGGTGCTCCCGGCCCTCGAAGCGCTCGACATGGGCGGCACGCTGGCGATCGCCGGGATTTATCTCTCGGATATCCCGAAGCTGTCGTACGAAAAACATCTCTTCCACGAAAAGAATCTACGCAGCGTGACGGCGAACACGCGAAGGGATGGCGAAGAGCTCCTCGGTCTGGCGGCCGAAATCCCGCTTATGCCGCAGATCACAACTTTCCCACTCGATGAAGCGAACGAGGCGCTGCGAGCGCTGAAAGAAGATCACATCCGCGGATCGGGCGTGCTCGTGGTCCACTGAGCGGTCTGCCCGCTTGCAAGCAACTGCCCTCAGCTCGGCCGCTGGTTGCGCTCATAGATGCGTCGGCGGGATTCGGTCGCGAAGAGTCGAGAAATCTTCCGAGCTTCGGCGATCATTTCTTCGGGGATTGCGGGGGCTTCTTGATAGACCACGCGCTGCCATTCGATCAGCAAGGCCGCGCAACGATCGTAGGAGCGGGAATCGTACGCTTCGCGCAACTGCTCGAGTGGGAGTTTCGCGATCGCGGCGGCTTCGGCGAGTTCGCGGTAGCGCTTGCCGGCGCTGCGGATCCAGCTGTCATCGATGGCGGTGATCCAGTGCGATGAGCGGAGTTCATCGAGCAGCGATCGCACCTGCAAGTGGCTGTTCATCTGGGGGAGCTGCGCGACGAGTGAGCGGAGCTCCTCGATGCGCTGCGGCTCCAGTGCGCGGAGCTGCTCGGCCCATGAAGGGTTGTCCGGATTCTGCGAACGCAGATGTCGAAGAACCGCGATGCGATCTTTCACCGGAGCGCGCGACAGCGCGGCGAGGTGATGGCGCGTGAGAAGCGGATCGAGCTGAGCGACAAGCGCGGCGGCGGATGAAAGACGCTGCAGAATGGTCGAATCAATCGGCGGGACCGGTGGTTGGCCATGTTGGACACAAAGCTGGTTCCATCCGGCGAGATTCGGCAACTCCAGCGCGCGGACGAGCGAAGAAAGCGCCGGCGAAACCTGCGACAGGTGCACCGCTTCAAGAATCATTCCGCGATCGAGGTGTTCGGCGCAGCGTCGGAGGCGCAGGCGAAGCGCGGCACAGGCCCCCGCATATGCGCGAGCGAGTGGCGCGACCAGCTGTGCATCGGCGCTCGGAAGCGCCAGCACAGCCTCAATCGAATCTCGGATCGCGATCGGGTCCATCTACGATCGTTCCTCCGCGTGCTGCAGATCAAACACGGCTCTTCGCGATTGTGCCGGCTCACGAATCGTTGGCAGAAAGCGCAGCGTAAACTTCGTCAATTCCGGCCAGCGCAGATCGCATACGGGCGAATAAAACGTCACGTCCCACCGCACCTCGGGCGAAACGAATGAGAGAATGCCCTGTGCCAGATTCAGCGCGTCAGTTTCCGGCAATGCGATGATATCGCATCCATTGCTCAACCGATCTGCGATGGCCCGGAGTTGCGGCGATTCATTGGGCCGATCGTTTGTGGATTCATTCAGCTGCGGCAGCCGCGGCGGCTGGGTCAGAACTCTCGCGGGTCCAGACCAGGTCGTGCAGAAGTTCATCCGTTGCATGAAATGAACGGGCCCCGCCACAGGCAGATCGGTTCGCGCGAGCACGACATGATGTGCGATGGTATTCGGTCGACGGGTGTGATCGACGCCCGCGTGCGCGATGCGGGAGAGCACGCTGAATCGTTCGAGCCCGATCGACAAATGCCAGTGGATCAATAATGGTGCGGTCATTGGGTCGGACCCGATCGACGGCGGATAGCTGCTGACCGATTCGAGCGCTCGAATCATTGTGGGCGACATTCCCGCGGTGTGGGCGACGGTACACAGGCCAGAGACACCGGGTCGAAGCCCGCGCGGCGCCGACGTATAAATCAACTCAAACGCCACGCGAGATTCCTTCGGGTTGCGCCGTGACCTGCGCGGCGGGGATGCCGCCGGTTTTTACGGACGAGAAGATAAACAAGAGCGGCGCCGTGACCCATTTTGGCTTTACATCTTTTGATGGGATCCCAAGCATCCCCGTGGCTGCGTCAATTCCGGGAGCCGCGCCGAGCGACGAGATCGGCATGTAGATCACGTGTCGAAACGAGTCCTCGGCCGCCGTGATGACATTGGGTGCGTGCGTCAGCAGGAATTGCCGAAGCTTCGCGGAAGTGTGCTTGATCCGCTGGAGGTCGACTGCGGACGAAGTGCGATCGCCGGCCGGTGTTTTCTGCCAGACAAGCGGTTCCTCGTTCACATCGATGCCGGCGAGTTTTCCCCAGATATCCGCCTTGGAAAGCAGCACGAGCAGCGGTTTGTCATGTTTCGAATGGCTGTCGATCCCGATGTGCCGTCGGATTCGCGCGACCGCTTCGAGGAGGATCGTCTCCTGTCGCGACGTCGGCAGGGTCCCTTGCAACTGCGGATCGTCGCTCACCTGGCGACATTGTTCACGAAGACGCGGATGCTGCGTGGGATCGAAGACGAACATCAGCACGCGGGAACGCGCCAGATGCTGCGTACCGGGCGCGGCGGTCGTGTCCATGCCGGGCTGGAAATGCTCGCCGGCGTTGTCGTACATGCAGAGCAATCGAACTCGACCGGCAAGGGACGGATCGGCTTGCTCGCCATATCGCATCGTGAACAAAAACGGCCGCGGAAGCGTTACCGTTTGCTGGCCGATCGTAATCTGGCGATACAACTCGCCTTCCAGTTCCGTCTTCCGGATCGTCACCAGCGAGTTTTGATCCGGCGGAAGGAAGAGCATCTCTTCATACTCATTGAGAGCGCGATTGAAATCGGGATCCGCGTCGTTGAATGCGATTGAGAATCGCTCCGCGAGGATGCGTCGCATTTCCCAGGTCATGGCGGCGAGGAAATGCGACTTACCACTAGCGGGCGCGCCGATGATGGAAAGGATCATCGGCTCCATCTGAAGCAGCGACCGCGGGACGATGAGATGGCAGTGCGGGCACGCCATGTGCGAGCAGCGCAGATCGCGAAGGTCGAGGGCGCTTCCCCGGCGATCAAAGCGGCTGGCTTTGAACCGCAGTTGCTCGTGATCGCCGGCGATCGGATCGCCGAGCAGATCCGCATGCTGGCTGACGTGCAGAATTTCCTGTGGCGGAAATGTGTGCCAGCAATGCGGGCACGTCACCTCGCGCAGCATGTGCTTCGGCCAGACGAACTCGCTCAGCGGGGGAAGGTGTTCGAGGTGTTTGACATCGAGACTCGGCGGGGTGGATGCGCGCGCAGAAGCGCTGCCATTCGACGCCTCGGCGACTTCCGACGGATCCGCTGTTCCGGCGCAGACCGGACAGAGATGAATTCCGCCCATGTAATCAATGCGCTCGATTGAAGTCGGTGCGCCGCAGACGCCGCAGCGGAAAACAGGCGCCTCGGGATCTGCAGCTTCGAGCATCTCATCAAAGCACGGATTGCAAACGCGCGCGCCGTCGACAGTGACGTGCGTCGAGCCGGCCGCGTCTGCGCCGCAGCGCATGCAGCGTGTGATGATTGCTCTTTCAGGAGTTGGCACGCCGCTAATGTATCAACCTCATTCCCGCTCCACACGATCGCGCGCATCGCTGGCGAACACCTCCGCCCGGTTGTTTTAATACGGCCTATCGAAATGCACATCGCGCGCTGCAAGTGCCGCAAATTGCGTCATTAGCTCCCGGTCCGCGAGGGAAGAACCGGTTTAAAACAAACTCATTCTCTGACTTGGGGTCCGATATTGGCTGCTTTTATAAGCCATTTATACACAACTACTTACGGGAATAAAATTTTTGCTCAAGCCTCTGGTCCGAGCTTCGCTTTAGAGGATTTCCGCGTAGCAAGACAGCCCTGAAGAGGGCAGTCAGCCTGAAAGCGGACAAGTCAAAAAACAGGAACAGCCGCTCAACTGGGCGGGGGTAGCAAAGCGGTAAATCCGCGGGAAGGGTCGGGATCATGAACGCAGGAACCAAATCAGCTTTGAGCAAACTTGCTCTGGCATGCGTCGCACCGGCTGTGGCATTGATCGCGCAGAGCACAAACGCGGCGACCGTTTATTCCGAAAGCACTCCACTCGATCAGCCTTTCTTCAACAACAGCAATGCGGTGAACAAGGCGTCGGATCCGACGTCGAGCACGGTGACGCTCGATAACGTCCTCATCCCGAACACGATTCTTCCTCAGGGAATTGGGCTGGCGGTGACGCGCGTCACCATGCAGGCGGTGCAAAGCAGCAATTCGAACGCTTCGAACGTGCAGCTGTATTACGCCAGCATCGCAACGGATACGACGAATGCAACACCGGCGACGATCACCACGCCGACGGCTGTGCCAAACGCTGTGGGCGGACTGCAAACCGTGTCCGCGAATGGTAACGGTGTGGCGTTCAAGCCAATTGTGTTCGAGAATCCGTCGAATCCTGGCGTCGACCCGCTGTTCACGCTGTTGCCAGGACAAATCAATTACACCGACGACTCGCCCAACGGGGAATTCGTCCTCGGTTATCAGTTCTCCGATACGACGGGTGGCACCTCTCCGGATCAAGGCGATCGCCTGGCGTTCCCGGACGGCGGCTTCACGCAGACGCCGGAATACTTCGAATACAACCTGACCAATAACACGCAGGCCGCGTTCACATTCTTCGCGCCGAACACTGCAGATGACGGCTCGGGGATCTACATGATCGTGGAGGGCACGGTATTGCCCGAACCGGCATCGCTCAGCTTCCTGGCAATCGGCGGGATTTTCCTCTCTGGTCGCCGACGCCGTAGCAGTGTGACTGCATAACAAGCATCGAATTCGTTGTTTAAAAAAGCAAACGGTCTTCTAAGAGAATTTGGAGTTCGTCATGACACAGACAGAGCAAACATCGATCCTGGTTATCGGAACCGACGTGGCGCCGGAGCACAAGGAGATGGGAGGCGAAGTGATGATCGCCGACACCGGCCGCCGCGCGATTGAACTGCTCCGCATGCTGAAGTTCGACCTGGTGGTGATCAGCCATCCGCTGCCGGATATGCCGGCATGGAACCTGATCCAGCGCGTGCGCATGACGATGCCTTGGCAGAAGTGGGCGCTCGTCGGCCGCGACATCAGCCAGCGCGATGAACTGATCGCCCGCTCGCTCGGTGTGGTCGGCGTGTTCGACCAGGACTCGGATTGGCCGGAAGTGATGCACGTGGCCGCTGCGATTCATCGCCGCGCTCAGACCGCGGTTGCCGCGGGACGTCGCATTGCTGTCGAGCCGATGCGCATGGCCTCGGCGAACTAAGAACGCTCGGATCGGAAATTGAAAACTGAATAGATGGCGTTGCGATGCTCGGCGGAGATGACCGCCGCGCAGAACCGGAACGAATGTTCCAGCGATCGCTCGCGCTGCTGAGCAGCGTCGCGATCCTGGAACACAAGGAACAGGAAACTCGAGCGCGCGTTGCGTCTCGAGGCAATGACAATCTGATCGATGTTGCGACGCGTTGTGCGCAGGATCGAGGATTTATGAGCCAGGAATTTGAAGCTTCGGTGCTTGTCATCGGGCAAGTCCCCTCCACGATCGGGCATGGACAGGTTGATCTGGTGACCGCTGATACCGGCGGACGCGCGATCGAGCTGTTTCGAATGCTCAAGTTCGATCTGGTGATCGTGAACCAGCAACTCGCGGACATGCCGGTGTGGAACCTCGTTCAGCGAATGCGACTGGTGATGCCTGGACAGAAATGGGCATTCGTCGGACGCGAGATCGGCCCGCGTGAAGAGGTGATGGCGCGATCGCTCGGTGTGATCGGCGTTTTCGACGCGGAAGCGGACTGGTCCGAGCTGTTGCATGTCGCGACGCAGATTCATCAGCGAAGCGCGCGGAATCGCGCGACCAGTGATGTGCGTGGCTCGGCGGAGAGCTCGCCGGCAGTGATGTCCGGCGGTGCGAGGTGGAACTGAAGGAGGCGTCGCGCGGCGAGTCCGCGGGTGCCTGGACGGCTTAACGAACGGAAAAAACAGGGAGCCTCTTTCGATGTGTGGAAACTCTGCGTCCAGAGAGGCATAAGAAGTGCGAAAATATAAAAAGCAATGACTGGGTAGGGCCGGCGAGCTGAATGGTTCGGCGCGCGGGCTGCAAAGAAACGGATTGACAACTGTTGTGCACGAGCGCGGAGATTCCGTACCGCGGGCGGGCGCAGGCATGAAGCGAAGAGTGGAGAAAATTCGGAAAGATCCAAATCCTTTTGGGAGAAACACTATGCGTCGCACCACTTTGTTGAAATTGTCGCTCGCCGTTGCGGGTCCGCTGCTTGCGGCGTCGGTTGCGTCCGCGGCGACTCTGTATTCGGAAACGACCACGCTGACGAATCCGAACTTTTTCGTGTCGCAAGCTAGCGCCACGACCGGGACAAATCCGACTGCAAATGACGTGCTCCTCGATAACGTCGTGGTTCCGTCTTACCCGTCTCCGGGTCAGGGCGGCCTGAACGTCACCAAAGTGACCGTGAACACGGTGCAGGAGGCGAACGCCCCCGGTGGCAACCTCTCGCTGTACTACTCGACGATCACCGCGGACCGCACCAACGTCAGCTCGCCGACGATTTCGGCTCCGCAGTTGGTGGGGACTCAGGCGATGGTGGCC
>JAICIO010000134.1 GCA_025924315.1 Phycisphaerae bacterium
CCGAAGATCTGCATGAACGTCAGCTGCTGCGCCAGAACGATCTGGCTGAGCCGGCCGTGGATCGCGGAATACGCCGTCAGCGCGACGAGCGTCATCTTCAGGAAGTTCATGACGAGCGCGACCCCGCCCTGCCCTCCGCCGAAGATTTTGCTGAATCCTTTAACGGGATTCAGAGCGCCCAGGTTCGGTTGAAGTCGTTTTGTGTTGAAGAAAAGTCCGACCTGCGCAACGTTCACGAGCACCGCAAGCAGTACCACGCCAATGAGCAGCGGCGCCATCGCACTGCCGACGGATCCGAGAATCGCCATCAGCGTGTTGCCGAGATTGTGCGGGGTGAGATCGCCCAGCGACTGCTGGCTGAGCATGTGCTGAACGATGTCGCGCAGCGCGCGAACGAGGTTCGGGCCGTACCAGTTCAGCATCATCATGATTCCGATGATGAGCGCGGCCGCCGTCAGGTCCTGGCTGCGGGCGATGTTTCCCTGCTCGCGGGCTTCCTGCCTTCGACGAGGCGTTGGAGCTTCGGTTTTGTCGCCGTCTTCTTCAGCCATGACACAAACACTTCAAACGATAACGAATTACTGCGCCGGCCTCATTGCCGGCGTTGACCACTGCTTATCCGCGATCGAGTTCGTCGTTTGGATCGAGCTTTGCAGCACCGTCGCGGTTAATGAGATGCCGACGATGAGAACGACAAGTCCAACGAGCGATCGCATCGTGAGCCCCGCGGTCATCACGTTGATCTGCGGCATCGTCTTGCTGATCGCGCCGAGCGCCAGATCGACGATGAGCATCGTGACGATCATCGGCCCCGCGAGCTGAATCGCGAGCGTCGTGCACGACGTAAATAATCCCATCAGCAAACCGAACAGCGGCTTGTTCATGCCAACCGACAACAGCGGCAATGCATCGAAGCTTGCGCGAACGCTGTGCAGAATCGCGTAATGCCCGTGCATCATCAGAAAGATCACCAGCGTGAGCATGAAGTACATGTCGCCAACGAGCGACCCCGCCTGGCCAAATTGCGGGTCGAACACTTCGCTCATGTTGAACCCCATCTGCTGGCCGATGAGTTCTCCTGCCCACTGCGCCGCAATGAAGACCAGACTGAGCACCATCCCCATCGCGAAGCCGAAGATGAGTTCGCCGGCGATGCCAACCGTGAGCTGCCACATGGTGAGGTGGTCAAGCCCCGGCGGCGCTTTCACGCCCGGACACATGCCGGCGGCGAGCACGAGCGTGATCAACACTTTCACGCGGTTGGGGACTTTGGCGCTGCCGAAGAACGGAGCGAACAGCATCATTCCGCCCAGTCGAAACACGACCAGCACGAAGACCTGCACGAATTCGCTCAGTCCAGCGAGCCCCATGACCACGCCTCACGGTGAGAGTTCACATGGCCGTCAGAGGCGAGGAAAAGATCTGATGTGCGTAATGCAGTAGCTGCGCGCCGATCCACGGCATGAGCAGCACCGCGGCGGCAGTCATCGCGGCGATCTTCGGAACGAATGTCAGCGTCTGTTCCTGGATCTGCGTCACCGCCTGGATCAGCGACACGATGATGCCGACGACCATGCCGATGAGAAGCATCGGCGCGGAAATCAGCAGCGCGAGCACAAGCGTATGACGAATAAGATCCGTGGCTTGATCGAGAGTCATGAACCACACCCTTCCTTGAGTGTCGTCGCCCCGTTCGATTGAATTGTCGGCGACGTCTATACGGCTGACGAGATGCTGCCCGGCATCCCGCACTCTCATGCTTCATCCATGAAGCGCAAGAGCGAATAACTTACGTCACGAAACTACCCATCAGACTCGCGGTAATCAAGTGCCAACCGTCGACTAACACAAACAAAAGTAATTTGAACGGCAGACTGATGAGCACCGGCGGAAGCATCATCATCCCCATGCTGATCAAGACCGCGCTGATCACCATGTCGATGATCAAAAATGGCAAATAGACTTTGAAGCCCATGTAGAACGCGGTCTTCAGTTCACTGAGCATGAAGGCCGGCACGATCGTCATCGTGCTGATGTCCTTCCACTTCACGTCTTCGCCGGGCTTCATCTGTCGCCCAGCATATTGATCGAACAGCGCGACGTCGCTCACATTCCCCGCTTTGTAGATCTGCTTGATCATGAAATCGCGCAGAGGCACCGCCGCGCGATCCATCGCTTCGTTGTGATCGATCGATCCGTTCATGAACGGCGTGAGCGCTTCGTCGTTCACGCGATTCCACGTCGGCGCCATGATGAGAAACGTCATGAACAGCGACAAACCGATCAGCACCTGGTTTGGCGGCAATTGCTGCGTGCCCATCGCCTGACGCAGCAGCGAGAGCACGATGATGATGCGAGTAAAACTCGTCATCATGATCAAAATCGCCGGCGCGAGGCTCAGCACCGTCAGGAGAATAATGATCTGCAGCGCCGCAGAGACGTTTTTGGGTTGTGTCAGGTCCGGCAGATTGGTGGGACTGAGTGTCGTGTCGCTCGAGTTCGACGAAGACGACGCGGTGGATTGGTTGTTCGATGAGATCTTGAACGGAAGATCCGTGAAGTTGAGCGGGCGGACGACTTCCGATTGCGGTTGTTCCTGCGCGAGTGCAGACGGAGTCGTGAGCGCAAAAACTGCCAGCGCACACATCAGAAGGAAAACGGGTTTTCGAAGAGCATCCATGCTCATTTCCCCGAGAGTTCACGAGCATCCTGCTCGTGTTTTTTCGGTGGCACAGGCATTCCTGCCTGTGACGCGACGAGGTACTCCTCGACGCGTGTGTCGGTCACGGAGTACCGTGCCCGATCACCGACAGGAATGTCGGTGCCACCGAACAGATCGGCATCCATCCGTACGCTACGACCGTCGCATCTGCCCGGACAGCAACCGAATCTTGTCCATCAGCCCGGTGATCTCGCCGCGTGCTTCGGTGATGGAGGGATCCTGCAGAACGGATTCCTGTTCGTCAGGAACATCACGTTCGTCGTGGGCCGGCGGTTCGTCAAAATCCCGACTCGCCCGGCCGAAGACATTCCCGAACGAGTTCATCGCCTTCACGGCGCTGATCGATTTCTCGGATCCAAGCTGCCCAATGAGCGACGCGACTTCGTCGGGATCCGTGATCTCAGACAGCGGCGACATCTGCTGGCCATTATCCGAAACGAGCACGATTCGCCGGCCGACCTGCAGCAGCACGAGATGTTGTTTGGGTGTGACTGCGAGTCGCGTCAGCACGCTCATCGCGCCCGAATGCCGCTGCGCGGTCGCGACGCCGAAGAATTTCTTGTAGATCCAATACAGCGCCGCGATGAGCGAGATGACGATCGCGAGCGACAATCCGATTCGCGGAATATCGAGTCCGCCAAGGCTGTCGTCCGGCGCGGTCACCGACGTCTGCGTCGTCGCGACGCTCGCGGGACGGTTCGCCATCGCGCCGACGGATTGCTCGTCGTAAACACTGTGCTTCGCAGGTGGCGCAACCGGCTTGATGATCGGCGCAGCGTTCGCGCTAGCGATCGGACGGGTTGTTTGTGCGGATAAAGAATTCGTCGCTGCAATAAGAGCGACGAAAACAAGCAGGAAGCTGAAGCGAACGCGCTGCACGCTTATGCGCTCTCTTCCTTCACGCCGGCGACGATCTCGTTCACGCGGACGCAGAAGTTGTCATTGAGCACGAGCACTTCGCCTCGGGCGACGAGTCGATCGTTCACGAACACGTCGACGGGGTCGCCCGCGAGTTTGTCGAGCTCAACGACGGAACCTTCGCCGAGCTTGAGCACGTCTTCGACGAGCATACGGCTGCGGCCGAGCTCGATCTTCACGTTCAATTCGACATCGCGCAGCAAATCGATGCTGGACACCTGCGCGTCCTGCATCACCTGCTGGAAATTCGGGAGATCAAACGGCGCCGCGGCGATCGCAGCGGCGGCATCGGGCGAGACCGCGGATGGGTCTTCGAAATTCGCCTGCTTGAGCAGCTCGTCGATGGCGGCCTGATCGACATCGCCCGGCAATGCATCGGCTGCGGGCACCGTCTCGACAGGCGCAGTTACAACCGACGCAGTTTCTACCGGCGCCGCTTCAACCGGCGCAGCGGCAATTGCCTCCGCGGGTGCGGATGCTGGTGGTTCGGATGGAATCGCGGAATTCTGGTCCGAGACAGGCGGCTGCTCTTCAGCCATAAGTCACCATCCTTGGCACAATGCTTCACGTGCGAAGCGCTACAGGCCTCATGCCTGCTTACTGTGTTGTTGCCTGAACTGCCCGTGCGACCGATCGATTTAATCAGCGCGGAAACCGATGCAGCTCGGAACAATTACTTCTTCGACCATGCCATTGCCGACGATGTCGTCGAGCTGATGTTTCACTTGTCTACGAAGCGTTTCGAGCCCAGGTTCTTTCGCGCCGCCCAATTTCTCAGGGTCGCTCTCGGCAATGATGGTGCGAATTCGATCTTTAATCAAGCCCTCATTATCAGAAAGTGATTGTTTTACTCGATCCTCGAATTCGGTTTTGACGATGGCTTTGATCTTCACATCATACAGGTAGGTGCGCCCGGTCATCTTGTTGGGCGCTTTGAAAGCCACAACTTCAACTTCAACGGTCTTGCCCTTGCGGACGGGTTTGCCTTCGCCGTCCTTCCCCTCGCCGCCGCCCTCGGCTTTGGCGTCGCCTTTATCGGTGGTGACAAGATCGGTGGGCGCGGCGCTCGCCGGATGCGCGCCGGAACCAAGGAATTTGAAGCCGGCAAAGAGCACGACGGCTTCGATGATCATCGCGCCGCCGAGGAGAACGGGCATCTTGCTTAGCAGCCCGCCGCCCTTTTCCTTCTCCTTGTGCTCGCCCTTCTTCTCCGCGGGCGCAGCAGGCGCTTCCGCTTTCTTCTCCGGCTTTTTCGCTTCTTCGGCCATAGAAAATCGTCCGATAACGGCGCAAAGGCGAATGCGCCCACAAGCTTTATCGGCAAATAAGAGGGAGAAGATTGTTCATTGTTGATTGTTCATTGATCATTTCCGGGGTTTCTCAACGAATAATCAACAATGTGAAATGAGCGTCATTCCGTGATCGGCTTGCGAATCAGCCGCGCGTACTCGATCGCGCGCTTCATCACTTCGACGAGCGTTTCCTTGACCATCAGCTTGTCGCCGTTGTCAGTGCAGATGACGGTGTCCGGCGTCTGCTCGACGTAACGGATTTTCTCAGCGTTGATGACGAATGGTTGGCCGTTGAGACGTGTGACGGTGATCATCCTGATCTAAATGATGAATTCAGAATGATGAATTATGAAAAGCAGCACGCTCGCGTTTCATCACTCATATTCAGCCTTCATCATTCCTCAAAAAATGCCCCCGCGACAGCAGAATAAACACCCTGCCGCGAGGGCTAGGAATCGCTGGGCATCCTGCCCGACGTTCGCGGCGTGCCGGTGTTGAGCCTCGCCGCGCTTCTTATTTCGTTTAGATAAAGGGGGCTGTCCCCTTTATTTTTCTTACCTGCTCGAATTGAGCAGGTCGGTCAACAATTGATCGCTCGTCGAGATCACGCGGCTGGACGCGCTGAAACCTGTCGACGAGATGATCATGTTGATGAATTCTTTTGAGAGATCGACATTGCTCTGTTCGAGCGCTCCGGCACGAATCTCGCCGGCGGTCAACGTATTGGGCGCGGTGATCTTGGGCACGCCGCTGTCGGCGCCGGTCGTAAACATGTTTCCGCCCTGGTCCGTCAAGCCCTGCACGTTGTCGAATGTCGCCATCGCAACCTGTCCGAGCGTGCTGGTCAGGCCGTTGTCGAAAGCGCCGGTTATGATGCCGTTCGAGCCGACCGAGAACGACGTGAGCGTGCCAATCGCCCGACCGTCCTGCGAGCTCATGAGCAACTGCGACGTTCCGCTGGTGAGTGACGTCATCCCGCTGAAATCCATCGCGACGTTCATCGGCGAATCGGCGCCGGTGTTGGCCCGGTCGATCTGAATACTTCCGGTCGATGCGGTCAGTTTGCCGTTGCTGTCGAACGTCAGCGTCCCGGAGCCGACTTGCATACCCGTGGTGGGGTTTGCTGGGTCGAATGGCTTATAGTCCGTGTCGTCGCCCGACGTCGCGAAGTACTGCCAGGTCGTACCGGTGGCATCTTTGCTGTCGAGCACAGCGGTCAGGTTTACGGTGAGTGGCGTGCCCAACGAGTCGTAAGTGACGAAGCTCGTCGAAACGCTTTCGCCGGCAGGCGTGCCCGAGTCGGCGAAGCTGAGCGTCATGTTCGCATCGTCACTCTTGAACGCCGATCCGGAAAGGGAGAGCGCGTTCTCTGTGCCCGGCATTCCGGTGAAGGTCAAAAAGCCGCCCGTTGCTGTCTTCGTGCCGGTTGTATCGACTCCCCCACCAATCGTTCCAGCGAATCCGCTGAACGTCGCACTTTGATCGACGCCTAAACCTTCGGCGAAGAAGTTATCGAGATCGCCGACGGTTGTAGTCGCACCGATGGTGAAGGTTTGCGGGGGCAGATCGCGCCCACCTTGCTTGCCTTGAATGGTCAGCGTATCTCCGGCAGCGAACATCGCGGGCCCCGCCGGATCCGATTCATCCCGAAGATCGACGAGGTTCGACCCTGTGGTTGGCTGCGCCGGTGAACCCGAAAAGATATCCGTGACGGCCACGTTACTTTTGAGAATGCTCGCTCCGCTCGCGACGGCGCCATCCGCATTCAAATTGCCCTGGAACGCCGCGTTCTCGGTCGCCTGGGCCTTCGTCAGCGAACCCATCGGGATATTAATGTTCTGCAGAGCACCCGCGATGATGTTGCCGTTTGGGTCGGCGGCGAAGCCTTGCACGTAGTCGCCGCCGGTTGTCACGAGATTGTTCGAAGGGTTCAGCGTGAACGATCCGTCGCGTGTGAACGCTTGCTGTTTCCCCTGCACGACGAAGAATCCGTCGCCGTCGATCGCGAGGTCCGTCGGTTTCCCGGTCGGTTCGATTGACCCGGGACTCCAGTCCTTTTCGATCGACGCGACGACGGAGCCGAGACCGCGCTGGCTGGGATTCTCGCCGCCGAAGTCGGTGCTCGGCGGAGCGCCGGCGTTGTCCGTCACATAAAACTGCGGCTTAAAGAGCGCTCGCGACGCTTTGAACGCGACCGTGTTCACGTTGGCGATGTTGTTGCCGACGACGTTGAGCCGCGTCTGGTTGGTGTCCAGACCCGAAAGTCCCGTGAAGAGCGTGCTTGACAGTCCCATGTGATTCTCGTTGTTCGATTACCGATCGTTCGCTTCGCTCATCCCCTCACAGAATTCGTTTACATTGGCGTCGACGCCGGCGCGGGCGTCGTCGGAGCGCTCGCTGCGGCGTCCCCCGGCGCAACGCTCGTGACATAATCGACCGGCAGCGTCTTGCCGTTGTCGAGCTCGAGGTACACGCCTTTGTCTTTTTCGACGTGGACGGAATTCACCAGACCATCGACCGGGTCGCCGTTGTCGTCGAGCCCCTGCACGTGTTTGCCGATCAGGTTACCCGCGGACGAAATGTTGTTCTGCATGACCATCGACTTGAGGCTGGTTTGCAGATCGGTGGACGCCTGGAGCTGGCCGATCTGGCTCATCTGAGCGAGCAGTGCGGCGTTGTCGGTCGGCTGCATCGGGTCCTGGTTCTGCAGCTGCGTGACCATCATCTTGATGAAGTCTTCGGGCTTGAGCGCGAACTTGTTCGACGTCACCGTGTTGGTCGACGCCGGCGTGTTGTTCGCCGGAGCCGTGATGGAACTCGTGGTCATGCGTGAAATTTCGGAAAACAATTTACGGAATAATCAAAAATCGGATGCGGTAATCTGGTCAGAAGAAAGAGTTGCGCGACAACGCGCGAATGTTGCCGAGATTTTCGTAGGGTGCGCTTCAGCACACCGTTCCTCCGATGGTGTGCTGAAGCACACCCTACGAAGAAGATTCTGTCTTTCCGCTGACGGATGCAACGAGGCCGACCGCGATCATGAGCAGTCCGCCGCCGGTGAGATAGAGATTCAGGCGCGGATTGCGGCAGATTTCGGAGAGTCGTCCGCCGATCGGTTGATACGCGGGCAGCGGCGGCGGTGGCGGAACGTTGACCAAGCCGTACGGCGACATTCCGCGTGAGCCGGTTTGCTCTTTTAGTTCGAGCACGCTCGTCCCTTCGCGGACCATTTTCATCTGACGTTGGGCGAGACGCTCGAGAAGCCGCTGATCGTCATTGACGCGCCTCAAGAACTCCTCATTGACGTCGACTTGTTTGTGAATCTGATCGAGATCGGCTTTGAGTTTCTCGCGCTCATAAACGAGCCGATGGTTTTCGTCAGCGGCAGGGATGATCAAACACGCCGCGATGAGAGCGATGCCGATGCAGATGAGCGGAATGGACCACAGACCGCCACCGGGCGAGGTTTTGGCGATCTCAACTTCCTCGGGATCCGGAATGACCGCATCCGGTCCGCTTGCCAGTTCGGTTGATTCTTCTTCGACGAGCTGAGGTGCAATTGCAGGCGTCATCGTCTCCTGAACCGGCGCATCGATCTCCGGATCCGGCTCAGGCACTTCGATCAGTTCCCACGGCGTTGTTGCGTGTTCGTCCGACATCCAAAACATTATCGGACGAAGCGCGGGCGGACCTGCAGTTTTAGGAGGAAGGAGATTTGAATGACAAAGCCCAGGCTGCTAGCAGCCTGGGCTTTCGTGGTTGTTCAATTCCGGGATCGCTTATCCCTTGCGCCAAAACTTTCCCCCGTACTCGGCACTGTCACCGAGTTCCTCTTCGATACGCAGAAGCTGGTTGTACTTCGCGACGCGATCGCTTCTCGCCGGCGCGCCGGTTTTGATCTGCCCACAGTTCGTCGCGACGGCGAGGTCGGCGATCGTTGAATCTTCCGTCTCTCCACTTCGATGCGACAACACGGCAGCGTAACCGTTCCGAATCGCCAGGTTCACCGCGTCGAAGGTTTCGCTGAGCGTGCCGATCTGGTTCACTTTCACGAGGATTGCATTGGCGGTTTTCGAACTGATTCCCTTTTCCAGGAATTTGGAATTGGTAACGAAAAGGTCGTCGCCAACGAGTTGCACCTTTTCGCCGACGCGATCGGTCAGCATCTTCCAGCCGGACCAGTCGTTCTCCGCGAGCCCGTCTTCGAGCGAGCGGATGGGATATTTCTCACACCACTTCGCCCAGTAATCGACCATCGCTTCGCTCTTGAGCACCTTGTCGGGGTTGCTCTTGAAGAACTTGTAGCCCTTCTTGTCCTTGTCCCACAACTCGCTGGCGGCGGGGTCGAGTGCGATGAAGATCTGCTTGCCGAGCTTGTAGCCCGCGGCGTCAACCGCTTCAGCGATCACCTTGAGCGCGTCTTCGTTGTCCTTCAAATTCGGCGCGAATCCGCCTTCGTCGCCCACCGCGGTGCTCATCTTGTTCTTGTGTAGAACTTTCTTCAGCGCGTGATAGATCTCGACGCCCGCGCGGAGGCCGTCGGAGAACTTGTTGAAGCCCCACGGCTGGATCATGAATTCCTGGAAATCGACATTGTTATCCGCGTGCTTTCCGCCGTTGAGAATGTTCATCATCGGCACGGGAAGCGTCTTCGCCGCGGGACCCCCGAGGTACTTGTACAGCGGCAAACCCGACGCTTCGGCGGCGGCTTTCGCGACCGCCATGCTCACGCCAAGGATCGCATTGGCGCCCAGCTTCGCCTTGTTCGGCGTGCCGTCCATCTCGATCATCAGCCGATCGATCGCCTCCTGATCCCGCGGATCGAGGCCAATCAGCTCCGGCGCGATCTTCGAATTCACATTCTCGACGGCTTTGCTCACGCCCTTGCCGAGCCACTTCTTCTTGTCGTCATCGCGAAGCTCGACCGCCTCATGCTCACCGGTGCTGGCGCCCGACGGAACCGCGGCCCGACCGCGCGTGCCGTCTTCCAGAATCACGTCCACTTCAACGGTCGGATTTCCGCGTGAATCCAGAACCTGCCGCCCCTGGATGAATTCGATGCTCATGCTCATTGTGAAGTCCTCTTAATTCAGTTGAAGGGGCGAATCCTATGCGCGACCCCAGCGCTGTCAACGAATGGAGATGTGATGAGCCGCAGATGAACGCAGATGCGCGCAGATAGATCCGGTGTTTCTGATCTGCGTTCATCTGCGTTTATCTGCGGTTTCAAGTGATTTTTGAAATCGCAAAGTCCCCATGGCGTCTCTCATTGCAAAGACGCTTCCCCACCCGTTTGTAGTTTGCACAACTGAAACAGCAGGTCGATCCTGTGAAGATCGGCAGACCTTGTTGGTTCTGTCAATATCGCAACTCCAGGATCGATGAACCCGCCGGCCGAGTCCCATCCCTCGGCCGGCTTTTTTTGTTTTTCCACCTAACCCCCTTCCGGTTCGGCTATCATTCACATATAGCGTTTTTACAAGTGGTTAAGGTGCGCCTTGAAATCTTCTCTCGGGCCATGGCGTCTTTAGCGTGGGGAGGCGTCTTTGGGTGACAATGGCCACGTCGTGTCCATCAAGGACATGACTGCGCAGGAACTTCTGGCAGAGTTTCACCGGACGGGGCAGGAAGCTCCGTACGCGGAGATCGTGCGCCGTTATGCGGGCATGGTCTATCACGTCTGCCTCCAGGTCACCAAGGACGTTCACGACGCCGAGGACGCCACGCAGGCCGTTTTCCTGACGCTGGCCGTCCGAGGCAAAACTGCGCAGGAGATCAAGTATCTCGCGCCGTGGCTTCAACGGGTCGGGCATCGTCTGTCCCTCGACATCCGGCGAAGCAAAAAGCGGCGCAGCGCGCGAGAGACCAAGCACCACGACATGAATCGCACGCGTTTGGGTGACGGCAACAACACCGCGCAGGTCGACTTGGATGAAACCAAGCGCATCCTGCGCGATGAGCTCGACAAGCTGCCGAGCAAGTACCGCCTCCCCCTCATCCTCCACTACTTCGGCGGGCTCAAACCCGACGAGATGGCGCGCGAGCTCGGCTGCAAGACGAGCACGCTCGGCGTGCGCCTGCATCGCGGACGAAAACTGCTGGCCGACAGCATGAAGGGCCGCGGGATCACACTGAGCGGCGGCATGCTTAGCGCCGCGCTCCTCTCGCTCGTGCAGCACGGCATTGAAGATTCGATCCTGCAGCGCACCGCTTCGCACGCCAGCGGGCGCATGGCGGGAATGATGGCCGGCCATCAGCTCCTCGCGACGTCGATTCCGCTGCACGTGCTGCAGATCACCCGCGCCGCAGCGCGGGCGGTGGCGCTCTCGAAGGCGAAGATCGTCATCGCGCTCGTGCTCGTCGTCGCTACGCTCGCGGGGGCACGCGAAGTCGTCAACAAGATCCAGCCGTTCGGATTCCACATCGATTTCAACCTGACCGATCTGATCCGCCCGCTGATGCGGAACTTCATGCGGCCGTTCGAGTTCACCGACGCAAAACAGCCGACGAAGTCGATCGCCCCCGAAACACCACAGGCGCCACAATCAGTCGTCATCGTCGCACAAGCGCAACCCAAAACGATCGCTCCGGCCGTTGCAACAATTGCAGTCGTCGATGCGCCCAAGACCGACGGCCAGGTTTCATCCGCGACGGACGAGATGCCGGCGGAATCGGCGCTCACGCGGCTCGCTCCGTTGCGCATCGCGGTGCAGGCACACAGCATCGCGTCGATCAACAGCATGCTCACGCCGTTCAATTCGGCGCCGTCGAGCACAACGGTCACGGCACCGACACAAACTTACGCCGCGGGCGCTTTCCACCAATATGGTGGGGTGCAGCAATACGCGACGCTCAGGCTCGATTCGCTGTCGAATCTTCAGTCGTACGAAATGCGCGGCGGACGACTCTTCGCGAGCAGCGCCGTCATCGGCGACAAGGGTACCGGCTCGTTCAAACAAACCGGCGGCGAAGTGAGCGTCGCGCACGACGTGACGATCGGCAATCAGGCCGGCAGCCATGGCTCGTACGCAATAAGCGGAACTTCGAAGCTCTCGGCCGCGCAACTCAATGTCGGTAAAGGCGGCGACGGCGATTTTGAGCAATCCTCCGGCGAAACCAATGTGACGAACAAAGTCGTCGTCGCCGACGCCGACGACAGCACCGGCAGCGTGAAAATTCATGGCGGAACATTCACCGCGGGCTCGGCGGACGTCGCGAAGTCCGGCAAGGGCGACTTCACCCAGGACGGCGGAAACGTTTACATCGCCTCGAGCGCCGGTGGAGACGGCAAGCTGACCATCGCCGTTGATTCAAGCAGCAACGGAAGCTTCTCGATCTCATCGGGCACCTTCGAAGCGAACAACATTTCCGTGGGTCATCATGGCAAAGGAAGTTACCGACAGGCTGGCGGACAAACTTCGACGCACAGCATCAACCTCGGCGAAGCGCTCAACGGCTCCGGGATCGCGTCGCTCAAGAGCGGCGACGTTTACATCGACATGCGCAGCTCGCAGACCGGGATGATCCTGTCGAACGCCGACAGCGCGACGGGCCTGGTCGTCGGCGACCAGGGCAATGCACAGCTCGTGCTCGGAAGCGCCGCAAGCTCGCCGGACATTCTCGAGCGTCCCGCCGCCAGCGGCGCGTCGCTCGTCGTTCGCGCGCAGCCCGATTCGCAAGGCGTCGTTCGCGGATGGGGCGCTCCGCGGCTCACCGGCTCGTTCATCCAAAATGGCAAGGTGATCGCGGACGGATACGGCTCGCCGCACGATCTCGATCTCTCGACGCTGAAAGGCGTCATCAACACGATCGACAACGCGCCCGACGGCACCAACGGCTGGTACGCGCGCCGCGGCGGACGCCTGATCCTTCCGGCGATCCAGATCGACCACGCCGGCGCTTACAACTGGGGCGAAAGCGCCGACGATAAATCGCCGGACCTCGTCAACAGCGTACGTTTCTCGATGCACGACGTCGAACATCCGGGAACGGCGCAGCTTACGCTGCTCACGCCGAACGATCCCTCAATCCCCGGCCTTCCCGACGGCGAAAAGTTCCTGGGTGTGTGGAGCTTCGAAGGCCACGGGCTCAAGTTCGACAGCACCGACCTGTGGGTCCGCTACGACGGCGCCCTCGCGAAGGAAATGAATGTCGATCCGTCCACGCTGAAAATCTGGACCTTCGACGAGTCGTGGAAGATCGGCGGACTGATCGACCTCCTGCCCGGCCAGCACCTGATCGGCGCGACCGCGAGCAATTTCCAATATTTCGCGGTGGCAGGCTCCGACCACGCGATCGCTGCTCCCAGCGCCGAGTTCATCAGCATTACGCCGGAGCCGGGAAGCATCGGCGTCCTGCTCATCGCCGCGTTTGGTGTGCTCACATGTCGCCCGCGCCGAAGAATTCGAGGATAGAGAATGAAGAATAGAAGATAGACAGGGCACGCCATCCTCCATTCTCTATCCTCCATCCTCGATCCTTCGCTCACCCACCACTCATCCAAAAATTTTCCAGATTCCCGATTTTCTCTGCACCGTGCATGCTTCCGCGCGCGTTAAGATCACATGCCCTTTTTGAGCACATGGAGGTGTCCGCCATGCTCACCGATTGTTATTTCGTCCTCGGCGTCTCCCCGGACGCCAGTCTCACGCAGATTAAGCGGGCGTACAAGCGCGCTCTCAAAAAGCTCGACGCCGCGCCCCCGGGCAGCGATGCGCACAGCCGGTTCATGCAGATCAAGGATGCGTACGAAACCCTCAGCAATTCGTCTCGCCGATTGGATCACAACCGCATGCTGATCGATTCGGGGTCCGAATCAGAGATGGATGACGGTCTCTTCGATTCCGCTTTCGAGCTGCTCAGCGGGTTTGAGCGCTATTCGCCATCGCACGATGAGATCCGCGAGACGATTGAGCAGAACTTCACGCAGCAACATCTGCCCAAGTCCATGGCGCAGCGCGAGCTGACGGTCGAGGTGATGATGACGCCCGAGCAGGCAGCCCGCGGCGGCTCGGTGCCCATCGACTTTCCCGTCGCCGACGTGTGTCACAGCTGCAACGGCACCGGCGTGAGCGGCTTCTACCTCTGCGACGACTGCGGCGGACAGGGCATCGACTGGATTTCCAAACGGATCGACGTGCTCATCCCCGCCCACGCGAACGACGGCACGAACATCCCGGTGTCGCTCAAACCGTTTGGCGTAAGCAACCTCTTCCTCAACGTCCTCGTGCGAATCGCGGCGATGAGCGAGCAAGCGTAGCGGAATTGTTTAGCCGCGAGCTTGCTCGCGCTTGGACCGTAACGCGAAAGACTCGCGAGCAAGCTCGCGGCTAAACGGTTTATTCGTTGGCTGACTGGTTTTACGGCGCTTTCGGCATCCCAAAGCAGTACGCCGCATATCGGATCTCGCTCCACGCCTGCGGATCGACGGGCTCGCCTTGAATGACCGGCCGATTCACAGGCGTGAACTTCACGCGAATCCGGATCGCCTTCTTCCCGCGCGTCAGATCGCGACCAATCAAAAACTCATCATCGCGGAATCGTCGATTGGAGATTTCGATCTTCGGCTCGAATACGCCGAGTTCCTGTCTCGGATTCGAGTAGATGCACTTGTTCGAACCCGCCGTGTACCAAACGCCGGCGGGTTGCCAGTTCGGCTCTTTCGCATCGGCATCGGACACCAACACTTCAGCACGCTGGTTGGGGAACTGATAGTCGAGCGTCCGCCGAAGCATCACGCCCCAGTTGTCCGGATCGATTTTCATGACGAACGTCGATTCGCCCGTCGTCGCTCGCCCCACCATCTTCTGCGCCGGATAAACCTCTTGGTCCTTCAGATGATCCACGCCCAGCTCATATCGCGAGACGATTTCGTACGGCTTGCTTGCATCCGGCGAATCGTACTGATGCGCCTTCGCATCCGCTTCATCCGCGACGTTGAACTTGTCCGTCTGCACGACTTGAACGGAGATGGCGAGGCTGATTTTTATGAGAATTTCAACAATGACGTCGACATCACGCCACATTATCACGAATTCCTCTTCAATCTCGAAACAGATTCCAAGGGTAACTTCTACTTTTGCAAGGGAAGCAATTTGCGAGAAGCAGGCATCCCGCATCATGGAACGCTCCTGAA
>JAICIO010000135.1 GCA_025924315.1 Phycisphaerae bacterium
ATCTCGAAATCGGAAGCGCCTTCGAGCCCGAGATTCTTCGCTTCGCTCAGAGTCTGTGATTTTTTGCGTGGCGAGGGCGTCTCGCCCTCGCATTTGCGGCTACGGCCGCGTTCGCGAGGGCAAGATGCCCTCGCCACGCTGAAAAGATCACACGCTCTCAGAATGACATTGATCACAGTGATGAGATGTCGCGCGAGTGGAAGTCTCTTGCAACTCCCGACCTTCGTGCGATATTCACCGCTCATGGGCTGGCTTCAGAATCTCTTCAAACCCGAACCCAAGCGCGACGTGCTCGGCGAGCGCGGTGAGAACGTCGCCGCCAAATATCTTCGTGGGAAGGGCTACAAGATTCTCCTGCGGAACTTTCGCTGCGAGCTGGGAGAAGTCGACATCATCGCGCGCGACGGGCCCACGCTCGTGTTCGTAGAAGTGAAGACGCGGGCGTATGACGATCCCACGCCCGAAGAGCAGGTCAATCCAACCAAGCAGCACCAGACGACCAAGGCCGCCCGATACTACCTGAGCCGCTACGGCATCCCCCAACCGCCGGCGCGCTTCGACATCGTCGCAATCGTCTGGCCGACGGGAAGAGAACCGATCGTCCGCCACACCGAAGACGCGTACGAAGCAACGTTCTAGCGGAATGCTTCATTGTTGATTGTTCATTGGTTCATTGGGCGAAATGAACAATCAACAATGATCAATGAACAATTCCTCACTTCCACCGGATCGCCGCGGGTTGGAAGCGCTTGAACTTCGATCGGCCCGCGAACTTCTGGCTCACCTGATCGATCTGATCCACGTACTTGTCGTACTGCGCGTTGTTGCGAATGTGATCGAACGCGGTTGTTCCGACCACGCACGGCCACTTCGAATACGACGCGATCGTCTCCACCGTCGCGTCGATCCCGCTCTGCTTGAGCAGCGACACGGCTTCCGTCGCATCCGCGTCGTCGGGATAGCTCTGGATCACGACGTACTGCATGCCGATCACGCGCTGAACTTTGCCGTTCGCATTCGCGGCCGGTGCCGCGGGCTTGGGCGTGTCCGCGGGCGTGAGATGCGATGCATTGGCACTTCCGGCCGCCGCCTTCGGTTGCGGGGCGGTGTAACCTTCCGCCTCGTTGGTTGCATTCGGATTCGTGATGCCGACCGGACCGGAAACGTTCAGCACTTCCTTGTGAATCGGCCCGTTGCGGATCGCCCCGGTCGAAACGCCCGCATTGGCGGACTGCACTCCGCCGCCGTGACGTCCGATGATGTACGCGAGCCCGACGATGACCATGATCGCGAACGACGCGATGATCGTTCCACTGTACGTCAGCTTGAACGTGATCTGCTGCTTCTCCGGATCGACGCCGAGATGCACCGGCGGGGCGGTCGGCCGTGCCGGCTCGCGCGCGATCTCCTCGAACGCCGGCATCATCTCCGCAGTCGGAGGCGCCTCGCTCGCAGGCGGCGCGACGGGCGCCGAAACCGGCGCGGGCTTAGCGCTCGAACCGTTTTTGTCGCGTCCCTTGAACCACCATTTCGGCGTGCGCAGCAAACCCGCGGCGCCGTTGCGCCCCTGGTTTGACGACTTGGCCGAATGGATCACTTCGAACAGCGCGGTGGCGTGCTTACCCTTGGCCATCCTTGACCTCTCTTCCGTTATGACTCGAAGCAGTCACATCATGTGACAGATCTCCGAGTCGCCCGATGGACGATTCTCCGAATCGTCCGAACACACTTCGCACCGGCTCATTAGCACCAGGTGCGAAGTCACCCCAAACGAGTAACGTCCGATAAAAAACTCGTCTATTCCTACTGATTGCCCGTTTTGACGAGTCCTTCATGGGCCAAACCTACGATTCCGACTGGCCCGGGTCAAGCAATTCCGCTCACGATTCGCCCGATCACAAATTGAATCGTACATCTCACCGGTGCTTCGCCGTTCACCCGATTTGCCTGACCGGCGAAATCTGCGCGTGGGTGAGGAGACTTTATGCAGCGCCCCATCATGAACCCGAGCTTTGTAGAGGAGGACGACGGTTCGTCCCCGCCGGTTCGCTGGAAAATTCCGTGGCACGTGCTGCTCAAGCCGTTCAAGGTCGTGCTCGCGGTGATGCTGGCCGATCCCTTCGCCCGCTTGCGTAACAAAGGGCTGAAGATCGACGAAGGCACGCCGGTCTCGCGCGCCATCCGTGCATTGCTTTACAGACTCGCGTTCGTCCCGGTGATCATGGCGCTCTTCGCGATCGCGCTGGTTTACGCCTCGACCCATCCCCAGACGTATCCGTCGCAGATGGACCCGATGACCGTGGGCACCTACTACGACCCCGTCAGCTACAACTCCGAAGAAGGCGTGCGCATCGACGGCTGGCTCGTCCCGGCGATCGATGCCAGGCTCGTGCTTCAGCAAAAAGACAAGGTCCTGCGCAAGACCCACCCCGCGGTTGTGCTCGTGCATGACTTCGGCGGGCGAAGTCAGGATCTGCTCCCGCTCGTCCGTCCGCTTCACGATGCGGGATTTGTCGTGCTCGCGATCAACCTTCGCGGATGCGGCACCAGCTCCGACACAGGCGAAACGTTCGGCCTCGACGAGACCGCCGACGTGAAGGCCGCCGTCGATCTCCTCTGCAAGCGCGCGTTCGTCGATCACGACAAGATCGCCGTGTGCGGAATCGGTACCGGCGCGACCGCCGCGCTCCTCGCGTCCGAAATCGATCCGCGGATCAAAGCGCTCGTGCTCTCGCAGCCGGTGCTCGATTCGGAAACCGTCGTCCATCATCTTGTCCCCCAGCATGCGTGGTTCAGCTTCATCGAGCCGCTGTGCAAGTGGTCTTTCGAGATTGGTTATCAGGTCGACGTGGACGATCTCGACCTCACGCGGCATCACGACGTGCTCAATGCCCCGAATACCCTCGTCTTCGCCCACGAAGACGGCTACGCGACGCTCGCCCGCCGCACCCGCCTGCAACAGGTAAGGGACTTCCTCGTCGCCAAACTAAAACCCACCGCCGTCGCAAGCTCGAATTGAATCCACGTTTAGCCGCGAGCTTGCTCGCGATGGCGCACCGCATCCTCCGCGAGCAAGCTCGCGGCTAAACAACGCGTTTAAATGAACTGCACATCCGCGACGCGATGATGGGTCAAGCCGGTGACATGGACCTCCGCGACGGGCTTTCGACCGTCCCAGCTGTTCCACATGACGAGCCGCTGGCGGTCCGGTGTGACGCCGGCGACGAGACGCGGCGAGGCGGCGATCATCCGCATCGCCCCGCGGTTGGAGAGATAGCGCGTGACGAGTTGATCGTCCACGCCCACGCAATCGATCGATCCCGTTTCCGTCGCCAGAAGCAATCGCGATGACCCGAGCCACGGAAGGGCGGCCGCCGCCACGATCTTTCCCCCGCGCGCTTCGCGATCGACGAAGCGATCCTGCAGATAATCATAAATCGCGACGAGCCCGTCCGCATGAACGACGAGCAATCGCGCCGCGTCCGCGCGCACCAGCGCCACAATCTCCGCGCTCGACTGCGCTTCGTGCGTTTCAATCCTGTCCCCGCGAACGATCCCCAACTGATTGCCACTGCTGAATGCCGCCACATCCGAATCGATCGCAACCAGGTTCCGCGCGCCTTGTGCAAATAACCGCGCCGGCAGCGGCACTTCAGTGCCACTGTAATGTCTCTGCCACGCAACAACCCCCGCCTCGCTATGCGTCGCCAGAATCCGGTTTCGCAGCACGATCGCCGCGTTGAATCCAAGCTGCGATTGCACCGACGCATCCGCAAATTGCTTCGCTTGATCCGGCGACTGCTCGCTCGCGAGGAGAACACCCGATCGAGCGCCGACGAGCAACATCGGCTCATCCTCAATCGTCGTTTTCCGCACACTTCGCAGCGGTCCAAGCTCCGTCGGCAGCTCGATCCTCCGCGTTCGCGGTTGATCGTCGTCCAGCTCGATCCGCAAAAGCGACGTTCCCGCCACGAGCACGCACCCGCACGATTCGCTCGACTCCGCCGACGCCATCAGCAGCGTCTCCAGCATCGATCCCCGATCGCTTGGCGCGATCTGGCTCAGCACCTGACCCGCGTTCAGATCCGGCGCCTCGCGGCGAAGCTCCTGGAAATGCTTCAGCAATTCCCCCGCGTGTTTCAGGTGCTCAACCTGTCCAAGGGCCCGCTGCCGAGTCTGTTCTCGCTGGATCTGCTCGAGCCGTTGTTGTTCCAAAGTCGGACTGCTCAGCTCCAGCTGAAACGGCGCCAGCGCTCGCATCCCGCAGGCAAATGCCACACGCTCGATCGACTTCGATAGCGCATCGATCATCTCCCCCGAATACTTCTCCGCGAGCCATTCGTCCGCGCGATGTGTCTTTGCGATCTCCATCGCCGCGCTCCGAATCGCGCCACCATAATGCGACCGCAAATCTTCCGAAGTCACCGCGTCCCGGTCCGCGAGCATCACCTCCGCGAACATTTTGCGGTCGACGTTGTTGTTCACGACCTCCAGACTGCACGCAAATCGCGCCGTGAGCTTGTGCAGATCCGAAGACACCAGGTCGCTCATCACCCACGACACGCGCATCGGCGATGGGCGCACCACCACGGATGCGCCATCTCTAAAAGCAAGTTGGCTTTCGCTGAGGTCCATTTGTCTTTCGGTGGCACAGACATTCTTGTCTGTGACGGGGCGATGTACTCATCGACCCGTGATCTTCACGATGTCGGTCGCGGAGTACCGCGCCCGATCACCGACAGGAATGTCGGTGCCACCATTCCTTGATGAACGCGCGTCATATCAACGCGCGGCCACCGGTATCGTACCCGCGGCCTCCGGGCTCGCGGGGATATAAAAGAACGCGATCCCGAGAATCGCATACATCGCCAGCAACAATACGCCTTCGAACCAGTTGCTCGCGCCGTTCAAACTGACGAAGACCACGACGAACACCGTCAGCATCACCGCCACGACTTCCATCGGCGAAAAGACCAGATTCATGTGCCGCGAATGCTCGAAGCCAAGCATTGGAAACAGCGCGCTGAGCAGCACCAGAAACGGCGTGACGAAGAGGGCGATCTGCAGGCTCGATTGAAAGCAGATCGTCATGGCCGTGTCCATGTCGTCGCGACGCGCGAGCATGACCGCAGTTGAATGCTCCGCGGCGTTGCCGATGATCGCGAGCAGAATGACGCCGACGAAAATGTTGTTCCAGCCCATCTCCAGCGCCATCTGCTCGGCCGATCCGACGAGCAATTCCGCCACCAATCCGATCCCCGCGCTCGCGACGAGCAGCACGATCACGCTCTTGCGCACCGACCACGATTCAGCCATCTCGATTCCGCGGCGGTCTTCTTCGTGCTGCACCGGCGATGTCGAAAAAATATGCGCATGAGTTCGTAACGTGAAGACCAGACCCAGCGCGTACACCGCCAGCAGAATGACGCTCGTCCCGACCGACACGCTGTGCTCGTGATCCATCGCGTGCAGGTCGTGCATGTGCTCGATCGTGTAATGAAACATCGCGGGAAAAAGCATCGCCGCGACCGCGAGCATCAGCAGCCCCGCGTTCAGCTCCGCGGACGCGCGGCTGAATGTCTGCTTCTCGCGATTCCATCCGCCGACCACCATCGCTCCGCCGGCCACGAGCAGCAGGTTGCCGAGGATCGATCCGGTGAGCGACGCCATCACGATTTCGTTCAGCCCTTTCGTGAGCGCGATGATCGCGATGATCAGCTCCGCCGCGTTGCCGAACGTCGCGTTCAAGAGTCCACCCCACGTCGGTCCCGTCCGCTCCGCGAGGTGCTCGGTGGACGAGCCCATCAAGTGTGCCAATGGCACGACCCCGAACGCCGCCAAGACGAATGTGGCCTTCGGTTCCCAACTCGCGCCTTTGCCGAGCCAAAGGTGCACGAGATACGCGAGCGGGATCGCGACGTACCCGATGATGTTCAATGTCCGCATCGAGCGCGATTGTGAGAGCATCCAAGCCTCGCGTCAACGCGCAAGGAGCGCATTAGACGATCGGTTGGATTTAGTAGTATCGCCAGGTAGGTGGCCGCTGGAACGGACCATTCGGCCGCGAAGGCCTGACGGCGACACGAGTTGGAACCACGGTGGGTTCGTTTTGTATTTTCGCTGGAACACTCGGTGGAACAGGCGGATTGACCGCCGTTGACGGCGCGGTTGATGGTTGCTGGGCGGTTGGCGGCGCCGCACCCTCCGCCGCCTTCACTCCTTCTCCCTCCGAGGGAGAAGGTTGGGATGAGGGTGAACCGTCAGACGAAGTTTGGCTTCGTTCCGCCGATTCGTGCTCATCCTCGACTTCTTCCTCGACTTCCTCCTCTTCCTCCCTCACCGCTTCCGTCCTGTCCTTCGCCGGGCCGTTGTAGATCTCGTCGAGCGTCTTTCCATCCTCGATCCCGTACTTCACTTGATCCACGGTCTTCTCAAACGGCGACGGCGGCAGCGCGTCGAGCTCCTTCTGGTTCTCGCGAAACAGTCGCAGCTCCTTGAGATTTCGATGAATCATGCTCTGCAGCCGCTGCTGCAGGCGCGTGTATTTCTCGAGATTGTCCGGCTCGCGGTCCATCATCTTCATCGCCGCGACGACCGCGCAGTAATCGGGATCCGACTTGCTTTGCATCTCTTTGTCGAAATCTTTCTTTTCTTCTTTCAGATGTTCGCGCAGCTCGTGCTCATGCGCCAGGGCCTCGGTGATTCGCATCCGCCGGAGCTTCCAGTGGGTTTCGATGATCGCATCGACGAACGAGAGCTCGAGGAGATTCTGGGGCTTGAGCGTACCGATGAACTCCCGCCGCAATTCGACGAACAGCGGACGATCTTCCTTGAGAATGCAAACTTCCTGACAGAAGACGCCGTGGGTGATGGCGTTCATCGAAGAACGTTTCTTTCCGTTGAGCGTTCTGGGTCCCGTGGACTTTTTCGCGTTACGCTGGTTGGCGAGACGCTTTTTCTCCGAGATCCGTGAATACTTGCGACGCGGCATGGTGGGCTCCTTTCGGGAGAAGAGGTGGGAATTGGGTGGCGAGCAGGGAATGCGCTCGCGCGACGGGCACGGACGAGGACGTCCGTGTCACGGGGGAGCGTAGCAGGCGGAAGTGCGAAAGTCGGCGGAAAAATGGGCTTTTTTTGTGATTTCGGAGAAAACGCTCCAGAAGCCTTCACGGCCGTCCCACAGCGTTAGCGGCGGGCGGCATTTTTCGGGGGTTGCGCTCGCGCGTCGCGATGCCGCCCGGCGCTAAAGCTCTGGGACGGCCTTGAAGGCTAATGAGGCGTGTTGGGCAAACTGGACGGGATGCGGAGAATTCGGGTGATCTAGCTCTCTTTTTTCTTCCACTCGCCGTTCTTGTCTTTCAGGTATTCACCGGACGATGCGTGGTCGAAGTTGCGCTTGCCGGCGCGCTCGGCGACTTTCTCGGTGGTCGTGTTCGTTTTCTTCGCGATGTGTTCGTAGACCTCTTTTCGGTCGGTGTTTTCTTCGTCGACGACGTCGGCGGACTTCTTGTCTTTGTCTTTCACCCAGTCGAGATAACCGTCGGCGGTCTCACCGATCACGCCGGCTTTCTTGAGCTTGTCGATTTCCGGTTCGCGTTTTTCGTGGCGCTGCTTGAGCTCGTTTTCCGTGTGGTCGGCGGCGCGGGCTCGCGTGGCGATGAAGCCGAATGCGATCACACTGACGAGTAAGAAGATCACAGACTTCATAACGTCTCCGAGGTTGTTGAATGGGTCGTGGGTTGCGTGGTCGTGTCGCCGTAGAAGTTGTCGAGCTCTTTATCGACCTTCAGGTTGAGGTTGACGTCGACCTGGATCGGCTCGACCTTGATCGGGTCGACCGCGACGTGCGGTGTGCACGCGAGCGATACGAGCGGGGCGAGCGCCACGACCGGATAAATCCATTGCTGTGGTTTCACGGCGAAATCCTTCTGGTAGCGGCCGCATTGAGGCGACTGCGCAGTTGCAACACCACGCGGAGCATATCTTCAATTCCGCGGATGTGCAGGTTGATACTGATCGCCTGCTGAGCGCCGGTGCGTCCCTTTCCGCCGAGATGCACGTTCGCGATCAGCTTTCCGTCGGGCCCCTGTTCGAGGTCCGCCTTGAGCTGGTCGTATTGAAAATCGCTCAGCGCCTCAATGATGTTCCTGCGGACCTGATCCGCGGAAGAGGGATTTTTCTCCTTCGCGGCGGTTTCGCCCAAAGAAGCTGCTAAAACGCTCAAATCTTTAACGACGATTTGCCCATTTTGCGTCGCGAGCAAGGCGCCCTGGCCGATCTGAACGTCGCCGGGCGTGATGGTGAGGGGCAATTGGCCGGTCAGCTTTCCGCTGCCGGTGACTTTGCCCTGGCCGAAGATGTCGAGCAGCTGCTTCAAGTCGATGTTGGCGACGCTGAGCGTGACGCGCACGCGCGGGTCGGTCGGATTGAACTCGAACGGTTGCGCGCTGAACGATCCGCCGAAGACATCCCAGTGCGTCGCGTCGATGCGAAGCGACTGCGGGGACTTCATCTCAAACTGGATGGTGCCGCTCGTCATGTTCACCTGGCCGATGCTCAGCTTATCGATCTTGATGAGCTGCTGCGGCGCGCTCGCGATGGGCGAGAGCGACGGAAACGTGAGGTTCGCGTTCACGCCGTCCGCCTTGATCTCAGCGGCCTGCACCTGTGCGTCGCTGATGGCCAGCTTCGCCGCCGGGGCAGGTCCGCCGAGCGTTGTGTCTACTTTTAAGACACCGGAAGCGAGGCCGAGGTTAGCGTACGCTAAATCGTTTGGTTTGATGGTGGCGGAGAGCGTTCCGGCGCCGTTTTGCCAGTGAAGATGCGAGTCGCCATCGAAGGTGCCGCTAAGCGGGAGCGGCTTTTGCACGAGTCCTTCGAGGATCTGGCCGAGCAATTCGGCGCGGATTTTCTCCCCGCCGGCGGTGAGGTCGATCACCTCGCCATTGGGATCGATGGTTCCGGAAATGGTGAACTCGGCAAGGGTGCGGAGGGTGAGGTTCAGCGCGTATTTGTTGTCGCGATTCACGAGAAGCTGCGCGTTCATTGGCCAGGTAAGGGGGCCTTTGGGTGTGTTGATGAGCAGAGTCGAATCGCGCAAGGCGATGTGATCGACCGGAAGCGTGACGGAAGTTGTGGGCGGGGGCGTCGCTTCGCGCGTCGCGGCGCGGGCGCGACGCTGGAGGATGGTGGTGATCGGGCCGAAGTCGATCTTGCCGTCTTTTACCGTCACGGCAACGGTGACGCCCTTGAGAACGATCGCGTTGAGATTGCCCGCGAAAAGTTCTTGTGGCGTGTAATAGAGTCCGACATTCTTGATCTCGATTGGCACGCCATCGCGGCCGACGGTGATGTTCGCGAGATGCGCCCGCCACGGGCTGGCATTTGAGACGTCGAGCGTGACGTATTCGATGCCCGCGCCCGCGAGGGTGTGCTTGACCGCGATTTTCACGAGGCGGGGGAAGATGAGATAATAACCCAGCACGCACGCAATCGGCACGATGGCGAGGAGGGCGAGGATGATCCAGCGCTTGCGATTCATCGGCGGAAGAATGTTTACCATGAACGATAGCTGGTGTGAGCCGTTGAACCTTCCCGACGCGGGTCATCCTGAGCGCAGCGAAGGATCTCGATATCGAATATCGCTTGCGATCCCGAGATTCTTCGCTTCGCTCAGAATGACATCTCGATGATGACGCCAGGTGACGAATCAACGAAGATCGCTACAGAAAACGGCGTCCTTAGTTCGGGCATGCGTGCTTTTATCGCGCCTGCCGGGTCCTCCGCCATCCGGTTAACCCGCACACATTAACCCGCACCGATAATCATCCGATGACGGGCGTGTGAAGCAACGCGCTCTTCAAATCGGAATCGCCGGATCGCTCTGCCTCGGGCTTGGGACGGCGGCGATCGGCAAATACGCGACCTCGAGCGTGCCCGCTCCTTCGGTCGCTTCGAACGAGAACACTCCGTCGCCCGCTCCTGCATCCGATCCGGCGCCGTCGCTCGACCAGCCGTTTCGCCTTCAACAACTCCTCCCGGAATCGATGCAGGAAAACACCGAGATCTACGCCTGGGGCTGGGGCGAGTATTTTCACGATAGCGATCGCGATTATCCGTACTACTGGGTCGGCGATTTTTCGCTGGGCCTGACGCAGCGCCTCGGCTCGCGGGCCAGCGCTTCTACCGATATCCACTTCATTGATGACAACGACTACAAGCATGGGTTTGTCGAGCAGGCGTTTTTGACGCTCGAATTGTCGGAGCGAAGTGAAACGCTGCTGACCGCGGGCAAGTTCAACGCGTCGTTTGGCGTCGAACCGAGAAACGCGTGGGATCGGTTGGGTGGAACAACGGGATTGCTCTTTGGCGCGCAGCCGCAGGACCTGGTCGGCGTGATGCTGACCGAGCCGATCGGCAGCGGCGACGTGAAACTTCGACCATTTCTCACCACGAACTTCGACGGCGACAGCGAAATCAAGCGCCCGCCTCTGGCCGGTTTGCTCGCGGAATATCGCCCGAACGACAACTTGCGCGTTGCGTTCACGAACCTGATCGGCCCCGGATTCAAGCCAGAGGAAGATGCCGCCGCCGAAGAGCAGCAATATGCGGTGGGCGGTGAATACTCGGCCGAAACAGACTCGGGGGAGTACGCGGCGGACCACCGGACATACGTCGTGTGGAACTGGACCGGCCCGCACATTCATGGCGAACACGACGGCACGCTTTATTTCGCGGATCTTTCGGCGCGCTGGAACCCGCGCGCGGATCTCACACTCGGCGCTGAAGCACTCATTGCGATGACGGGTCACGCGGCCGATCACCTCGGCTGGTACGGGTTCACTGCCTTGGCCAATTACGACATCAACGATCGCTGGCGCGTGTTCGGACGATGGAGCTACCTCGACGACACGGAGGGATTGATCACCGGCGTCGATGAAACGTCGCAGGAAGTGAGCGGCGGAGTCGGTTTCCAGATTTTCCGCGGGGTGGAGCTGCGCGCGGAGTATCGCCACGACTTCGCGCACAGCGGCGATCTCGACAGCGTTTCGGCGCACCTGACGTTTTCGTTTTGATGGAGTGGAGAATGACGTTTCGCAATCAAATCGGATGGATTTCCGCGGCGCTGGTGACGGTGCTGGCGGGGCGGGTCTGCGCGGTGGATGCGCCGGCAACCCAGCCGACGACCGCGCCACGCTACAGCATTCACGGACAGGTTCACCTCGCCGCCAAGCTTGGAAACAGCGAGGCGGATCTGAAGCGCGTTGTCGTCTATCTCGGATCGGATCCCGCTCTCGATGCGCTCAATGGCACACTTGAAACCGCGAGCGTCGCGCAGAAGGATAAGACCTTCATCCCGAATTTTCTCGTCGTGACGAAGGGGACGGACGTCGAGTTTCCAAACTGGGATCACATTTCGCACAACGTATTCAGTCGCTCGGCGGCGGCGCCGGCGTTTGATCTGGATCGCTATCCGTACGGGCAGTCGAAAAAGCGAAACTTCGACAAGGTGGGCGTCGTGCAGGTGTTCTGCAACATCCATCCGTCGATGCGGGCGATCATCTTCGTGACGCCGAATCGATTCTTCACCCACGCGGACGGACAAGGGCAGTTTGAAATCACCGGTCTGCCCGCGGGGCATTATGAGTTGTACGCGTGGCAGGATCGCTGCGCGACGGTGCATCAGCCGATTGACGTGGGTCCCTCGATCGATGCCAAGACCGATCTGACGCTGGACGAAAGCCGCGAAGCGATCATCGCCAACGACCCGCCGCGGCATGGCGCGAGTTACGGCGTGGAGCGCGGGCTTGGGCTGAAGCGAGAGCATCTCAACTTGCCGGTGGTGACCGACGTGCATGCGGCGCCGACGACGGAGCCCGTGGATTGCTGCAAATAAGACGGTGTGCTGAAGCACACCCTACGAACTTGTAAGTGGCGCGGGCGTCTCGCCCTTGCGCCGGCGGCTGCAGCCGCAAAATGCGAGGGCAAGATGCCCTCGCCACGATGCAAAAGCCAGAATTCCGCCATGCGGCTTCGCACCAAACTCTTTCTGACCTCCAGCGTGGTCGTCCTGTTGTTGTGGGCGGGCACGCTTTGGCCCATTCAGCGGCTGATCGGATCGAACTTCGATCACGTCGCCAACGCCAATTTCGCCCACGCGCGCCAGGGCCTGCGGTCGCTACAGGCGCAGCGCGTTGCGCAGATGCGGCAGGTCGGGCGCATGCTGATGGAAATCCCCGAGCTGCGCGCCCTCATCGCCGAGCACAACTTTGAAGTTTCCGAAGACAACACCAACAGCCTGCGCGAGCGCCTCGACAACTTGAGCACGGTGATGGAAGTGCCGTTCGTCTGTGTGTGTGACGCGCGCGGATCGGTGATTGCGCAGAACGGCAAATCGCCATGGACGACGCTCGAACAGCTTCGCGAATACCTGCCGAATTCGCCGCAGGCCAAACCACTCATCGAGCGGCTTTATCCATCCGGCGATGCCAAGGCAAACTCGCAAGGGGAGTTCGGGCTGTGGCTTTATCACGGGCAGGTCTTCCAGGTTGTCGGGTTGCCCCTGGTCTTCGACGCCGATCAGGCTGGATCGAAGGTGGACGGCGCGCTGATCATGGCGGCGCCGATCACCAGCGCGATCGCCGATGAGCTGGCGGGGTCGAATGGGTGCGAGATCAGCTTTTTGACGATCGATGGGGCGACGACCTCTAGCCTCAAATCGGAAGCGGCCAAGGCAGCCCGTGCGGCGTACGACGATAACCATTGGCCGACGGGTGCGAACTTCGACACGCACATCGCCGGCGAAGCGTATCGGTCTTACCTCGAACCGCTCATCGATCCCTGTTCGGGAACGAGCGTCGGCGCGACGCTTATTCAGAGCAGCATGGCGGATGGAATCGCACTGCAACGAAAGATCTTCACGAGCCTGCTCGCGATTATGTCTGGCGGACTGATCGTCGCAGGTGCGGTGAGCTTCGTGCTGAGTAGCGCGCTGACGCGGCCGGTGCGCGAGCTGCTGTCGGTCGTGAAGCGCATCGCCGAGGGTGACATGAACGCGGTCATCGTCAGCAATCAGCGCGATGAGATCGGCGAGCTGGGCACGGCATTCAACCACATGATGGCGCAGCTGAAGGCGCGGCGTGAGCTCGAGCGGCTCGTTGAAGAATCGCAGGCGGCGAGCAAAGCGAAGAGCCAGTTCCTCGCGAACATGAGTCACGAGATCCGCACGCCGCTGCATGGCGTGATCGGGATGGCGAACCTGCTCCTCGGGACCGAGCTGAACGACCGCCAGCGGCATTATGCGCAGCTCGTAAGGTCCTCGACTGAGGTGCTGACGACGCTCATCAACGACATCCTCGATTTCTCGAAAATTGAGGCCGGGAAGCTCGAGCTGGAAGCCGTCGAGTTCGACGTGCATGGCGTCGTCGAAGACGTCGTCGAGTTGCTCTATCAAAAGGCGATCGCGAAGGGCGTGGAAATCGCCTGCGAGATCGACGCAAGCGTTCCGCGGCGGATTGTGGGCGATTCGACGCGTTTGCGGCAGATGCTGCTGAACCTGATCGGCAACGCGGTGAAGTTCACGGAGAAGGGCGAAGTGATCTTGTGCGTGACGCGCGACGCTTCGGTGAGCGCATCGGTTCGCTTGCGGTTTGATATCACGGACACCGGCATCGGCATCCCCCCGGATCGGATCGGGCGGCTGTTTCAATCGTTCAACCAGGTGGATGCGTCGACGACGCGGCGCTTCGGCGGAACGGGGTTGGGCCTCGCGATCAGCAAGCAGCTTGCGGAGCTGATGGGCGGGGAGATCGGCGTGGAAAGCGAGCTCGGCAAAGGCTCGCGGTTCTGGTTCGCGGTGAATGTGAAGGAAGCGGCCAGCGCGCCAGCGACGCCGCAATCGAACACGGCGCTCGCCGGGCTGCGCGTGCTCGTCGCGGAGCCGAACGCATCACTGCGGGCAATTTTGGCGCGGCAACTTGGCGCAGCGGGGATCGATTGCGTGGCGGTCGGATCGGACGACGAAGCACGCCGCGCGGTGGACGAGGGCGAGGCGTTTCGCGTCGTGATCGCGAGTCAGACGATGGATGGCCTGGCCGAGGTTTCGATGCTGGCCCGCGAGCGGAAGATCGTCGCGGTGCTGCTGGGATCGGGCGCAGCGATGGAGAAGCCGGATGCCCTTCGCGAGGCGGGTTTCGATTTCGCGCTCGCCAAGCCCGTGCGCCGCGAGGCGATGCTTGTGCTTCTGACGCGAGCGATCGGCGCCGCCGCAGAGACGGCGACGTCGTCTAACAGCGAGGCATCCGCGAAGCGTTGGAGCCGAACCGTGCGCGTGCTCGTGGCGGAGGACAACGAGATCAATCAGATCGTGGCGGCGGAGTTTCTGCGCAAGGTCGGGTTTGAAAGCCTGATCGTAAAGGACGGGCAAGAGGCGGTGCAGGCGTTTACCGGAGCGTCGTACGACCTTGTGCTGATGGATTGCCAGATGCCGGTGATGGATGGATTCGAAGCGACCGGCGCGATCCGCCGGCACGAGAAGTCGATGAATTCTGCCCGACGCACGCCGATTATCGCGCTGACCGCGAACGCTTCCGGCGCGGATCGTGGGCGGTGCATGCAGGCGGGGATGGACGCCTACTGCGGGAAGCCGTTCAATGAGCAGGAACTGCTCGACACGTTCGCGCGCTTTCTGCCGGATGTTGCGGCGGTCGCATCGGAGCCGACTGCGCCCAAAGAAACGGTCAGTGCGGCACCGATGGAGAATCCGCCGTTCACTTTGAGTGCACTCCGAGAGCGGTGCACGGGGAACACGACGCTGGCGCTTTCGATCCTTGAGAAGTTTGAAGTGCAGCTCAATCAAGCTGCTGCGCAGATTGAATACAGCCTGCAGGAAGGGGATGCCGCGGAGGTCGCGCGGGTCTCGCATTCGCTCAAAGGCGCCGCCGGCGTGCTGTCCGCCGAGGCGCTTCGATCTGGTCTGGCGGAACTCGAGCAATATGGCCGAAAAGAAGAACTGGAGCGCGCGCAGAGCTGTTTCGCGAAC
>JAICIO010000136.1 GCA_025924315.1 Phycisphaerae bacterium
AGGCGTGAAACAGTTTTTGTCCCCTCTCCCTGCAAGGGAGAGGGTTAGGGTGAGGGTGAAGCGTCCAGAGTTAAACCGCTGTTGCCTCGCAAAAAAGCCGCTGACGTAATCCCGAATTAGCGCACGTTTACTCTCGCGCTCGACCCTCACCCCTACCCTCTCCCTTCCAGGGAGAGGGGGTAAAGCTCGCCTCATCCAACCGTCACTGGACATCGCGCACAATCTTCGCGGGCGGTCTGCCAACTGGGGGACCTGGAGGAGCGAGGCGATGCAGCGACGAACCACACACGCGGCGGCGGCTTTTCCTGCGCATCGAACGACCTTTGAACAACTTGAGCCACGAAGATTGTTGGCGACGTATTACGTCGCCATCACGGGGAACGATGGAAACGCCGGCACGCAGGCGGCGCCGTGGCTGACCTTGCAACACGCCGCGGACAGGGTCGTCGCGGGGGATACGGTCAACGTCGGCGCCGGAAACTTCCGCGGGTTTGATATCCGTCACGGCGGGACGTCGTCGTCGCGGATCACGTTCAAAGGTGCGGCGAATTTCGGGACCAATATCAATTCGAACAACACCGTCACAGGCAAAGACGGCATCAACATCGAAGACGCGTCGTACATCACGGTCGATGGCTTCAAACTCACGGGCACGGGAAATCCGAGCACGTCGCGAACCGGTATTCGCATCGTGGGCGATGGGTTCAACAACGCCAACGCCTTCAGCCACAACGTCATCATCCAGAACAACAACATCGACAGCTGGGGCGTTTGGGGAATTCTCACCGGCTTCACCGACGACATCGTTATCCAGAACAACACCTGCTCGCACGCGGCCCAGCAGCATGGGATCTATTTCAGCAACTCCGGCGATCGCCCGATCATTCGCAACAATGTCTGCTTCGGGAATGCCGACTGCGGGATTCAGCTGAACGCGGACATTCACACGGGGAACACGAGCTTGCCCGGTGTCGATGGCATCACGACCGGCGCGATCATTGAAGGGAATAAGGTCTACAGCAACGGGGGAGGCTCGGCCTATTCCGCGGGCGGTGGGGCGGCGATCAATTGCGACGGCGTGCAGAACTCGATCATCGACAATAACCTGCTCTACGACAACCACGCCGGCGGGCTGGTGCTGTACCAATTCGACGGCGGGGGACCGAGCAGCGGAAATCTCGTCGTGAACAACACGATGATCAATGCCGCCAACTCGCGGTACCTCGTTTCGATCTCGAACAACTCGACGAAAAACACGCTGTTCAACAACATCATTTTCAACCTGAACACGAGCGGGAGTCGCGGGAGCATCAGCCTGACCGCGGACTCGAAGAGCGGCTTTTTGAGCGACGACAATTTCATCGATCCGCGTTTCGATCTCGGCGGACAGATGACGCTTGCGCAGTGGCAGACGGCGACGGGATCGGACACGCATTCGCATTCGCTCACGCAGGCGCAGATGCAGGCGCTCTTTACCAATTATGCAGGTAACGACTACACGCTGGCCGCGACCAGTTCCGCGGTCGATGCGGGTGTGGCTTCATTGACGAATGCCGGTGTGGTGAAGAATGCGCCGGCGAAAGATCTGCTCGGTACCTCGCGGCCGCAGGGCGCGAAGTTCGACGTTGGCTGCTACGAACGCAAGGTCGCCTCGAGCGCGCTGCCCGCTCCGTGGAAAGACGCCGACATCGGCACCGTCGGCATCAAAGGCAGCGCGACGTACTCCAACGGCACCTTCACCGTAAAAGGCGGCGGAGCGAACATCGCGGGCACCAGCGATGCGTTCAACTACGTCAACCAATTCAAGACCGGCAACTTCACCTTAACTGCCAAGGTCAACACGCTCGACAACACCAATGCCTGGGCCAAAGCGGGTGTAATGGCCCGCGCGTCAAACGCCGCGAACGCCGCATTCGTCGCGGTCGTCGTCACGCCGTCGAATGGCGTGAACCTCCTCTGGCGCTCGAGCACCGGCGCGACCGTCGCCTCGACGCAGGTCACAGGCATCAAGGCTCCGGTGTGGGTGCGACTCGTCGAATCCTCCGGCCAGGCGAAAGGCTATTACTCCACCAACGGCACGAGTTGGATCCAGATCGGAACATCCCACGCGCTGTCGCTGACGACTGCGAGCACGATCGGCCTGTGCGTCACCGCCAGAGACAACACCAAGATTGCGACCGCGACGTTCAGCAATGTGACGGTTGTGTGATGCGCGCTTTATCCCCTCTCCCTGAAAGGGAGAGGGTTAGGGCGAGGCTCGGGCGTGAGAGGCGCGTTGCGTCGTTGAACGAGAACTCGCCATATCATCATTCTGAGCGAAGCGAAGAATCTCGGGATCCAGAGCGATTTACGACATCGAGATCCTTCGCTTCGCTCAGGATGACATTGAGGCGCATCCTCGAGACTCCTGCCGCTTGCGGCTTAGCGGGACTCCGATACCATCCCCTCACCTATGACGTTTTCGCGAATTCTCTGCGTAATCTGCGTTCTTTTCCCCATCTGCTCACGTGCGGCCGAAACGCCCGCAACCCAGCCCGACAACAGCCTCGCCGACACCGGCACGCCGAACTGGGAACAGGCGGATAAGGACGCGACCGCGCTCAAGCCTGCTCCGGGGCTGAAGCTCTCGGTCTTCGCCGCGGAGCCTCAGTTCGTCTCGCCTGTCGCGATCGATGTCGACTACAAAGGCCGCCTCTGGGTCTGCGAGACGTTTCGCTTTCGATCCGGCGAGAACGGTGGCGTTTACGACATTCGCAATATTTATGACCGTCTCGAAGACGATCTCTCGTGTCAGTCCGTCGAAGATCGCCTCGCGATGGTCAAGCGGTGGGAACACGGCGACCTTTCTCCGCTGACGAAATACCCTGATCGGCTCAGCGTGCTCGAAGATCGCGACGGCGATGGACGCGTCGATCACGCGACGATCTCCGCGGAGTTTCACGATGCGATGGACGGTTTGGCGGCCGGCATTCTCGTTCGCCGAAATGATCAGACCGGCGTCGACGACATTTACTTTGCCAGCATCCCCAATCTCTACCTGCTGCACGACAAGGATGGCGACGGGAAGATCGACGACAAGCAGATCCTCAGCACCGGCTACGGCGTGCGCTACAACCTGATCGGCCACGACCTGCACGGCCTGCGCTTTGGCCCCGACGGCAAGCTCTATTTCTCCATCGGCGACCGCGGATTGAATGTGAAAACGAAAGAGGGGAAGCAGATCAAGGTGACGGAGTCCGGGTGCGTCTTGCGCTGCGATCCGGATGGGTCGAACCTGGAACTCTTCCACACCGGCCTGCGCAATCCGCAGGAGATCGACTTCGACGATTACGGCAACCTCTTCACCGGCGACAACAATTGCGACTACGGCGATCCGGGGCGGTGGGTGTATCTCGTCGAAGGCGGAGATACCGGCTGGCGCGTTGGCTATCAGCACATTCAGTTTCCGCGCTCGACGGGGCCGTGGTTCAACGAGATGCTCTGGGCAAAGGAAGAGCCGGGCCACGCCGCGTATAACCTTCCGCCGATCGAACACATTGCCTCCGGCCCCGCGGGGATGCGGCACTATCCGGGCGTCGGCCTGCCGGAGAAGTTCAAAGATCATTTCTTCCTGTGCGATTTCCGCGCCGGCCCCGCGAGCGTGATTCACAGTTTCAAGGTGAAACCCAAAGGCGCATCGTTCGAGCTCGTGCGCGATCAGCACATGTTCCTCGAACACGCCAATGCCACCGACATCGAATTCGGCCCGGACGGCGCCGCCTACGTTTCCGACTGGTTGCCCGGCTTCGATCGGAAAAATCAGGCCCGCATCTATCGCATCACAGGCAAGGACGAAGCGAATTCGCCGATCGTCCTCGAGACGAAGCGACTGCTGAGCGAGGGCATGAGCCACCGCACGGAGACCGAGCTGGCGACGCTGCTTTCGCACGCGGACCAGCGCGTGCGGCTCGATGCGCAGTTCGAGCTGGCGCGCCGCGGAGAAAGCTCGATCGCGATTCTCTCTCAGGCGGCGGCGAGCGCGAGCAATCAGCTCGGGCGGTTGCATGCGATCTGGGGGCTCGGTCAGATCTCCCGCAAGACGCCGGCGGCGCTCGATTCGGTCGTGAAGCTGATCGATGACAACGACGAGCAGGTGCGCTCGCAGGCGATCAAGGTGCTCGGCGAAGGCAAGATCGATTCCGCCTATACGCCCATCGTCGCAAGGCTCAATGACAAAAGCGCCCGCGTGCAGTTCTTCGCCGCGATGGCGCTCGGAAAATACCACCGTGGCGAATCGATCGCGCCACTGCTCGCGATGCTGACCGCGGCCAATGACAAAGATGCATATCTCCGTCACGCCGGGGTGATGGGTCTCGTCGGCAGTGGCGACGCGAAGACGCTGGTCGCTGCGAATAAGAATCTTCCTGTTCCCGCGCGCATGGGCATCTGTCTGGCACTTCGCAAGCAGGCGGATCCCGCCATCGCGGCGTTTCTGGATGATTCGGAGCCGCTGATCGTGATCGAGGCGGCGCGAGCGATCAACGACGTGCCGATTCCCGACGCGTTTCCCGCGCTCGCGAAGGTAATCACGCGGAAGAAGCTCGATGTTCCGCTCGCCCATCGCGCGCTGAATGCAAACTTCCGTCTCGGCAAGCCCGAGAACGCGCAGGCGCTGGCGACGTTCGCCGAGCGCGACGATGCGCCGGAGCTCATGCGCGTCGAAGCGCTCAACATGCTGAAAATGTGGGGCAAGCCGCCGATTCTCGATCGCGTGCTCGGGACCTATCGGCCTCTGCCGTCGCCGCGCGATAACACGATGGCGATGAGCGAGATTAAGCGCGTCGTGCCGAAGGTCATGATGACCGCGCCACCGCAGGTGCGCATTACGGCGATCGACATCAGTAAGAACATCCCGATGGACGATCACGAGCTGCTCTACAAGCTCGTGACGAGCAAGACGATCAATCCCGACGTGGCCGCCGCGGCGCTCAGCGCGATGGCCGAGCAGAAAGATCCCAAGCTGAGCGACGCGGTCGAATCATCACTTCGCAACGAAGCGCCGGCGGTTCGCGTGGTCGCGATCAAGCAGCTGGCGCGGAAGCCCGATGCGACCCCGCGGCTCGAGAAGCTTTTGAAGGATGGCACGGTGTCCGATCAGCAGGCGGTGCTGGGGGCGCTCGCGAAGATGAAGGGCAATGCGGAGGCGGAGCGAATTGTCTCGCAGCAGATGGATGAATTGCTCGCGGGCAAGGAGAAGGATGCGCTGCAGCTCGACGCGATCGAGGCAGCGGAAGCGCTCAAGACGGACGCGCTGAAGCAGAAGCTCGAAGCGTACAGCAAGAGCAAGTCGAAGGGCGACGTGGTCGCGTCGCATCACGAGGAACTCTTCGGCGGAGACGCCGACGCCGGCCGGCACATCTTCTTCGACCGCACGGACGTCGCGTGCCTGCGCTGCCACAAGATCGGCGACCAGGGCGGCGGAATCGTCGGCCCGAATTTGAGCGGCGTCGCCACGCGCCACGACCGCGCGTACTTATTGGAATCCGTCCTGAACCCCAACGCCAAAATCGCCCCCGGCTTCGAAGCCGTCACGATCAAGCTGAAGGACGGCAAAAGCTACAATGGCGTGGTGAAGAGCGAGACCGACAAGGAGATCGTCTTAGACACGGCAGACGCCAGCGGCGTCAAGATCGACAAGTCCAAGGTCGTGAGCCGCGAAAAAGGTCTCTCACCCATGCCGCAAGACGTGGCCAAACCTCTCAATAAACGCGACCTGCGAAACCTGATCGAATTCCTCGCGGAACAAAAACAACCCACCACCACTCAAGCCGCTGCCGCGACCAAGTAGTCTATTTGGCGATTATAGTAAAAACACCAAACGTCGGGGAAAGGGCAGCGGATAGGGCGAGCGGCGCGGCGGGTCGATGAACGGTCATTGTGGCGAACACTGCGTCGATTTCCGCGAAGAGGCAAGCGACGTCCGGGATATCCGCATACTCAGGAAATGACCGGTGCGCTACGCGCATCCTACTCAAACCGTCGCTACAAACATCGTGGAATCGAGTAATGGTTCCGGTTTTGTCGATCGGGCATCATCGGCGTATTGTGATGCCAATCGTTGCATTTCCGTTGGCGGGCATCGTCGTGACGCTGGCGTGTGCAGTATTCGGTCGCGTCAACGTGACAGAACTCGAAGTGGCGAAGCAGACGCTCACCATCGTCACGTGGCGTCGCATGAACCTCATCGGTTTCTGTTTCATGCCGACTGTCGTGGCGTTCTGGTGCCTTGAACTCTACATCGCAGGTGGAGATGTCTTCATGGACGATGCCTTGGTATGGCGATCGAAAAGCGTCTTCTTCCTTTTCGCGGGCTTTCTCCCCGCCGTGCTGTGGACGCGGCTCCTGCTGTTCATCGTGTTTTCAAAGTATGCGAAACAGGCCGAACGCATCATGGTGGAACGGAATCGCCTCGCTTCGACGAGAATCTGTCATGTTTGCGGATACGATCTGCGCGCGACGCCCGAGCGCTGTCCCGAGTGTGGAACACTGTTTTCAATATGAACCAAAAAGGTGATAGCCATCATTTTCGTCACCTTCGTTTACGCTCGCTGATCATGGAGGTCCTCTCGCTGTGATATTGCTATTTCTGGTCCTCTTTGCATCAGCGTTGGTGATTGGCGTTGTTGGATTATTCGCAGCGACAGGACAGATCGCTCACTGGTGCGCACGATTATTGATCAGAGTTGCGGTCGTGATCCTCGGTGAGGGATTACTGGGGCTATTCGCGTCGCTCGCGGTACGAGTCGTGGTCGGGGGCAAACCATTTCGAGTCGACGCAGGCCGATACTACGTGATTGAAAAGAGACAGGAGCGCGAGGTGCCGAAAGCTGCGTATGAATTAGTCGAGGCCACGGAAAAGGCCTCCAACGCTCTGAATGGCTATCTCTGGATCGGGATTGTCGCTCTTTCGATCGGCGGCGCTGTCAATGCTTCAACGAAGAAGACTGCCAACGAAATTCGCGCCGATGGCCAACCTTGAAGAGAGAGAAAAGGTGTCTGACACCTATTTCCTCACCGTACTTTCGAGCGATACTGCACCGAATGCCTTGGTCGGCGGAACAACTTCGAAGCGTGTATACGAACGTCTATGCCAATCGCGTGGTCTGCCCGACCTGTGATGGATCGTTGAAGCTTTCGCGATCGAAGGCGGCGGGGGAGTTTGGTCGTGTCGAATGCAGTAGATGCAACGAATCGCATAACATCGCCCAGCGGAATGATCCGCTGCGGGATTCGTTTCGTGAGTACACCGAAGGCGAGCGTAAGGAGATCATCGCCGCCGACAAGCGGCGGATCGAGCCGGTTTGTCCGATCGATCGGACGACGATGATCGTTTACGCTCAGCGGTCGCTTGCGCTCAATTCGCAGGTTCGGGTGCGCTGCCCGAGATGTGGCGGCGAGGTGCATTTCAAGCGGTTGTACGGCTGAATCGGGCGCAGAAGTAGCACGGGTTTTTCAACCCGTGCACTTTGTTTTGCCACAGAGCACACAGAGATCACGGCGAACGAAGAAAAGTTCGCTTAGCGCCTTCTCTGCGCTCTCTGTGAGCTTTGTGGCTCAATTTCTTCCTCTCGGCGGTGCACGGGTTGGAAACCCGTGCTACGTTTGGCGATCATGAGCGACTCGCCGATCGATGATCCGAATCTCTTTCGCCAATCCGACGCGATCGAAGTCCGCCGCGTGACGAACCGCGGAAAGGGCGGGCGGGCGGTGTTTGCTCGGCGGCCGTTACGCGCAGGAGAGATCTTCGAGCGCGTGCCGGTGTTGCTCGTACCGAAGGAGCAGATCTTCGGTTCGCACGAGATCGCGCAGCGGGCGGGCATCGCAATCAGCTGGTACGTTTTCACGTGGATCGATCCCGACGAGGAACTCGTCGCCCTCAGCCTCGGCTACGGCTCGATCTACAACCACAGCGAATCGCCCAACGCGAAGTACCAGATGCATCTGCCGGACATCATTGAGTTTTTCACCCTGCGCGAGATCAAGGCCGGCGAAGAGATCACGATCAACTATCGCGGGGATGCGGCGCACGTGAAGACGGATCTTGGCTTCACGGCGAGCGAAAACGCCGCGGCGATACCCCACTCGAATTTGGGAGTCAATGACGCGACGAAGTAGCACGGGTTTTCAACCCGTGCATGATTTGCCCACGAATCACACGAATCTTCACGAATCTGTTTTCATTCGTGTCGATTCGTGAGATTCGTGGGCAATTCGTATTTGAAAAGATGCACGGGTTGGAAACCCGTGCTACTTCAGGCCTCGCGAGTCGCGCGCGCGGTAGGATTCATTCAATGAAATGCCGGAGCATCCGATATGTCGCGCCGCAGAAGGTCGAGCTCGTCGACATTGACGTTCGCGATCCGGGTCCAGGCGAGGTGCTGGTGAGGAACCTGGCTTGCGGGATTTGTGCCTGGGATCTGCATGTTTTTCGTCGCGGGCCGGAGGGGCTTACGTATCCGGGGCATGAGGGCGTGGGCGTTGTTGCGCGGCGCGGGGCGGGCGTGACCCGGGTGGAGGAGGGGGATCGGGTCGTCGGCGGGCAGCTGGGATTTTCGGAATATGACGTGATGCCGGCGGCGGCGTTGCACGTGTTGCCGGCGGGGGAGAAGCGGGCGGAGCATTGGATTGTCGAGCCGGTGGCGTGCGTGGTGAATGGGCTGGATCAGTGTGCGCTGAAAGCGGGGGATCGCGTGGCGGTGGTGGGGTGCGGGTTCATGGGGTTGATGTTCGTGCAGGCGCTCTCGCGATCGCTGGTCGACCGTTTGGTTGCAATTGATATTAATGCGAAGCGGCTGGAGATGGCGAAGCGGTTTGGGGCGACGGATATCTATCGAGGGGATGAAGTGGATGTTGGTTCATTGCAGAAAGTCGAGATTGACACGGTTGTCGACTGCAGCGGAAATCAGAAGGGGCTGGAGCTGTCGTCGCGGATCGTGCGGCGGGGCGGACGATTGAATCTCTTTGGGTGGAATCATGGGACGGCGCAATTTCCCGGCGATCTTTGGCACATGAATGGGCTGACGGTCATCAACGCGTCGCCCGCGAGTGCGAATCGCGATCTGTGGCCGCCCGCGATTCGGTTGCTTAGTCGCGGGCACATCGATCTCTCGCCGCTGGTGACGCATGTGATTTCGATTGAGGAGTATCCGGAGCTGCTGCGGCGCGTGACTTCGGGTGAAGAACCGGATTACATCAAAGGTGTGGTGCGGGTTGGCAAGTCGTGAAGGACTGTGCGGCTGTGCCACACGCAATATCGCGATCGGGGCACCGTTGGGGTTATTCATTCGTTCGAAAAGCGAATAACCGGTCCGCTGAAGCGGACCCTACACGATTGTCGGGGGAAACTCGGAATAACACCATGGATGCGCCGTTAGAGTTGTTGGAATTGATGGTTTGCACCAAGGGCTCTATGCGGCGCACGGCGTTTCTCTTGCTGATCATTCTTTGCTTCACATTGATGTCTCCGGTGCGCGGCGAGGAGGCTCCGGCCGCGCTGAAAAGCGAAACCTTCGACCGCGATCCGGGGTGGGAGGAGTTGAACAATCACATTGAAAAAGCGGCCAAGACGGTTGCGCAGGATTTCGGGTATCGGGACTCGAACATCGCGGGAAGTGCGAAGGGCGAGATTGGCGGGACAGTTTGGCGATCGGCGACGACGGCTTCGTATGGCGAGGCGATCGAGCGGAAGACGCTGAGCGATCGGCTGAGCGCGTCGGGGACGTTTGCGATTACGGCTTCGTCGGGGAGCAGCGGGGTGTTCTTCGGTTTTTTCAAATCGGAAGCCTCCGATAGCGGGAGACAGAACAGCCTTGGGATTCATGTTGCGGGGCAGGGCGAGGGATGCCGGCTGACGCTGCAGCTGGTGACGGGGACGAATCAGGCGTGCGGGACGAAAATTACGCCGTGGGTTGTGGATAAAACGAAGGCGCGCGGCGAGGGACGAAAGGTACGTCCGCCGGCGATCAAGAATGACGGCACGCGCTACACGTGGAAGCTCGATTACGATCCCGATGCCAGTGGTGGAAACGGCGCGATGTCGTTTGTCATTCGCAGCAACAGCAACAAGCCGGAAGCGTTCGAAGGCAAGACCTTCACGGTTGCGCTGCCGAAGGGTTACAAGGATCAGGGGACGATGTTCGATCGGTTTGGGTTGGTGAACGGCGGGCGGCCGGGGAATTCGCTTTCGATTTACTTCGATGATCTGGAGATCGATGGCACGAAGTTCGACTTCGGCGCGGATCCGAATTGGATCGGCACAGGGAATCATGCGAAGTATGACCCGGAAGAAAGCGGCGGGGCGCACAACTTCGGCTTCAGCGAGAAGACGAATTTTGCCGGCGGCGCGCCGGGCGAGATCGGCGGGATCCTGTGGCGGAGCGGATCGTACGCATACTACGCCGATCGCATCGGTCCACTGTCGCTCAACGATCGGCTGGAGGCGAGCGGCAAGGTGATTCTCGAGGTCGGTCCGCCGGATTCGGGGATGTATTTCGGTTGGTTCAACAGCGCGGAGAAAGAGATGTCGCCGGCGCAGGCGGGGCAATTCCTCGGCGTAAAGATCGGCGGGCCGACGCGCATTGGGCATTACTTCGCGCCGGCGTATGCGACGACGCAAGACAAGCTTCCCGAGCAGGGCGACCTGGAACAGCCGCCGACGATCGCGGTCGAGCGCGGCACGGGGCCGGTGCTGGTCCCGCGAAAGGTGTTCGAGTGGAAGGTGGTCTACGATCCGAGTGCGAACGGTGGAAAGGGCGAGATCGAAGTGACGCTCGGCGACGAGTCGGTGAAATTGCCATTAAAGGACGGTGACAAGGCGAAGGGGGCCCAGTTCGATCGGTTCGGGCTCTTCACGAACCACCGCGGCGGGAGTTTCGTGAAGATCTATTTCGACGATTTTCACTACACTGCTTCGGCGACTCGGTGAGGCCTCGCGCATTCCCGGCGGGGGATACAGATTTGCATCGGCCTTTTTTATTTTAGTAAGTTAGCAAAAGCTAATAATCTGCGATATTATTCCGCATCATGAGCCCTCGATATCGCCGCCGGCTTCGATTCGCCGTCGCCCTCATTCTTGTGTACGTCATCACGATGACCTTTGGTGGGTGTGCGAATACGCTCATCCTCCATCCGCCGAAGGGAAAGATTGATGCCGGGCCGGCGAAGCAGCTCATGATTCCGGTGCAGGAGCGGAAGCTGGAGATTTGGACGGCGCGGTCGCCGGCGGTGGGGCAGGGCGAACCGCGTGCGTTCGTGCTCGAGTTTTGTGGCAACGCAACGCGGGCGGAGCAGATTGCGCAGTACGTTGCGCAGCGATGGAAGAACCATCCGGTGGAAGCGTGGGTGGTGAATTATCCGGGGTACGGCGCGAGCGAAGGCGGGAAGAAGTTTTCGCTGATTCCGCAGAGTGCGCTGGCGGCGTATGACGCGCTCGCCGAGCGCGCCGCGGGACGACCGATCTTCGTTGAGGGCAACAGCCTGGGCACGACGTCGGCCCTTTATGTAGCGGCCCATCGAATCGTCGCGGGCGTGATCTGCCAGAATCCGCCGCCGCTGCGCCGGCTGATCCTCGAGCGTTACGGCTGGTGGAATCTCTGGCTCGTCGCGGGGCCGACCGCGCTGCAGATTCCGAAGGAACTGGAAAGCCTCGACAACGCGCCGAACGTGAAAGTCCCAGGCGTATTTGTGCTTGCCGACGGGGACGGGGTCGTTCCCAATAAGTATTCGCGTCTGGTCTACGACGCGTACGCGGGAGAGAAGCAGTTGATCCAACTTCATGGCGATCACAACTCGAGCGTGACCGGAGATGCGGAAAAGCAACTCAGCGCGGCGATCGATCAGCTGTGGGCGAACGCGATGAAGTAACGCGACAGCGGATAAGGATCGTGAGAGAATCAAACGACGTTATCCTGAGAGCGTGTGATCTTTTCAGCGTGGCGAGGGCATCTTGCCCTCGCCAACGCGGCTGTAGCCGCAAATGCGAGGGCGAGACGCCCTCGCCACGCAAAAGATCACACGCTCTGAGCGGAGCGAAGGATCTCGAAACCGGAAGAAGCGTTCGATATCGAGATTCTTCGCTGCGCTCAGAACGACGGAATTAAGCGGGCTTTGCATCGCGGTCAGAACCCGCATCTCTGCCCATGTATCGTGAGAGGCGGGGATGTCCCGACCAGATCTAAGCTGGTGAACGCGATCGAGTCGTTGCACGTTCGTTGCGAAGGAGGATTGCGCCAACCAACGCCACGCACCCCTCAAGTGCGGCGAAGACGAGCAGTGGACGCGAGAGCGAGGGCGTGAGCAGCAGTTGAAACACGAGCGAGCCGGCGCCGAAGCCAGTGAAAAGGAAAAATGCATTGAGACCCATCGCTCCGCCCACGCGCTTGGGGTCGAGCGAGGTGATCAATCCCGCGAGCAGCGGATGGCTCATGTCGAAGCCGAGCGAAAGGGCGGTCGTGACGAGGGCGGCGCCGAGAAGAGGCAGGTGTGGCGCGAGCGCGAGACCTGCGATTGCGGAAATCGTCAGGCCGATCGGGATGATGATGTTGCGCCCGACTCGGTCTGCGAGATGTCCGATGACCGGCCCGAGCAGCATTCCCGGCACGCCATACCCGAGCAACGCCAGCCCGATTCCGCGATCGCCGAGGCCGTAGCGGCGCGAAAAATACACACCCAGCCACGAGAACACCCCGCTGTGAAAGACCGCGTTGAAGAAGATGAGCGAATAGCCGCGCTGGCCGCGCGGATTGCGCAAGAGCGAGATGTATCCCTCGATCGCCGCGCGCAGTCCCGGTGGATGGTCGTTCTTCCGGCCTTCGAGAAACGCCCGGTGACGCCAGGCGAAGATGAGATTCACGGCGCTGGCGAGCGCAATCAGAACGAACTCCATCCGCCAGCCGATCACGGGGTTGAGAAATGCGCCGAGCGTCGAGCCAAACGCCGAGCCACCCGCGATGGCGCCGAAGATCCAGCCAATCGCGCGACCGCGCTGAGCGTACGGAAACAGGTCGGAGAGGAGCGCCAGTGCAATTGGGATGATCCCGCCAGAAGCCAGCCCGGCCGCGATGCGCCAGAGCATCAGCGCGGTGAGCGAATGGGCCGTGCTCGCTCCAAGCGTGGCGAGGATGAGAGCCGCGAACATCGCCAGGAGCAGTTGCTTGCGGCCGATGCGATCGGAAAGCGGGCCATAGACAAGCGTCGAGAAACCATACGGAAGCAGATATGCCGGCACGAGCGCCCCGACGGTTTTTGCGCTCGCGTGAAATTCGAGTCCGAGTGATGGAATTAAAGGCGCGACGAGATACGCCGCGAAAAAGATGAGAAACGACGCGGCTGAGAGCACGCGCAGGACGACCTCCCGTTCGTGATTGGCGAGTAATGGATCGAGATCTGTGTCGGCTTCCAACTTTACCTCACGGTGGTCGCGCGTTTTTTCAGTTTCCGGACGTGCGGAAACGGAGTTTTGCGTCGAAGTGTAGGCGCGATTTGGCGCCGGCGTGTTAGAGCGAAGCGTCAATGGTTGTAGCGGCCCCCAACTCACTCGCTATGGCGTTTTCGCGCGCTGCTTTAGAGTTTATGCGGAGAGGATCCATGCACGGACGCGAGCGGGGTATCGAATGATCAAGCGTATTCGGCGAGGGATCGTCGTGGGGTGGATGGGGGCGTCGCTTTTCATCGCGATTGCGGTGGTGGGATTGTGGATTCGTGGCGGGGATTGGATTTTCTTTGGGCGGATATTTCTGGAGTCGGATCATGAGGCGGGAAGCGCCGTGTGGTCCGACGCGGGAATGCGGCAGTGGGGGATTTACTCTCGCGGCGGGTGGATCGGGTTGATGCGTTTCGAGTCGTCCACGCCGTGGATGGATGATGAAGAACTCGCGGCGGTGAAGTCGGCGCCGACGGATGACGGCACGCCGTGGGATCACGAACTTGTCGGTTTGCAATGGTGGGGCCGCGATCGGAGGTATGAAGGACTTCTGGACAGCATACCGGCTGAGATGATCAAGGATTGGTCGGCGTGGACGACCTACGACTCTGGTTGGCGCGTGCGGCATTGCTTGTACGCCGGACTATTCGATGAGTCGGGCGGGCATCATCACGAAGAAGCGGATTTCGTTTTGCTGAGCGCGCCGGTCTGGCTCGTCGTGATGCTGACGCCGTGGGCGGTGTATGGAATTCGCGTCGTGCGTCGGTCGCGACGAAGGGGTGCGGGTCTCTGTCCGCAGTGCGGATATGACCTTCGCGCGACGCCGGCGCGGTGCCCGGAATGCGGGAGGGAAATCGTCTTAGGGAGTAGCACGATATGAATAGGTAAAACACTGATATGTCGCAACGAGTTTGCGTGGTTTTCGTCAGCGCGAGTTTGCGGGATCGCGCGAGGATTGACTGTTCACGGAAATTGAGTCTGCTGGATTAGTAGGCAATAGACCAAGGTCCGCGGAAGCGTTGCGCGCTCTTGCGCCAATGTTGATAGACCGTTCGATTTGTTTCCACGCACGCCTTGTCGACGACGAATGAAGATGCCGCCCGGCGCTGCGCTCTGGGACGGCCGGGAGGGTGTCGTCGATCGTCTTCACCTCGGTAAAATTGCCAGCGCCATCACCGCCTGCATAATTCCAACCAGCGCGACCGCAAACAGGCTTTCCTGCAGATCCAGTTCAAACATCGTCGCCAGCAGCACCCAGTGTACGAGCAGCACGATGTGCACCGCGATGATCGGCGCCTGCGTGCCGTCGATTGGA
>JAICIO010000137.1 GCA_025924315.1 Phycisphaerae bacterium
GCGCCGAGCCACGCCCGCGACCAGCGCCTGAAACAACCGAAACGGCGAAGGCGGCCACTCCACCGGCCCGCCGCGACCGAGCAGGCCGTGGTAACGGTCGTCGAGAAAACGAACGGTGAGGAGGAGGTGGGTCATTGCGCCTCCTGAGTTGCGGGGGCCTCCGCAGGTCCGCTTGTCCTTGGTTCGGTCGGAGTCACGGCTGGTAGGATGGTTTTCAAAGCCGTAGCTTTTGCCTCAGGTGAATCCGACCCATCCAGAATCTCAGTGATCTTTGCGTAGTAGCCCTTTAAATCATCCATGTCGGCGGGATTCTCGGTCATGTACGTTCTAAGCTTCTCCGCGTCTGCGTTGAGCTTTTTGCCGCCAGAAACAGCCTTCACCTTGTCGAGCATCGCACGAAGCTTGTCCGTCGGATCGCCATCGTTGTCCCGCTTCTTCTTGGCAGCGTAATATTTGCCTAGCGTGGCCCGAGTGATTGGACCGAGGGCGCGAACCTTATCGCGCTCGGCGCCGCTCAGCTTGCCTTTGGCGTCCGTCAGGCCCAAGAACTCCTCTGCCACATCCTTCTCAAACTTCGCTTCAAGATGATCCTTCTTGTCAAATTTGATCTCCATCGCTTCGAAGAATTTCTCGCCCGATGTTTTCGCGAACTCAATGGCTTGCGTCCGATCAATTTTGATAGGGTCGTCTGCTGTGCGATGTTTGACGAGCAATATGTGATCCTCGCCATCAATCCGAAGGTTGCACCCTTCGCGAAGATTCAGGTCCGGATCGGAGGTCGCGGCAACCAGCGCAAGGCCGAGGATATAGCTTCGAAGTGTGGTGGTTCGTACTTTCGATTGCCCCGCTGCCCTTATGACGGCCTCGTCGTATGCCTTCTTCTCCTCGTCAGTGGCCTTATCGTCCGGCTTTTTCACGTCCACTTCGACCTTCGCCTGAAGTTGCCGCAACGCCACGAGGTTAATCTTGACCGTACGGACGAGCAGCGTCGGGTCGGTGAGTCGAACCCCGCCGAGTGTTTGGCTGGCGAGGGCGTACTTCATCCCTTCTGATGAGAGGGGATTACTGTCACCTTCGCCGACGTCAAGTTGTTCCTTGACCGCTCCGAGCTTCACGTAGTCGGCTGCAGGGATAAATGTGGCGGACTTCGTAAGCGGTCGGACGTTCTGTGCGCGAACGCCTGCTTTCATAATTCGCTGGAGTTTTGTTTGGGTAGACCGCGAATCCCATGCTCCATAGAGAATGGAAGTTGGCGCGAGCGTTGCCAGATTCGAATGGTCGCCAATATCAGCGCGCGTGAATGCTTTATGAAACTCGGCAGCAAGGCTTGAGAGTCGCACCACCGCATCGCCAGCACGGTGGCCGGCATCCAATAGATTGACCGGGGTGCCATTCACGGAAATGACAACCTGCGGCACAAGGTGCTTCAACTCTTCAGCCTTAAAAAGCGGTTCGCTCTTGTTGCCATCGGATTGCGGGCTGTCGATTTCCACGACGTTTTTGCCATCGCCGAGGTCGTCGAGGTTATAGACGGATTTCTGTTGATCCTGCTTCGATTCCTTTTTGTCGGATTTATCGTCTTTGTCGTCGTCCTGCGACTTGCCCTTAGCCTTCAGGTAGGTTGGTGGGAAAATCACAGGGTTTTCCACGTCATCCGGCAGCAGGTGCTGCTTGATGATGATCGCAACGGCTTTGTCGTGAAGAAATTCGGTGGCGAAGTCAGTGATCGCGCGTGGCTTCTTCGGTTCTTCGGCGTTTGCGGTGCTGTCTTGTTTCTCAGACATTTTTGCTCCTTTCGAGCGTGGCTTGTGAGAAGGTCTTGTGTTTGCGTTGATCGGTGCGGAAGTAGTTGTCGAAAACGTAAGTGCCAAGGGACGGCCAAGGGATCATGCCGCAGGTGACGGCGCCCACGAGATTGGCGGGCAGGCCGGGATCGTCGGCCGATGGCTTGGTCCAGACGGTGTACTTCGACTGGTTGGCTGCGCCGGTCGGTGCGGGCCGCGCGCGTTGCAGGCCGATGAAGCAGAGCGCTTCGAGTGCGGGACAACATTCGGATTCCATCTTGTGCGTGTCGGGAGAAAAACCGCAGTCGAGCGGATGCGACTTATTTCCCCGGCGAGGATCGAAGTAGAACGGCTCTTTCTTCTGTGGCTTCTTGGGCTTGCCATTCTTCGCGAGTTTTGGCGATTGGTATTGGACACGGCGAAGATCGTTGAATGGATCAGATTTCATTGGGTCAATTGCGGAGAGCATCGCGCGAAGGATCACGCGCTCCTTCATCGAACCTGCCCACGGCTTTATGGCCTTTTCCGACCACCAATCGAGGTGAATCGCGAATCGACCGTCACTCCATCGCAGTTCGATTGGCTGGATGGGGCCACTGTCTTCCTTGTCATCATCCGCACCATCTGCCTCGTCATCATCGCCGACATCGAATCGCAGTATCTTGGCCTCGGTAAGCAATTCGGAGAGCAAGTCGCGCGAAGATTCAGGCGTACCGCAGGCGATTTTCCCTTCGACCCGCTTGGGAATCGGGCATCCGTTCCGATCGCACGGTATTACGTTGATGTAAAAGTGACGCCGTTCAAACCACCCCTCCGCCCCCGGCCACAGCCGGTCGGCGAGTTCCAATAACCCGCAGCACGCGAAGAACTGGCCGGGATTGGTGAGATCGACGGGGATTTGGATGTTGGCGTTGCTCATTCGGCACCTTCTTCCAACTCGTCGATCTCGGTCACTTCTTCATCCGCGCTGGCGAGCTGGTCGGCGCAGCGGAGGAGATTTTCCAGCCAAGCCAGGCCCCACCAGCCATACTTTCGCTGCAGCCGTGCGAATCGGCGGATCGATTCGGTATGCAGGGCGTCGCGTTCGTCACCGTTGAACGGAGCGTAAAGCGCCGTCGGGAAATGCGGCCTACTACCGCCGTGGTGCGTTGCGATCAGATGGAGGGCAAGATCGCGCGTGATCGCGTCGCTCGGCAGCGTGCAGTCGATCTTCTCGAATCGATCCTGATGACGAATTCGCAGGATCGAGCCAAACTCGTGGCGGTAATGCTTGAGCGACTTCGGATCGCGAGCTTGAGCCATTTTGCCCAGCGGTGTGCCATCGGGATCGGGATTGTTGGCGAAGACCTGCCAAATGCGGGCCTTTTTGCCTTCGTCGTGCCATTTGGCGGCGAAGAGGAGTGCGATGCGAATAGGATCGTCATCCGCCAGATGCAGTGCGTTGGCGATCCGTTTTGCTTCCTTCTCTACATTGCCGACATGTTCGGTCAGAAGTTGGTCTTCGTTGTTCTTATCTTTGGGTGCTGGCGCCAGGCAGACGATGGAGCGGGTGGCGTCCCCTTCTTCGTCAAACTCGACATCCTGCCGCAATCGAACGCGAAAATTGGCCTTCTTGAATGCCTCAAACAGCGGCTTCGTTTTTTCTTGAGGCGGCGGTAACAGCACGTCGTCCGGAATGTCCCGGCCGCCGGGAAGGCATCGAGCGATCCAACCTGCTTCCGTTCGTTCAATGATTATGCGCAGCCGCGAGCGCGCTTCATCCGTCTGTTCATATCCGGGCTGATCGGCGACATCGAAAGAGTCCGGCTCGGCTTCACCATCCTTGCTGATTTCCGGGATCGATGCGCTACCGAGCGTCCCAGAGACATCGAGGCCGCCAAATCTTGAGGGCAGGATAAGCGTTGATTCGGCATACAGGAGGCCGGGATCGTCAACGAGTTGTTGAAGTGACCGGCAGACAATCCGCCCGCGCGATAAGCGGATGGCGGCTCTCGTCGCCAATAGGTTAGCCGGGTGGTTCTTGAGCTTGGGAATCTGCTTGAGGAATTCGAGCAGATACCCGGTGTTGACCGTCAACGATTCATGTGGACGAATCGGGTGCTTGGCGAAGATGGTCTGAAGGGATTTTTCAGGCGCAGGATTGTCACGAAAGAGTTCGATCTCCGCCCGCCAGGCGATGGTTGTTTGCGCCTGTTCATTGTCAATCCCGCGCAGCCACGGCGCGACTTCGGGCCGGCCGGGCATTGGTTCGGTGATGCTGGTCACGCTCCAGGCGTCGAGCAGGATATCGGTCAGTTCGACCATCGCCGGTTTGGGTGAAGATGCTTCATCGATCTGCTCGGGCGTAAGCGTTTTTTTGAATCCCGTGAGTGCCTTGGGGCTGACATCCATGCCGTTGGTAAACAGTTTCGACGTGGCGATGCATGCGTTGTCAAAATCCGTCTTCTTTGCGCGTTCGTTTTCCCTGACGAGGATAACGGTCGCGTTGCCGGTACCGCGCCGATTGACGCGACCCAGCCGCTGAATCCATGAATCCAGAGGCGCTTCGTCGCCGACAAGGTGGTCGGCATTCAGATCAAAGCCGACTTCGCCGGCGCTGGTGGAGATAAGGAAGCAATTCCCTTGCGACGGATCGTTATCAGGTTTGAGGAACCGCTGCATCACGCGGCGTTCGTGGTCATTCTCACCGAGAGGCTTTTCGACATCGACAAGTTCATCGCGTTCCAAGCCGCGCATCGTCCCCGTCAACTGCGCGATGTGTATCGCGTAATCTGCGTTCTTCTTTTTCAGCGCGACGCGAACATCCGCAACGAGCTTCGGCGTTCGGACAAAGATGACGATCCGCGAGCCGGGCTTCTCGACCGCCAGCCTGTCGGCCTCGGCTGCGATTGTTTCAACAGGCTTCTCGGATTCGACAAGCGTGAGCATCTTGGTTGCCTCGAATCGCTCAGCGATGATCTTGTCGTTCGCATCTTCACCCGTCAGGCTTCCGGCATGATCGAACTGCAATGTGAACGGCACAGATTCGATTGAGTCGCCGCTCGTTGCCGACATGCGGATGACGCGCACCGGTTTGCCTTGCGCATTACCGCTGCGGTCTTTTTGGAATCTTCCGTCGTTATTGATGGTACAAATGAGCTTTTCAAATGGCTTCGACAGATGTGCCTCGTCAAGCACGAGCAGCGAATCTTGTCCGAGGAGGCCGGCTTCGAGCGGGCGGCGCTTATAGCTGGAACGATAGCCGGAAAAGAGCAACGCCGAACCGATCAAATCGACCGTGCCGATGATGATCGCGGGACGGGAAGGATCGCGCGACCATTCGCGGTTGTCGGCGAGTTGCCCGCGAAGGGTGGAAATGGCGAGTTTGGCCTGTCCGAACTTGCATTGAAGTCTTTCGGCAAGATCGGTCGCCTGATCAACAACGGTTCGCCGATCGACCACATAGATCAAGCGCGTTGGGATTTTTTCTTGATGTCCGGCGCGGGCGATCAGCCAGATGGCCATGACCATCGTCTTTCCCAAGCCAGTAGGCACATCAATAACAGACGGCAGATTGCCTTCGGCGAACCATTTCTCATACAGACGAGTCTGCCATGATAGCGGCGCATTTCCGGTCAGGTCTTTGAAGCTTTGTTGAAAATCGAGATCGCTCAATTCCATCTCCTTCCCAGTCCCCAGGCCCGACTTGATGTGTCCGCGGGCATACTCCCATGTGGGCCATTCATCTCCAACCGTCGCCAGTCGGCGCATCAGCAGTCGGCGGAGGTTGGGCGTGGTGATGGGCCGGCCCCCTCTGGCTGCATGCCGGCGATCGCGCTCGGTACGCAGCACGGCCCACCACCACGCCCGCGCGGCGTCCCTGCCGCGGCCGTCCTCTCGCATTGCAGGACAGTAGAAGTTGGCACTGGCAACGTGATGTCAGTTGGGTTTTGCTTTTATTTGCGCATACCGCTCGGCGGTCGCCTTGACTAAATCGCGGACCCTCTCGGCCAGCTCCGGCGGTTGCAGCACCGTCGCAGCGGGTCCGTAGCTCAGCACCCACCAGACGATTTCATCCAGCCCGTCGATCGTGAAGTGCAGCGTGACCGTCCCGGTCTCCTGATCCCATTCCTCCTTTTGCGTTGGATGCCAGCGCGTCTCGCTGGCCGAATCCGCGAAGCCGGATTCGAAACGAATGGCGACGTCGTAGCGACGATCGCCGCGGATCATCCGCCACGCGTTGCCGAGATCCTCATGCAGATCAAAATCGTCCGGAATAGCGAACGGGCGATCGGTCGGCTTGACGGATGTGAAGCGATTGAGCTTGAGGCGTCGAACGGCGTTGCGATCACCATGATGGCCGACGACATACCACGCGCGTTGACAGAACCACAATGCGTACGGCCGAAGATCAAATTCGCGCTCGGCGTCTTCGTCGCCATTGCGTGCTTCGCGTCCGTCGCTGTGACTCGTCGCATCATACTTGCAACGCAGGATTCGACGGCTGGCGATCGCGTCGCGCACCTCGTCGTAAACATCGCGGGCCGAGTCGTCACTTGCCGAGCGAGCGAGATCAATGTGCACATGACCATCGACGGGATCGACCGAATCGAGCACGGCGGCAGGGAACTGCGATCGCAATTTCTCCGCCGCCCGCGCCGCCGCGCCGAGGAACGGAATCTGCGTCCCATCCCCGGCTTCTTCGAGGAGCGCCACAATCGCCATCGCTTCCTCGAACGTCAGCTCGACCGGTGGCATGAAGAAGCTGGCGCCGATTCGGTATCCGCGCGATTCGAGATCGAAGGCGCAGGGCACGCCGGATGCGTTAAGTGTGTCAATATCGCGGTAAACCGTCCGCTCGTGGACCTCGCAGAGCCTCGCCAGGTCAGCCGCACCGAGGCCGCCCTTCGATTGAATCGCGACGATCAGTCGCAGCAGCCGATGAACCCGTGTGTATATCCGCCCCATGGAGCAGTACGATACCGCGGGGCTCAACTGCCAAACAATCTGCCACCGCCCTGCGTCATGATTCGCAACGGCGGAAAATCAACTATGCCTGATCAAATGCTCTCCGATGAGTTGAATTGGATATGCTGGGGGACGCCAGTAGTGACGATTGCACTGATCCGAGTGCTTCATGCAAGCCACTATCGGCGTAATGGTTAAGATCCGATGCCAGCTTGCTTTAACGTTGGTGCTGGGCTTGGATCGCAGATCCTCCGCTAATTTTCTTCGCAAACGCCTCCGATTGGCGACCGATCGAGCGGGCTCGTCATCGCGATCGCGGGCTTGTTCATCACCTGCATGTAGATCAGCGTCGTCTTCAGCGCCGCGTGGCTCAGAAGCTATGCAATTGTCGCATGTTATACCCCGCTTCAAGTACCCTGCGTGTTTTGGCGTGGTTCGTTTTGCCTACAGGTACACTCTCTATCGAATAGTGACGGTCCCGCCGACGGGCGACACAGCTGGGCGTAGGCGCCGAGCTATCAGTCGTCGACCTGAAAACGATATCCAATTCCAGTTTCGGTGAGAATGAATCCTGGGCGGGCGGGGTCGCGTTCGATCTTTTGGCGGAGCTGGTTGACGTACACGCGAACGTAGTGGGATTGGTCGCTCGAGCCAGGTCCCCATACCTCTCGCAGCAATTGCCGGTGCGTCATGACGCGGCCAGCGTTTTTAATGAGGACGGTGAGGAGGCGGAATTCATTCGGGGTGAGATGGACGCGTTCGCCCCGGACGGTGACTTCGCGGCGCGCGAGGTCCACGCGTAGGTGGCCTTGTTCGAACACCGAATCGCCCGAGGTTTGATTTGCGGTGGCGATGTGGCGGAGTGCCACGCGCACTCGCGCCATTAACTCTGCAACACCGAAAGGTTTCGTGAGATAATCGTCGGCTCCGGCATCCAGCGCGACGACTTTGTCCTGCTCTTTGCCACGTGCAGAAATCACGATGATGGGGATGGAGGACCACTCGCGAATGCGCTTCGTTACCTGGACGCCGTCGATGTCAGGCAGGCCGAGGTCGAGAATGATCAGGTCCGGCTGGTCGTTGGCGGTATGCCTCAGGCCCGATTCGCCGGTGAGCGCCTCGATCACGTTGAAGTTCTGACTGGTCAGCGTCACGCGCAGGAACTTTTGAAGCGGCGGCTCGTCGTCGATGACGAGGATCGTCGGTTTCGGACCGTTCGCGGATTTGGTGCTGGATTCGGTGCTGGGGACGGTCATGTCTTCACGTCCATTTTCGGCTGTTCGAGAATCGGAACTGTAAAGGTGAACACTGCACCACCGCCCGGCTGATTGGCCGCGAACACTCTTCCACCGTGTGCTTCGACGATACCGCGACAGATCGCAAGTCCGAGTCCAATGCCGCGACGACCGGGCCCTCGTTCGGCACGAAAGAACTTCTCGAAGACCCGTTTCTCGGTCCCCGCTGGCAGACCGGGCCCGCGATCCGCCACTTCCACGAACATTTCGCGGTCATCAGCACGCGCAGTGATATCAATGGGACTCGCCGCGGGTGTGTACTCCAGGATATTGTCCAGCAAATTTGCCACGACCTGTTCCATTGCTGCGGCATCGACATTCACAAGTGGCAGGTCAGCCGGAATGTTCAGGCGAACGTCGCGTGCTTTCAATCGATGATCGAGCGCGTGAAGCGCCGCGCCAATAATCTCGTGCAGTGGCTGCCATTCCCGCTTCAGGTTGAGCCCGCCCGATTCCAGCCGCGTCATGTCCAGCAGGTTGTTGATCAGGCGTTCCATGCGTTCGGCTTCGCCGACCAGCGTTTCAAGCAGTTCAAGCCGCGCCTCATCCGACAGTCTCTGGTCGGTCTCGATCAGCGCAGTGGCTGCCCCGGTGATGCCCGCGAGCGGCGTGCGGAGCTCATGCGATACACCCGAGAGCAGTGTGTTACGCAGGAACTCGGCTTCAACGCGCTCCCATGCCGTCCGCGCCTCATCCGCGAGCGTAGCTCGCTCAACAGCGATCGCGGTTTGTGATGCAAACGCTTCAGTAAGCTGACGTTGTTCGGGCAGCCAGCTTCTTCCATCGGAGCCGAATAAACCGAGCACGCCGACAAGTCCGCGTGACGCGCGGAGCGGAACGTATGTCCCTTCGGAAGCGGGCAACGTATTTGTTCCGCGACCGGCGATCTGATCGTGGTCATAGGCCCACTGCGCGACAGCCATTTCTTTGGGGGTAACGCCATCGTTCTTGCCGTCGCTGTCGCCTTTTATGGTGAGGTGGTGGTCGGCATCGGACAGCAACAACGAGGTTCGCTGGCCGAGAACATCGTGAATGTATCGGACGCTGGCAGCAGCGATTTCTTCAGTGGTTCGCGCCGCAGCCAATTCACGCGTGAGCGCAAAGAGCGCCGCGGTGCGTCGCTCACGTTGCCGCGCAGCTTCCGCCTGCGCTCGCACACGATGTGTCAGCGTGCTGATGGTCAAGGCGGTCAGCAGCATTACCCCGAACGTCAAAAGATATTGTTGGTCCGAGACCGTGAACGTCAGGTACGGTGGGACGAAAAGAAAGTCGAACGCAGCGACTGACAAGATCGAGCAGATGATGGCGGCAAGGCGAGTGTGATGCGTGGCAACCCAAAGGACGCCGACGAGATAGATCATCAGCACGTTGATATTCGAGAAATGCGGCGCTCGTGATGCATCGGGGCCATGCAAGCCATGATACAGAGGCCATCCGACCAATGTTGCGATTACAGTTGCCGTGATCGCGGTGGTCAGCCCTCGCCCGTCCCACGTCGTCGGCCGCGAAGCGGCGGGCGCAGCACGCTCCGTGCGGTCTCCCGCTTCGCCACGAATGACATGGATATCGATATCGCCGCTGCGGCGAACGAGGTCATCCACGACCGATCCGAAGAGCACGTCGCGCCAGCGCGGTCGCTGCGGTTTCCCAATGACAATCTTGGTGATGTTGTGGCTTTCAGCGTACGAGATGATTTCGTCTGCCACGTTCTGGCCCGTGAGACTGACGGCCTTGCCGCCGAGTTCGTCAGCCAGCTTCAGGGTGGCTTCAACGCGCTGGCGATCGTCGGATGAGAGTCGAACGTCGGCCGGTGTCTCGACATAAGCCGCGATCCATTCCGCGCGAAGACCGGCCGCAAGCCTGCTGGCTGATCGCACCACACGCGGCGACATCGGACTCGGTCCGACGCAGACAAGCACCCGCTCGCTCGCCGCCCACGCGTGTTTCACGCCCGCTTCGCGCCGCGCCTCCTGCATCTGTGCATCCACACGCTGCGCCGTCGTGCGTAATGCCAGTTCGCGAAGAGCGGTGAGGTTGCCCTTTGTGAAGAAGTGCTTCGACGCACGCTCGGCCTGTTCGGGGCGATAGACCTTTCCTGCCCGGAATCGTTCCTGCAATTCTTCCGGAGCGATATCCACGAGTTCAACTTCATCGGCCTGTTCCAGCACTGAATCCGGCAAAGTCTCGCGAACTCTTACACCGGTTATACGCTCCACGATGTCGTTCACACTTTCGAGGTGCTGAACATTCAACGTCGTGTAGACATTAATTCCGGCATCGAGAATTTCGGCGACATCCTGCCATCGCTTTGCGTGGCGCATCCCAGGTGCATTCGTGTGTGCCAGTTCATCGACGCACACGAGCGCGGGCTTTCGAGCGAGGACAGCGTCGAGGTCAAGCTCTTTCAAGTTCGCGTTGCGATACTCGATTGTTTTGTACGGCAGAATTTCCATGCCGAGCAGAAGTGCTTCCGTCTCAGTGCGGATGTGCGGCTCGGCGTACCCGATGACGACATCGAGTTCCTCGGCGGCGCGGGCTCGCGCTTCTTCGAGCATCGCATAGGTCTTTCCGACACCGGCAGCCATGCCGAAGAAGACCTTCAGCCGTCCGCGGCGTTGCTTCGCCTCTTCCTTCTGGACTTCGGCGAGCAACAGGTCTGGATTGGGACGCGCGTCACCCATGAGCATCAATGATTGTCCGAGGAGCGGGCATCCAAGGCGAGGTTTAATTCCAGCGCGTTCACCCGTGATTCGCCAAGGATGCCCAGCGTGCGATTTTCTGTGAATTCGTTGATCAGCAGCTTCACCGAATCGACGTGCATGCGCCGAACCCGAGCCACGCGAGATGCTTGATACTCCGCGGCCGCGACGCTGAGGTGCGGATCAAGGCCACTCGCGGAGTCAGTGACGAGATCGACGGGTATCGCATCGTGATTCTCGGGATCGACAGCATGCAACGCCGCCGTTCGCTGCTTGATTGCTTCGGCAAGCGCTGGGTTGCTTTGCGCGAGATTCGATCCTGAACCTGCCTGCGCTGCGTAGGGAACCGGAGAAGTCGCGGATGGCCGAGACCAGAAGTACTTCGGATCAGTAAAGGACTGGCCAACCAATTCCGACCCTCGTGCCTTTCCGTCTCGAATAATCAGGCTGCCGCTCGCCTTGTGAGCAAAGCAGACGTGTGCGACGCCGGTGACGACGGCGGGATACACGACACCCGTGATGAGCGTCAGCGCGACGAACGAAACGATTGCAGGACGAACCTGTGAATTCATGGCTACACCAGGTGAAGAAGCACGAGGATCACGTCGATCAGCTTGATTCCGATGAACGGCACGATCAGACCGCCGACGCCGTAGATGAGGAGGTTGCGGCGGAGCAGTTGCGCCGCAGGAACCGGCCGATACTTCACACCCCGTAGCGCGAGCGGAATCAGGCAGATGATGACCAGCGCGTTGAAGATCACCGCTGACAGAATCGCGCTGTCGGGTGAGTGCAGCCGCATGATGTTGAGCTTGTCAAGCACGGGATATGTGCTCGCGAACGCGGCCGGGATGATCGCGAAGTATTTGCTCACGTCGTTGGCGATGCTGAACGTAGTGAGCGCCCCGCGTGTCATAAGGAGTTGCTTGCCGGTTTCGACAATTTCGATGAGCTTCGTCGGATTGCTGTCGAGATCGACCATGTTTCCCGCTTCCTTCGCGGCCTGCGTACCTGTGTTCATTGCCACGGCAACATCTGCTTGCGCGAGCGCAGGCGCGTCGTTCGTTCCGTCGCCGGTCATTGCGACGAGGCGACCGCCGCTTTGGTATTCGCGGATCAGCTTGAGCTTGGTTTCCGGCGTCGCTTGAGCGAGGAAATCATCCACGCCTGCTTCGGCGGCGATGGCTGCGGCGGTTAGTGGGTTGTCGCCCGTGATCATCACGGTCTTGATTCCCATCTTGCGAAGGTCGGCGAAGCGCTCCTTCATCCCGCCTTTGACGATATCTTTCAGTTCAACGACGCCGACCACGCTCGCACCGGAGGCGACCACGAGCGGCGTTCCGCCTTGCTTGCTGATGTCGTCCACGACCGTGCGCGTGCGGGCTGGAAAGTGCCCGCCAAGTGCTTTCACGTAGATCTCGATCGCATCGGCAGCACCTTTGCGAATTTGCGTGTGGTCGAAATCTACACCGCTCATGCGAGTCTGTGCCGTGAAAGGAACGAAGCGGGCATTAAGTTCATGTACTTGCCGCTCGCGAATCTGGTATCGCTGCTTGGCGAGGACGACGACGCTGCGGCCTTCCGGCGTTTCGTCTGCGAGCGATGACAGTTGTGCGGCGTCGGCGACTTCTCGTTCGCTGCGCCCATCAGTGGGATGAAACGCCACTGCCTGCCGGTTGCCGAGCGTAATGGTTCCCGTTTTGTCGAGCAGGAGAACATCCACGTCTCCCGCCGCCTCGACCGCACGTCCGCTCATAGCGATGACGTTCTGTTGAATCATCCGATCCATTCCGGCGATTCCGATCGCACTGAGCAATCCGCCGATCGTCGTTGGGATGAGGCAGACGAGGAGCGCGACGAGAACGGTGACGGTGATCGGTGCTCCTTGACCAGCAGCATGCACGCTGAAGAGGCTGAACGGCAATAGTGTCACCGTCGTCAGGAGGAAGATGATCGTGAATCCGGCAAGCAGGATATTGAGCGCGATCTCGTTGGGCGTTTTCTGCCGCTTGGCTCCTTCGACCATGTTGATCATTCGGTCGAGAAACGTTTCGCCGGGATTTGCACCGATGCGAACGACGAGCCAGTCGGAGAGGACCCTTGTTCCACCGGTGACACTGGATCGATCGCCGCCGCTTTCACGAATCACTGGTGCGGATTCACCCGTGATCGCGGACTCATCGACGCTGGCGACGCCCTCGATCGCTTCGCCATCGACGGGCACAAAATCGCCAGCCTCCACCAGGACCACATCTCCTCGGCGAAGAATCGCCGCGGAGGCGGTTTCGTACTTCAAGCCGTAACGTGATTCCCCGAGCTTCTTCGCGGGCGTGTCACGGCGCGCTCGGCGAAGGGTATCGGCCTGCGCTTTTCCTCGACCTTCTGCCATTGCTTCTGCGAAGTTGGCGAACAGCACCGTGAACCACAGCCACAGAGAGACGCCCACGATGAACGATCGCGTGATGCCCGGTTCGCCGACGAAAATGAGCGCGGTCGTCAGCATCGATCCGACAAACACCACGAACATCACAGGGTTGCGAATCTGCACGCGCGGATCGAGCTTCAGCAATGCATCGAGCATTGCCCGCTTCACGATCGGCGGATCAAAGAGTTTCCGTGTTTTTGGATGCATGGGAAATCACCGGTTACCGCTGCAACTGCAAATGTTCGACTACCGGCCCGAGCGCGAGCGCTGGAATGAACGCGAGTGCTCCAACGAGCACGACCGTTCCAACCAGCAACGAGACGAAGAGCGGCGTGTGAGTGGGCATTGTGCCACTCGAGGTGGGAATCTGCTTTTTCGCCGCCAGTGAGCCCGCAATCGCCAGCACTGGCACGATCAGCCAGTAGCGCGAGAGCAGCATCAGCAATCCGCCCAGGATGTTGTAGAGTACGTTGTTCGTACCGAGACCTGCGAAGGCGGAGCCGTTGTTGTTCCCAGTCGAACTGGCCCAATAGAGAATCTGGCTGAAGCCATGCGGGCCGGGATTCGTGATCGCGGATCTGCCTGCACTCATGCTCACGGCAATCGCAGCGCCGATTTTCACAATGGCAGGCGGGATCAGGATGCAGATCGACGCCATCTTCATCTCAAAAGCTTCGATCTTTTTCCCGAGATACTCCGGCGTGCGCCCGACCATCAGCCCGGCGACGAATACGGCGATGATCGCGAAGACCAGCATGCCATAGAGACCCGAGCCGACGCCGCCGAAGACGACTTCGCCCAGCTGAATCATCCACATCGGAATGAGGCCACCGAGCGGTGTGAAAGAGTCGTGCATCGAGTTCACCGAACCGTTGCTGGCGGCAGTCGTTGCGACCGCCCAAAGCGCAGAATTCGTCGTGCCGAAGCGGACTTCTTTGCCTTCCATGTTGCCGGCTTCGGCCGCGACGCATGCGAATGCGAGCGGGATGAAGATCACGAGCATCGCCGCGAGCACAGCCCATCCTTGCCGTGTGTCGCCGACCATTCGGCCGAAGGTGTAGCACAAGGCTGCGGGGATCAGCAGGATCGCAAGCATTTCGAGGAAGTCGCTCAAGGGCGTGGGGTTCTCGAACGGATGCGCGGAGTTCGCCCCGAAGAATCCACCGCCGTTCGTGCCGAGCTGCTTAATCGCGATCTGCGACGCCGCGGGACCGAGCGCCAGCGTCTGCTCAGTCACTGTGTTACCGTTCGCGTCACTGACCGGCTGAACGAGCGCGATCGTCTTGTAAGATGAGAATGTCTGCACCACGCCCTGCGATACCAGCACGACCGCGAGGATCAGCGACAGCGGCAACAGGATGTACAGTGTGCTGCGCGTTAGATCGACCCAGAAATTGCCGATCGTCGAAGCCGTCCTTCGCGCCAGCCCGCGCACGAGCGCCACCAACACTGCCATTCCCGTTGCAGCGGATACAAAGTTCTGCACAGTCAGGCCGAGCATCTGCGTGAGGTAACTCAGCGTGCTCTCGCCGCTGTAGCTTTGCCAGTTGGTGTTCGTCGCAAAGCTCGTCGCAGTGTTGAA
>JAICIO010000138.1 GCA_025924315.1 Phycisphaerae bacterium
CAGGCGAATGATGGTCATTCACCTCATTTAGCGGCGGAGCGCAGCTCCGCGGGTTTGTTTTCGACCATACTACCGTGGACGACGAACGACGACCGCTCGATCGGGATCCGTCTTCCTTCGGTGCCAGCTGCGGCGATCGCTGCCGGGATGACGAACGGTTTTACGGCTAGTCATTCGCGACCTCCTTCGTCGGCGTGGTCACGCCGAGTTCTTCTTCGGACGTGTGCGCCTCGGCTTTGTCGCCGGGATCGCGATGACCGGATTTAACCTCTTTCAGCCCAGCGATCGCTTTGTCGAGCGACTTTGATTGCCCGGGATGGGATGCAACCGTTGCTCGCTCGGGAGAGGTTTTCCCTGTCGCTGAAGCGGCCGGGGCTCTTCTGGGGTCGCCACTGCCTGCGACCTTCGGGCGCTCATGGACGGCGGCGTTGCGGCCGTCAGTGGTGCTCTCGTACTTCATGCCGATCGTGACTTCCGGCTCGCCGTGCAGGAGGCGGTTCACCAGCTCGACGCCCTGCATCAGCGTGTGGTCGGTGTTCGACACTTCGTATTTCCACATGCCGAAACGTCCGCGGCTGAAGATGCCGTGCTGTTCGAGGAACGGAATTGCCTGGGCCAGGATGCCGTCGCGCTCGACGGTGGGCGTGGGATAGCTGTAGTCGGCGTGGTAGACCCAGGTATCGACGATGTCCTTCCGGTCCTCTTCCTTGATCAGGCCGGCGTTGATCAGGCCTTTGATTGTATCTTCAACAATCGTCTTGCCGTCGACGTGCTTGAACTCGCTGTAGCTGGTTTCGCACAGCAGCGAGTAGTGCGTCTTGTGATCGGGCGTCATGAACTTCGAGTAATTGCTGAGGTACGTGACGCGGTAGAACGGGCAGTTGTCTTCGGGGAAGTACATCCAAGATTTGGTGCTCGGGCACGGCTGCTTGATGCCCACGCCGACCATGTATCCGCCGCTGTGCTTGAGGTTCTTGGTTGCCTTCTTGATCTCGCGCGGCATCTCGCCGTTGATCACGTCATTGCACAGCTTGTCGAGCGGGATCGCGGTGATGAGCTGATCGTACTTCACGATCTCGCCATCGCTGAAGCGCACTTCCTTCTTGGCGATGTTGATGAAGTCGAGCGTTTTGTTCAGCGTGTAATGACCTTCGAGCGGCTTGGCAAAGCGGCGATAAAATTCGCCGGTGCCACCGAACAGCGGGAATTTGAACGTGTTGTTCGGGCCCCAGCCGAAATCGTCGGTGCCCATCACCACGTTCTTGATCGCGCGGTTGTAGTCGAGCACAGCGACGCGCTCGCCGATCCATTCCTTGTTCATCATCTCGGCGGGGTGCGCCCAGACTTTGAAGTTGTACGGCGTCATGAAGTATTTTGCGATGCCGTCGCCGAAGACCGCGTCGATGAACTCCTTAAAATTCTTCGCGCTCTTGTAGTCGCGCTTGGTTTGCGCTTCGACAAGGCCGGCGAGGCATTCGTAGCATGCCTGCTTCGGCAAATAGCGAATGTTGTTCTGGAACGGATACGGCACCCACGTGTCGAACATCCGCAGCCAGCATTCGCGCATGTTTTCCTGATAGTCCTTGCCCATCAGGTCTTCGAAGCACTTGTCGTAATACTTGTAGTGGGAAAACATCACATGCCCGCCGATGTCCCACGTGAAACCGGCGGAGTCTGTAAACGAGCTGGCAAGCCCGCCGATGTGCGGGTTGCGGTCGTACATGTGAAAATTCTTATAGCCGAGCTCTTTGAGTCGGTACGCAGCGCCAAGGCCCGTCGGACCGGCGCCGATGATGACAATCTTCTTCTCGTCCATGGTTGTCTCCTTTCACGAAACGGATCACCAAGGGCGACCCAACAACAGGGTCCTCCCCAAAACAAAAGGGTCATGAACCCTGTGTGTGCTGATACTGATACGAAAGCTCCGCTTCGCTCAGTGGTTCGATCTTTTGCTTTGATCGCCGATCGTCTTTGCCGATCGCTTCCTTGATCAAAGTCTGCATCGTTTTGACTGTGTTCTCCCAACTGCTCGCACGAGCGAGCGCCAGACCTTTTTCCAGTCGTGCTTTGTCCGGACGCTGGATCACTTGATCGACCGCGTTCAGAAATTCCTGCGTGTTCTTCACAATGTGGATGATGTCGCTCCACTGCCGCACGACGTCCTTCACCGGCGTGCTGATGATCGGCTTGCCGGTGGCCATGTATTCCAGGCCCTTAGTCGGGTTGATGTATTGCGTCGATGCGTTCATCGCGAAGGGCATCATGCAGACATCGAACGCGGCGCAATAATGCGGCAGCTGTTGATAGTCGCGTCCGCCCATCCAGAAGAGATTGGGCGAATGCGGCAGCAGGTTCGGATCGACTTTTACCACCGGTCCGACCATCGCGAAGCTCCACTCAGGCCGCGCTCGCGCCATCTCGCCGACCATCGCGTAATCCACGCGCTCGTCGACCACGCCAAACCAGCCGAGAATGGGCCGGCCCATGAAGTCGATGTCCGGCGGAATATTCGTGCTCGGATCGGCCGCTTTGTTGAAGTGGCTGAACTCGACACCGCAGCCGAAGATGTGCACGTTGTTGTGAATCTTCTTGCGCTTCTCGCCCATCTCATATCCGCCGGTGAAGATCACGTCGGCGTATTCCATGAGACGTTTTTCGTTGTCGATGAGCTGCTTGGGCGCGCCCGTGAACTGCGAGAGCTCGTCCATGCAGTCGTAAACAACTCCGCGGTTTTCGAAGTGGCCGAGCGACCAGGCGCTGTCCATCGGGCTGTAGTACCAGAGCAGCGGTTTGTCGAACGCGCCTTCATGGCTTTCATTCATCCGGCTGATCGCTTCGCGCGTCCACTCGCGCAGCTGCTGCGGAAGTTTTGGATTGTGGTTCCACTCTTCGCCGATGTGCGGGCACATCACGGAGACGTTCGGCATCACGCGGTGGAATTGCAGATCCGGCTCAGCGCCTTTCGGCTTGTCGAAGAACGGTTCCTCGATGAAGAGGATCGGATGCTTCTTCGCGAAGCGCGAGAAGAATTGCTGCGGGCGCTGCCAGACGAATCCCCAGCGCAGGTGGCAGAAGACGACGATGCCGTAGCGATCGGTGAATTTCGAATCGTCGACTTCGATCCCATCTTGTGGCTGTCTCAACTCAGTTGAGGCGGAAGTGGGAACCGTCAATCGGTTTGCAACTTCGACCTTCGCATGACCGTTTCCATTTCCATTCGAATGGCCATTCCCATTCGCCTTTGCTTCAACCGGTTGCACGGACGGCTGGATCCACTCCCCGATCGGCGGAAGCTGCTCTTCCTCGGCTTCGATGGACGGATAGTTAATCTCGCCCAGCTTGCCGACATGTTCTTCACCGCTCGCGGCGAACTTGCGGAACATCTCGACGAGCGGCGTGGCTTTGCGCTCCAGCGTCCCATCCTGCTGTCGCTTAAGGTTGAAGAGACCCACTTCGTGAATCTTGCCGATGCGGTGCGTGAGCGCGCCATCCCAATCGATCTGATCGATCATCGGCCACCAGATCAGGCCGAGCATGGGAATGCCTTCTTCGCGCAAGCGCTTCGCGTGTTCGATGCAATCTTCCAGCCAGATTTCCCGGTTGATCGGCTGACCTTCGATGCTCGTTTCGGTGAGCATCATCGGGATGCCGTAGCGCTTCCAATAGGCGCTGGCGACGCCGTGCAAGCCGACGGGGACATCCGCGCGGCGCTGGCGAACGTTGCCGTTGTAGATGTCGAGCTGCCAATCGCTGTGCGGGTAGTAGTCGAGGCCGAGCACGTCGGGGCGTTGGGGATGGCTGCGGAACCATTCCAGGTCGAGCTCGCTCATTCCGTAGCTCGTGACCCACGAGTGTAGCGGGTGATGCTGATCGACGCGACCGAGCAGCAGATCGAGCACCAGGAAACGTCGCATGTTTCGCCGCGCGGCTTCGCCCGCGAGTTCTTTGCTGCGCGCCTTGTAATTCTCGGCGGCGTCAACCATCAGCACGGTGGCCTCAGGCTGCTCGGCGCGGATCGCGCGAATTCCGCGATTCACTGCCTGCACGATGCGCGAGAGCACCGGCATGTAGCCGCGCCATTTCCGCGCGTGCGGCGGCCAGAAGCCAAAGTCTCCGCTGAACAGCGCGCTCACCAGCGGCTCGTTGAATGGGCACCAGTTCTTAACGGTGTGCCGATAGCGGGCGACGATCGCGCGGGTGAATCGCTCCAGCGCTTCGGGGAATTCCGGATCGCCCACCGCCTGCTTCAGCCACAGCGGTGTGCCGAAATGCATCACATCCAGCAGTAGGGTGATGCCAAGCTTGTCGAATTCTTCGATGCGCTCATCGGAGATCGTCCAATCGAATTGTCCCGGCTCGCGCTCGATCTGATGCCATGGAAACGCATAGCGCAGCGTGTTGATGCCCAGCTCTTCCTTCGCGCGTTTCAGATCTTCGCGCCAGAAGCGGTTGTGCTGCGTCCACTGATACTGATCCACATTCAGGTGCGGAATAAACGAACATTCGAGGCCTGCGCCCCAGACAAATGACTTAAACGGAAGCGAATCAACTTGCGCGACCTTTGCCTGCGTTTCTTCGCTCCCGACCGCACTTTCGCGATCGATGCTCTTCATGACCGGACGATTGGAAGTTGAGCTCACCATGCGCAGAGAATCCTCTTCCCGAGCCGAAAGGCTCGAAACAAAACGAAACACACATTGATCTAAAAACAGCCCGGAAATCGGGCGTTTACCAGGCTCCGGATTCACCGCAGGTCGGAATCGGTTGGGAATGTGCTTCCGGAGCGAGTCGCGCTACATGCGACGACAGCTAACGCAAACAGAATTGTCTGAGTCGGCTATCTGCATAGGAGCGCGACCAGTCTGCCTTTGAGTCAGCCCTGCTGGACATTGCCACTTTAGGCTTTTCCGCAGGTGTGAGAGGGTTGATTCCAACACACACAACGCGCGTCGCCGAAAGGGCCTTCGCACCGGTGGGGTTTTTCTGCGTTTTTTTCATAGTGACCTCGCCGGAAACGGAAACGTACAGCTATCCCGCATTCCTCAAAGCAAAACGCATACCTTGATGTGGCCTTTAGGGCTTATACCGCGCATTCGTGACGGCGCGGAGTGGAAACACCCGCTTTACGTAAGAAATTTTTCCGCGCGCGAGGACGCGCAGATTTCGCCGAAGAAAAAATAGATGTGATTGAGTGACAAGCTGGCCGAAAATTCGCCAACTTGTCCTGATGAATTACAGGATTAATGCGATGGGTTCGTGTCGTGCGGCGCGCTTGCGCCGGATTGATCCTGCAAATCTTCAACAAGCGTCGCGGTCGACTCCACTTCGACGCGTCGATTGTTTGCTTGCGCGTTCGCTTGATACGCGCGCTGAAGCACCGGCTCGAAAGTCGAGCATCCTTGCACGCGAAGAATTTCCGGCTCGACGCCTTTCGATGTCAGGTAATCCGCGACGGCTTGCGCGCGACGGATCGACAGATCCATTTTCTGCTCGGCTGTCGCGCCGTCAGGAAAATCGTCGGATGACGTGTGGCCTTTCACCAGCACGATCGTGCGGTGCCCGCGAATTTCGTTCGCGACTTCATCGAGCTGATGCTTGATGTCGTTGCTCAGCTTCGCGTCGTCTTTGTCGAACAGGATTTTTCCGCCGACGGTTGCCTGTTTTCCCGCGCGGATCGTCGTCACTTCGGGATCGGTGCCTTCAGCGCCTTTGGTTTGCTCCTTAAGTTTTCCCTTCTCCCCTTCGCCGTTGCGCGCCTGGCGACGAATTGCGGCGCGCGCGACCGGATCGTTGCTGTTCGGATCAGGCACCCAACCAAATCCGCCACGGATTTCACCGACGGTTTCGAGCCATTCGTCCGTCTGCACCGCCGCATCATTCGCTTGCTTATTCGGGCTCGGCGACGGCTTCAACACCCACAAGATCACGAAGAATCCCATCATCAACATGACGAGATCCGCGAACGTGAAGATCCACTCGGGGCATTCTTCGCACTCGGTCGCTTTGCATCGGCAGGAACCAGATTTCTTGGCCATGGAATCGAAGGATGAAGGATGAAGGATGAATTATGAAAAGGAGAAACAACCCAATTCATAATTCATCATTCACAACTCATACTTTCCTATTACGCTGCTTTCGGCATCGCGGTTTGTTGACGCGAGCTGAGGAAGCTGAGCAACTGCATTTCGACCACGCGCGGGTTGTTGCCGGCCTGAATGCTCAGCACACCTTGAAGAATGATTTCCTTCGCGAAGATTTCTTCGTGCGATTTCATCGCCAGTTTTTCAGCGACCGGACCAGCGACCAGATTCTGCAGCATGCAGCCGTAGAGCGTTCCGGTCAGCGCGATCGCGAGCGCATTGCCGATCGCTGATGCGTCGCCGCCGAGGTCTCGGAACATCGCGACCTGCGCGATCAGCGTCGCCATCAAACCGAAGCCCGGACCGAACTTCGCCATCGTGCCGAAGAAATGTTTGCCGTGTTTGTGCCGTTCGGTCATCGAATCGATCTCGATCCGCATGATGCGCTCGATGATTTCCGGATCGGTGCCGTCGATCGTCAGCTGGAGTCCGCGACGAAGGAATGGATCGGGCGCTTCGCGCGCCACCGATTCCAGCGCCAATACGCCATCGCGGCGCGCGGTCTCGGCGTAGTTCACCATCTCCTTAATGAGATGCTCAATGTGCGCTTCTTTGTTCAGAACCCATTTTTTGAGATAGTTGACGGCGCCGGTGATCGTGTGCAGCGGCATCGACAGCATCGTCGCGCCCAGCGCGCCGCCGAAAACGAGGAACATCTCCGGGGGCTTCACGTACGCTTCGAGGTGTCCTTCCGATGCGTGAAACATCGAGAAGACGACGGCGCCCCAGGCGAGCACGAGGCCAATGATCGTTGCAAGATCCATGCGTCAAAGCCCATCGACAGAACACGAGCCGAGCGATCGAGGTGATCGCCTATCCCTTTTTCGGCAAATTCCCGCACGCGAAATGAGTTATTATTGGAACCAATGACCGAAGCCAAGCCACAACAAGTTCTTGCGCTGTGCCGAGACCTGATGTTTTCGTCCAAGATCACCGCCACCGCGCGGGCGGAAGCGGTAACCGTCAAGATCGTCCGCGATCCCTCGAAACTTTCCGACGAACCCGGATCTCGTCTGCTGGTTGACCTGAACCAGGATGGTGCGATCCCCGCCGCGAGCGAGTGGAAAGCCCGCACCGGCGGGGTGGTCATCGGTTTCGTCTCGCACGTCGATGCGGCTACGATCAACAAAGCCCGCGAGGCGCGTTTCGATCAGGTCCTGGCGCGCAGCCGATTCGTAGAGACACTTCCCGACCTTTTGAAATCGAAAGGATGAATCATGTCCAAGATCACCGACCTGCTCGGATCTGAAGCTGACAGCCTCCTCAACTACTCCGCCAAGGGTTTTAAGAAAGATCAGCTTCACCTGCCCGGCCCTGATTTCGTCGATCGCATTCTCTCAACAACCGATCGTCGGCCGCAGGTGCTGCGGAACTTCCAGCAGATCATCAACCACGGCCGCCTCGCCGGCACGGGTTACGTCTCGATCCTTCCCGTCGATCAAGGCATCGAGCACTCCGCGGGCGCGAGCTTCGCAAAGAATCCGCTCTACTTCGACGGCGAAAACATCGCGAAGCTCGCGATCGAAGGCGGATGCAACGCCGTCGCATCCACGCTCGGCGTGCTCGGCTCGATCGCGCGCAAATACGCGCACAAGATTCCGTTTCTCGTGAAGCTCAACCACAACGAATTCCTCAGTTACCCGAACAAGTACGACCAGATCATGTTCGCTTCCGTTGAGCAGGCGTACGAGATGGGCGCGGTGGCGGTGGGGGCGACGATCTACTTTGGCAGCGCTGAATCCGATCGACAGATCCAGGAAGTCTCGCGCGCGTTCGCCCGCGCGCATGAGCTCGGCATGGTCACGGTCCTGTGGTGCTATCTTCGCAACAGCGCGTTCAAAACGCCCGAGAAAGATTTTCACGTCGCCGCCGATCTGACCGGCCAGGCGAATCATCTCGGCGTGTCGATCCAGGCCGACATCATTAAACAGAAACTCCCGGAAACGAACGGCGGGTTCAACGCCCTGAAGTTCGGCAAAACCGACAAGCGCGTCTACAGCGATCTCACGCCCGGCGATCATCCGATCGAAATGACGCGCTATCAGGTAGCAAACTGCTATCTCGGCCGCTCACCACTGATCAACTCCGGCGGCGCGAGTGGCGACAATGACTTCGCCGACGCAGCCCGGACGGCGGTGATCAACAAACGCGCCGGCGGAATGGGGCTCATTTCCGGTCGCAAGGCGTTCCAGCGGCCAATGGCCGAAGGTGTAAAGCTCCTGAATTTGATCCAGGACATCTATCTCGACAAGAGCATCACGATCGCGTAAAGCCGCGTAATGAATTTGATTCGTCGCTCGTTATGCCTCGCGCTTCTCGGTGTGGCACTGTCCGCGCGCGCCGGAACTTTTCACAAGCTCGGCACCGCGGTTGGAACAGGTGAGATTCTGGCATCGGTTGTGGGGCCGGGGCCGACGCCCGGGAGTCAGCGGCTCTACGAGTCGTACATCTACAATGGTTCCACGTTCGATCTCGTGGCGATCGATCCGGAGAACGGGAACTACCACGTTTACGAAAATCCGGCGCCCTCATCCGCCGGCGCGTGGGGACTCGCGCTCGGGCCGGATGGCGACATCTACGTTGGTACGCTTCCCGACGCACGCATCCTGCGGCTCGATCCGCGCACCGGAGCGTACACCGATCTCGGCCGGGCCAGCTCGACCGAGCAGTACATCAACTCATTGGCCGTCGGGTCCGATGGCCGAATCTACGGCTCGACGTATCCGTCCGCGAAGCTTGTTCGCGCTGATCCAAAGACGGGCAAGCTCGAAGACCTGGGCCGCATGGATCCGCGCGAGGAATACGGCACACCTCTCGCCGCCAGCGACGATGGCTTCATTTACGTCGGCATCGGGACGAGCCGACGAAACCTCGCGGCCTATGAGATCGCGACAGGCGAGCACCGCGAGATTCTGCCGGAGCAATATCAAACGGCCGGGCGAACGAGCGTCTATCAAGGCAACGACGGCAAGGTCTATGCCGAGATCATCACTCCGGACTGGAAACACGGAGAGGCATTCAAGCTCGATGGCTGGAACGTCACACCGATCGCCTCATCCGATGTCGCGCCGGGCGCGTTGAAAAACCAGCTCACCGACGGACGCGTCGCGAGCGTCAATGGCGACACGATCGAACTGACCGATCCGAAGACGAAAAAAGTCGTCACGCATCCCTTCGCGTATCCCGGCCGAAAGCTCCCGCTGTTTCGTGTCACCATCGGTCCGGACGGAATGATCTACGGCAGCACGGACATGTCCGCGCATCTGCTGCGCTTCGACCCCGACAGCTCCCACATCGAAAATGTCGGCCTCGTCGGGCAGGGCGAGGTCTACTCGTTTCTAAGTCACAACAACCGGCTCTTAATGGGCACGTACGTCTGCGAAGCGCCGCTCGAAAGCTACGATCCCGCGAAGCCTTTCAAATCCGGCGACAACCCCGTCCTGGTGAACTTCGAAGAATCCAACCAGAGCTGGCGACCGATGGCGATGTGCGCGGGCGCCGATGGCCTGGTCTATGTCGGCGCCGTTCCCGGGTATGGCTTGCTCGGCGGCCCGCTCGTCACGTGGGATACGAGCAGCAACCACGTGAAGCAATACAAAGAGGTCGTCCCGGACCAGAGCGTCGTCTCGCTCGCCGCGGCCGGCAACCTCATTGCCGGCGGTTGCGCTGTGAGCGGCGGCGGGGGAAGTCATGCCACCCAGAAAAGCGCCGCGCTCTTCTTGTGGGACCCGCAGCAGGAGAAGAAGGTTTTCGAAACGTCTCCCGTCTCGGGCGCATCGGGCATCACCGATCTCACCACAGTCGAGGGCAAGCTCTTCGGCCTGGCCGATTCGACACTCTTCGTCTTTGACATTGCTTCTCGTCAGGTCGTCTACACGCACCCCGAATCAGTGAGCGATGTCGTCTACAATTCCCTCGCTGTCGGCTCGGGTGGAAAACTTTGGGGCCTTTTCGCCGAGGGCATCTTTTCCATCGACCCGAAGACCTACGAGCTGCACGTCGACGCTCACTCGCCGGTCACCATCACCGGCGGTTTTGGCCTCAAAGGTAACGATCTCTTCTTCGCGTCGAACTCAGACCTTTATCGCTATCGAACCGCGAAGTGATTTCCTCTCGAATTTCGTCGGTGACGCGGTATGGCGCGGACGTCGTTAGGGGTTGCACGGATCTCATACGAGCGATATAAATCCGCCGCATGGAGATGGGACACAGGGAGTTCTTGACGGCACTTCATGGCATGATGTTCGGGACTGTATTCCTGCTGCTCTTCTCTGGCGGCGTCATTGCGATTCTGAATCTCGGTACCGTCGGACTCGCTCCCGATTCGGCCCGCCGCCAGCTCCGCCGTATCGGACTCGCGGGTTGGGTCGCGGTGATCTTCGTTTGGGCCACCGTCCTCCTCGGGACCTATTGGGTCTATCCGTGGTATCGAGCCAAGCCGCCCGCGGGCGCGGCGCTCGCGGGCTATCCGAAATACCTCCTGGTCTCCAATCCAAAGACCGCTGAGTGGCACGAATTCGGCATGGAATGGAAAGAGCATATCGCCTGGCTCGCGCCGATCCTGATTACGGCGGCGGCCGCGATTGTCACGTTTCACGGCCAACTCCTGGTTCGCCACGCCAATCTCCGCCGCGCCGTGCTTGTTCTCTTCGCAACCGCGTTCTTCTGCGCGGCAGTCGCGGGGGCGTTCGGCGCGCTCATCGATAAGGCGGCCCCAGTCCGGTGACCGATACGATGAATTCAACCGACGATCTTTCTCCGACTGGGCCGGCCTGGGCGGCAATCGTCGCCGCCGCAATCGGGTGCGCGTGTTTCGCAGCACTCGTCGATCTCAGCGAAGCCTTCAAAGGCGTCTCGCGAGCGCTGAACTTTTACAATCCCAGCGGCGATCTCTCCGGTAAGTCGACAGTCGCCGTAGTGGTGTGGCTCGTCGCCTGGGCCATCCTCCGCTTTCGCTGGAAGCGCCGGGACATCCAACATCCCGGTGGGCTCATGATTCTGTGTGTCGTGCTTCTTTTGCTCTCGCTCCTCGCGACGTTCCCCGCCGTCTTTGGACTGTTCGCGACGCAGTGACAACAAGGGGTTCCGAAAACAAATCGTTTGGCCACAAGAAGGGAAGGTGATCGATGATTCTCTCTCGCAAGCACATCGTCGCGGCGGCATTTTTCGCGGCCTGCCTTCTCGCGCGCCCGACTTTCGCCGGCCCTCCCTTCATCACCGACGACCCCGAGCCCGTCGATCTGCACCATTGGGAGTTCTACACCTTCGGGATCTCGAACTACTCGAGCGATTCCCACTCCAGCGACAACTTCATCCAGGGGCCCGCGATCGAGATCAACTACGGCGCGCTTCCGGACATGCAGCTGCATCTTGTTGTCGGTGGCGCGTATGACAAGGCCACCGGCGATAGCGCGCAATACGGATTCAGCGACACTGAGCTCGGCATCAAATATCGATTCATTCACGAGACGGATCTGATCCCGCAGGTCGGGTTTTTCCCGCTCGTCGAGCTGCCCACCGGCGACGCCGATCGCGGACTCGGAAATGGCCGCGCGCAATTCTTCCTTCCCGTCTGGCTGCAGAAATCATGGGGCGAAGAAAACCACGAGTGGACCACGTTCGCCGGCGGTGGTTTCTGGATCAATGAAGGCGAAGGCAACAAAGATTTCTGGCGTCTGGGATGGGAAGTACAGCACGACCTCGGCGAGCACCTCACGCTCGGCGGCGAAATCTTCCACGAGACCTCCGCTGCCGAAGGGGACTCAGGCCACACCGCCTTCAACCTCGGCGGGTACTACAACTTCGACGACCACAACCACCTCCTCTTCTCCGCCGGCCGCGACATCAACGGCCCAACGCAGTTCACCTGCTATCTCGGCTACCAGTTCACCTTTTGAGGATTGGCCTTTGATACAATCCCATGCTGGGGAGTAAGAGATCGGAGCGATCATGGGTTTGCTCGCGAGCACCAATCGTACGACTGCCGCGCCGTCCGTGATCCTCATCCGCATTCTCGTCGGCTGGGTTTTTCTCTGCGAGGGAATCGGAAAATTTATTTATCCCGCGGAGCAGGCCGCCGGACGCTTCGCGAAAATCCCCGCCATTCCCTGGCCGCAGGCCATGGGCCCGTTCGTCGGCGGAGTCGAAATCGTCTGCGGCGCATTGATCCTGCTCGGCCTGCTGACGCGACTCGCCGCCATCGCACTGCTGATTGACATCACCGTCGCAATCCTCACGACGAAACTGCCCATCTTGTGGGGCCACCACTACGGCCAGCCCGAGCTGAAACACTACAACCTCTGGGGCATGCTTCACGAAGCGAGAACCGATTTCTCGATGTGGCTCGGCCTCATCTTCCTATTGATCGTCGGCGCCGGCCGATGGTCCGCCGACGCGCGCCTCTTCGGCGCAAAGTCGCGCGGGCCAGAGCGGCAATGATCCCGCGGTCCCAATCGCTGACCGAATGAGTTTGGCTTCGTTTTGAGTTCGCGCGCGTTGGTAAACGGCGGTCAATGGCGGTCAATCGTCAATAGGGGTAAACCCGCGTCAACCATTTTCCCGATCCTCGTTCCACTTCTGGCGCGCGTCACGCGATGTTGGCATTGCATGTCTCTCCCTATCTCCGGCGCTGTTGCGCGATTTTGACGAAATATGCGCAGCGCTGAATTCATAAATCGAGCCGCCACCGAAAGATGATTTTTTGAAAAACGCGATTTCTGTTCGGCGGGAGGTTGCGCGCTTGTGAATCAGGTGAGCGACTGCGACGCGACGTGAGCGTCCGCTTCAAGAAGAGCCGCTCGCTTGGGCAGATCGCGTTGCCCGCACACAGTGATCGACAGCACCGCGCCGCGCTCGACGGCGCGTCGCTGCGCTTCATTGCGCAGCGCGATCCCGACCGTCGCCCAGAGTTCATTATCGGCGACGACAAAGTCGTCGATCATGCACACCTTTCCGCCGGGGTTGTACACCGGCGGTGCGCCGACAAGCCGCGCGATGATGAAGCCGTTGATCCGTTCGTCCATTTCGTGCACGAGCGCGAGGCAGGTTGGATTGTTCAACTGATCCAAGAAGAAAGCGTGTTGCCGCTCGTCGGCGTCCGAGGCAGGATGCCACATGCGCGGGGAATATGCCGCGTATTCCCGGCGTTTTCGTGCGGAAAGAACAACCATTGCGGGGACCTCATTTCGAGTGGCTTCGCGGATCATCGGGATTCTCTTTCAAGTTTGAAGGTGAACATCACTTGCTCGCGTGGTTCTCCGCCGCAGGTGCTGTAGAGTCGTTGGGCGATCTGGTTTTCACGATCTGTGAGGACCCACGCTTCGCTGCAGTTGAGCTCGCACGCGAGGTGGAGAAGTGCGCGCACGAGCATTTTCCCAATGCCTTGATTCCGATGCGATTCGATCACGCCGACTTCATTGATCCAAAGTTGACGCGGCTTGTCGGGATGAACGTAGTGCACCGCTGATGCCATCCCCACGACGCGATCCCCATCGAGCGCAATACAGAGATGATGGCGTGGATCGCGCAGAAACTCGTCGCGAAGTTTTGGATCGACGGGGAGGTCGAATACGCCGGGCGTTACGAAGTCGAGAAGTTCGGCGTCACTCGCGCTCGCGATGCGCACGGTAACCGGCATCATGGCATCTTATTCGATTCGATCACAAGATGGATCAGGGCGCGCCGCTGTGCATCCGCGGGCCCGGTGGTTGCGTTTGAATAATTTCCGCTTCCGCGTCGAGCATTTCGCTCCACCGCTTCTGCACGACGTTCGCGGGCAGCAATTGCTCGGCCAGCTGAATGAACGTGCGATAGTGGCCGTGCTCGCTCGCCCACAGGCCGCGATAGAGCTTGCGAAGCTCCGGATCATTTTCGACCGCGTCACCGAGCAGTTTGAACCGTTCGCACGAGCGCGCCTCGATGAGGGCGGAGATCATCAGGCGATCGATCAGCTCCTCTGGTCCGAGGCCCTTGCGGACGAGCTTGTGCAATTCGCTCGCATAAGGATTTGAATGGGACTTGGTAAGCTTCCCGCCGCGCCGTGCGAGCAGGCGCGTGACGACTGCGAGATGGTCGACTTCATCGCGTGCGACGGCGGTGATCGCCGTCACCCAATTCTCCGGCGGGTTTGGCTCGGGCCAGCGGTTGAGCAATTCGAGCGCATTGGTCGCGGCCTTCTTTTCGAGATGCGCGTGATCGTTGAGGAGGGCGAGGGAATTGGACAGCACGCCCGGCGCCCATCTCTCGGGCGTTCGATATCGCAGAGGCAGATCGATTTCGGGCATCGCAGTAGGGATATCGCGCTCAAACTCAAATGTCATCCGCTCGCTTCACGGCCGTGCCCGAGCGCCGCCCCGGGCGGCCGTCTTGGCGCGCGCGGCGCGCTGACGCCCGGCGCGTGGCGGTGGGGCGGCCGGGAA
>JAICIO010000139.1 GCA_025924315.1 Phycisphaerae bacterium
CCGATCAGTGCGAAAACGGGGAAAGGTTTGCTGCAGCTACAGGAATCCGTGTATCGCGCAGTTCTCGGCCAGCAGGTGGATGTGACGCTCGAAGCGGACGTGACGAACGGCAAGCTCATCGCGTTCATCGAAACGCACACGCGCGTGCACGATCGCCAATTCACCGACGGCCGCGTGCAGATCAAAGCGGTGATGGGCAAGCAAACGCTCGCGGATCTGTCACGCAATGAGCAGGTCGAAGTGAAGTCGGTGGAAAGCGCGCTGCACACATAAATGGAACCGCCAAGACGCCAAGTCGCCAAGAAAAAAGAAAGTGAAAATTTTTGTTCCTTGGCGTCTTGGCGTCTTGGCGGTTCCAACTAAAAAAGGACGCGCGACGAATCGCGCGTCCTTCTTTGAATTCGAGCAAGCAACAATAGCTTATTTCTTGTCGCTATCGCCGGCGGTCAGGCTGACTTCCTTCCAGTTGTCGCCGTCCTTCACTTCGACTTTGTCCGGCTTGATGGTCTTGTTGTCCGAATCAACCGCGCCAGTCACGCGCACGGTCTGCGAGCAGTAGTCTGCCAGCGCCTTGCCGTCGGTGTCGATCGTGATGGCTTTGCCATCCGAAAGCACGCCGGCCTTCTCGCCGCCCTTGAGGCACTTCTTCCCGCAGTCGGCATGCGATTCACCGTGCTTTTCGCCCTTGGCGTAGCAGTGCATGTCGACGAGTTCGCCTTCGATCGTCTTCTTGTCGCTGGACGCGGCCTTATCATCCGCCCTGACCCACATCGCTCCGCCGGCAATCAACACAACCGCCAGCAGTGCTGCAAAGAGATGACGCATACGAGCCTCCTTTGAAGAGTTCGAATTGAATAACCTGAACCGGAAGGAAAGCATACTACCCAGTGTGAGTAATTTCACCAACGTGCAAATCATGCGTTTCTTTTTCGGTGCTTCCCCGATTTTCGTACTTTGACCGAATGCGCGGCGCGTTGCAGAAGAGTTCGGTCTCCATTGGACAGTGTGGGCTCCTCAAATTCATTTCCGACGGGATTCAGCTCGAACAGCGCCTCCAACATCGTACACGCCGCCAGATACGATCCCGCGAGCGTTGGATGGCTGCCGTCGCGATCATGGAGCACCGGATGTTTGGGCTCATTGAGCACTTTTTTCCAGGCGAGACCCGCCGGGATCACGGTCGCGCCAATTTCTTTTCCGACGGATGTATACGCTTCAGTAATCGCCGCTTGCGAATCGGGCGCGTGCGCTCGAGCCCAGGTCATATAAAGAGCCGTCTTCGATTTTGCACCTCGAATCACAGGATCGAAGAGCAGCACATTCTCGCGCATCCGCGAAGCGTTCTTGATCGGCAGTGTGCTCTGCTCCTGAAGCACGACGAAATCGAAACCACCTTCTTCGATCCGCTTCGTCGCGACGCCCTTGTTCCAGTGGGTCCGCAGCGACGCCCCGCCGATACTGAGCAGCTCGTGATCGAGATGCGCGCCGGCAGCCTCCGCCATCTGCGCAACCAGACCCGGCACATCATTTCGAGCAGTAAAACTGTTGCCGATGAACAGGACGTTCAGGCGCGTCATAGTCGTGAGACCGCGAGCTGTCGTCATCCTGAGAGCGTGTGATCTTTTCAGCGTGGCGAGGGCATCTTGCCCTCGCGAACGCGGCGGTAGCCGCAAATGCGAGGGCGAGACGCCCTCGCCACGCAAAAAATCACAGACTCTGAGCGAAGCGAAGGATCTCCACGTCAAGAACGACTCTCGAACCCGAGATTCTTCGCTTCGCTCAGAATGACGCGCGGCGAGGAATTTCAGCGCACCGATTCCGGCTTCCCGCAAAAGTCCACCAGCCGCGCGATCTCATTGCGGAGATCTTTGCGATGTACCACGAAATCGATGAACCCGTGCTCTTGGAGAAATTCGCTGCGCTGAAACCCTTCGGGAAGCTCAACCTTGATCGTATTCCAGATCGTGCGCTGTCCCGCAAACCCGATCAGAGCCTTCGGCTCCGCGATGATGAAATCACCCAGCATCGCGAAGGACGCCGTCACGCCACCGGTGGTTGGATCCGCGAGCAACGAAATGAACAATCCGCCGGATTCATCGAGCTTTGCCAGCGCCGCGCTCGTCTTCGCCATCTGCATCAGGGACAAGGTGCTTTCCTGCATGCGAGCGCCACCTGACGCGCTCACGATGATCAGCGGAAGCCCTTCCTCAGCCGCGGCCTCGATTGTCTGCGTAATCTTCTCGCCGACGACCGAGCCCATCGAGCCCATCATGAACGTCGGATCCATCACCGCCACCATCATTGGGCGGCCTTTGATGAAGCCCTTCCCGCAGATGACCGCGTCGCTGTTGCCGGTTTTCTTCTGCTCGCCCGCGAGGCGATCTTTGTACGCTTTCTTATCAACGAACTTCAGGGGATCGGCCGGCTCGATGTCGTCGAACATTTCCTCAAAGCTGCCGGGATCGACGAGTTGTTCGATGCGCTTCCGCGCCGAGATTCGGAAGTGATAGTCGCACTTCGGGCAGACATCGAGTGCTTCCTCGACGACCTTGCGATACAGCATGTCGCCGCACTCCGGGCAGCGCATCCACAAACCTTCCGGGATGCCTTCCTTCTTCGTGCCTGCGCCTTGATCCTGCGACATGATCAATACCTCGAACAATAATCTCTTGTAGGGTCCGCTTCAGCGGACCGGTTATTCATCTGTTCACGCAACAAGTAACCGGTCCGCTGAAGCGGACCCTACGAAAGCAACATCTGAAATAAAGCGTCGTCAAGTTCAATCGTCTCCATCGCGGTAGTGTTGTGCAAGTGTCCCGCGATCACCTCGGGACTTTCGTTCCGCAACACGCCCAGCGCAATCTGTAATGCTAAGGGCCGCATCACGAGCACAACTGACCCGCCGCGGTTGCGCTTCAGCACCTTCACAACGCCGGCGTGAATCCGTTCGATTGCTTCCGGCAGCGTCTCCCCATCCGGCGGATTCACCGACAGCGGATTCTCTTCCCATTGTGGAAAAACCGAGGGAAACCGGCGTCGCAGCTCTCCCCGGGTCAATCCTTCCCACAAGCCCAATTCAAAACCATTCAACTGCTCATTGTCGCGCGGACGCAATTTGAAAATTCCGCCGAGCAGTTTCGCCACTTCGTTCGACGCCTCATTGGTCTTGCAGAAATAAATCGCCGTCGGCGCCGGCGAAATCGACTGCGCCAGCTCGCTAATCTTCGCCAGCGCATCCTCCACCAGCGGCAACGTCTGCCCGCCCGCCATGCGGTCTTCTTCATCCCACGGCGTGGGGCCTGCATGGATCAGCGTGACTCGCGTCATGTCAACAACCTCGACATCATTATTCTCTATCGCGAGAGCTGATCTCGTAATTCGCTGATGGCTTTCACGCGATCTGGATGATCGAAGATCGCGCTCGCTACTACAAACCAATCCACCCCCGCATCCCGCGCCGAGGGAATCGTCTCCGGATTGATCCCGCCATCGATCTCGAGCCGTTGATTCGCGCGCAGCCGCTTCTTGATGATCTCAGACTTCGGCAGCGCTTCCGCCATAAACTTCTGACCGCTGAACCCAGGCACAACGCTCATCACCAAAACGTGATCCACGAATTCCAGCGCCGGAAACACGCGCTCCACCGCCGTCGCCGGATTCAGCGTGATCCCGACATGCCTGCAGCCGGCTGCCCGCATCTCCCGCGCCGTCTTCGCGACGTCGTCGGTCACCTCAACGTGGAACGTCATCGCATCCGCCCCCGCCTTCACAAACGCGGGCGCATAGCGCACAGGCTCACTGATCATCAAATGGACATCCAGAAACGCCTTCGTCGACCGCCGCGTCGCCGCGGTGACCGCCGGCCCAAAACTGATGTTCGGCACGAAGTGGCCGTCCATCACATCCAGATGAAGAAAGTCGCATCCCCCGGAAAGCACTTCATCAATCTCCGCCCCAAGCTTCTCGAACCTGGCAGAAAGAATCGAAGCGGCGATGAGCGGTTGCGTCGTGTTGAACGGGTCTGCGGTCATGCGGAACCTTTCCGCACAACAGTGTGGTGAACCCGCGATCCCAGTCAACCTTCGCTTTGGCTTCGACGTCCCCGGGAATCCAATCTCGCGGTCGCGCGCGACGAATTCGGCATATCTGCGGTCGGCAAAAGATGCCGATGGCGGCAGCACCCGGAGACGCCAACCACCCAACGGTTGACCTCGCGGCGTCAATTTGCGTCGACGACGCACGCGTCCGTACTCGCCGTGGCCGTCCGTATTCGTGCAGTGTGACCGCTGACGCAGATCAACCTATCGCCCGCGCCCCGCTCGTTCAGGATGTCCCCTGTCCTCTGTGCAAGTACAACCTCCGCGGGCTGGTGGAATCGCGCTGCCCGGAATGCGGCGCGAAGTTCGAGTGGGACGAACTCCTTGACCCCGCCAAGCGCAAGCATCCCTATCTGTTTGAGCATCATCCCGAACGCAACATCCGATCGTTCCTACTCACCTTCCTGCACGGGTATTTTCCGCGGCGATTTTGGCGCCGGCTCTCCCCGGTGCAGGCACCGCGCGTCGGCCGACTCATCGCGTATTGGCTCATTGTCGTTCTGGTCTGCCTAACGGCCGCACTTGTGGATTATGCGATAGATTTCTACGGCACCTGGCAAGCACAACTTTACCAGCGCTCCCAAACCGCTTTGTATCTGAAAGGCACAACCGACAAAGACACGCTCGATGCGATAAAGCAATGGGGGTCGGCACAACGCTACATTGATTCGCTCTGTCCGCCACCCACCTTCAAGCTCATCTATGACCAAACACCCTTTCCCTGGTCTGACCTTCCCGTGGCAGCGCTGGCTCGCGGCAACGTCTTCGCGTCGTCGGCACGATACATCTCAATCGTCCTCATATTCTGGCCATGGTATGCGGCGCTTTACCTGATGCTGCTGCGCGCTTCGATGCGCCGTGCCGCCATCCAACCCTGGCACCACCTGCGCGTGGCGATCTACAGCGCTGATATCGTCATCTGGCTGGCGATCTTCCAGATCGCGATGTCGACCCTCCGCCACCTCGCCAATCAGCCAGCAAGTTGGCGCGCCATCTGGCAGATCGAAGACTTGGGCTACGATCTCATGCCGGTCCTGCCGTGGGTAATCCTGCTGGCGATCACCTATCGCTTTCGCATGGCGATTCGGCGGTACCTCGGCGTCCCGCATTCCACCGCTGTAGCAATCAGCGCCCAGCTCATCATGCTTCTGCTGATGTTTGAAATAATCTCGCTCTTCACGTAACCCGTCTGGCTCGCTTCGCGAGTTTTGATTGCGAAATCGACGATCGCATCGTATATCTGGTGCTTAGCAGTCGAGCGATTGCGCGCTTTTCGACAAGGTGAGCCATGCGACTCATTCGACGTCATCCCGCCGTTTGTCGACCGATCGACGTTATATAACGCGCCGATCGTGATCGACGTCCCTTTAATCAGAATCAACAGTCAAAACGATGTGGAGGTGTCCCGTGCACCATCAACACGATCAATTCGGCGATCAGCCCTGCTTTCGAGCGCACGAGTAAACGTCGCCGGGGATTTCCGTCGGAAACGCATGTAAAGCGCGGAGTGCGGATCGTCCATGGAGACAAAGAGCTGATCGAAAAGCTCGGCCGAAACGATCCTTGCCCATGCGGATCGAACAAATGCTTTCAAGAAATGCTGCATGCGCTCGGGCCGCTTTTGACGGGGTAAACCGCTCGCAATACAGCAGGTGAAACCACATCGCCGGCGCAGCAATGCGCCGGCGATGCCTTTTTAGTGGCGCGCCGACGGAACGCGCTTGCGTCTTCCCGCCCGAATTGGCACCATCCCCAGCGTCGTTTGCATTTCGACCATTTGGCTCACGGGGGTCCCGTGGAAGTGAACAAGTTTGTCGCAAACACGTCGCCGTCGAAAGTTTCTGCGCCGACGAAGGCGCCAGTGAAAGTCACGGTACCTTCGCCTGCTACTTCGCCAGTGCAGGCAGTCACGGGAACGCAACTCGCGATGGCGTTTGAGGGCACGCTCGAGCGGCGGTCGGTTCCGTTTGGCTATCGGGTTGGCCTACTCTTCGTCGCGGTGCTAGTCGTGCTCTTGCCTCTGGTTTACTTTGGCGTCATCGTCGCGGCGGCGTGGCTGACGTATGAGTACGCGATCAACTGCGTGGGAATGGTCACCGCGGTTCCTTCGGGACGCGCAGTGATCTTCATGGGGATTGTGTACGTCGCGCCGATCGTCGCGGGCGGGTTGCTTGTGCTGGCGATGATCATGCCGCTCTTTTGGCGGCCGAAGCGGCGGCCGAAACAGTATTGGGTCGATCGCCGCGAGCAGCCGCTGCTCTTTGCGTATGTCGATAAGCTGTGCGACGTGATGCGCACACCGCGGCCACAGCGCATCGCGATCGCGGCCGAGCCCAACGCCGCCGCGGTGCTCGATAACGGGATCTTCGGACTGCTTAACCGCCGGCTCGTGCTGACGCTCGGCCTTCCGCTCGCGGCGACGATGGATCTTCGCGAGTTCACCGGCGTGATCGCGCACGAGCTCGGCCACTTTTCGCAGGGCAGCTCGATGCGGCTGTCGTATCTTGTGCATCGCATCAACGCGTGGTTCGCGCGCATGGCGTGGCAGCGCACGTCGATCGATGGCGTGCTCGACGGCGCGGTGAACAACGGCGGCCATTGGATGCCGATCCTCATCGGCGTCATCACCAAAATGGTCATCGGCATCGCGCGCGTCGCGATGAAAGGCATGGCAATCGTAAGCCACGCGCTGACCATGAACCTTTCGCGGCAGGCGGAGTTCGACGCCGACAGTCATGCCGCGCGAATCGTCGGAAGCGAGGCCGCCGGCAAGGCGCTGCAGGATCTTCCCACACTCGACGCCGCGTTTCGCCTCGCGATCACGAAGGCGAAACTCGGCTGGCAGAAGCGCCAGCTGCCCGACGACCTCGTCCTCGCGACGAAACTGCTGAAAGGCCATCTTCCGCCGGACATGAAACAAAAGCTCGACGCTGCGATTCTCACGAGTAAAACCAGCTGGTTCGACACGCACCCGCCGCTGTTCAAGCGCGTCGGCGCGCTGAAGAAGGCGAACCTCAAAGGCGTGCTCAAGCTCGACGCCCCGGCGACGGTGCTCTTCAAGGATTACGATGAGCTTTGCAAGATGGCGACGATCGATCTGTACCAGATGATCCTCGGCAAGCACCTGCAGCCCGAGCACCTCGTGCCGACGAAGATTGCCGACCCGGCGACCGTCAAGAAGACCGGCGCGCTGCCGAGAATCTAGCACCAAAAAAAGACGCGAAATCGCAAGCGACCTCCGCTGCCGCGAAGGCTATCGACGGTCGCTTGCGATTTCGCGTTTGTTTTCTGCGTAATTTGAATCTAGTCGAGAATATCCAGCGTCGTGAAGTGGCCGTTTTCCAGGAACTCTAGCGACGCGCCACCACCCGTGCTGACGTGGCTGACTTTGTCGGCGAGGTCGAATTTTTCGATCGCGGCGGCGCTGTCGCCTCCCCCGATGATGCTGGTGGCGTTGTTTTTCTGTGTCGCCTGGGCGACGGCTTCGGCGATCTCCATCGTGCCGTCTTCGAACGGTTCTTTTTCGAACACACCCATCGGGCCGTTCCAGATGATCGTTTTCGCTTTCCCGATTTCGTCGTGGTAGATCTTGGCGGTCTTCGGGCCGATGTCGAAGCCTTCCATGTCGTCCGGAATGTTGCCTTCGACGACTTGCGTCTGGGCGTCATCGGTCATCTGGTCCGAAATGACGGTATCAACCGGCAGCATGATCTTTCCGCCGGACTTTTCGAGCAGGCCTTTGGCGAGATCAACTTTGTCGCGCTCGACGAGGCTCTTGCCGATTTGCTTGCCCTGCGCGAGAAAGAAGGTGTAGGCCATCGCCCCGCCGATGAGGAGCGTGTCAGCCTTTTGCAAAAGCTTTTCGATCACGTTGATTTTGTCAGAGACTTTCGCCCCGCCAAGGATCGCGACGAACGGCCGCTGCGGGTTGGTGATTGCGTCGCCGAGGAATTTCAGTTCCTTCTGGATGAGGAAGCCGATGACGCGCGGCTTGCCCTGCATGGCCTGCGGGACGCCGAAGGTTGAGGCGTGTTCGCGATGGGCGGTGCCGAACGCGTCGTTCACGTACAGGTCACCGAGCTTGGCGAGTTGCGCGGCGAAATTCGGGTCGTTCTTTTCTTCTTCGGGATGGAAACGGAGATTTTCGAGCAGAAGCACGTCGCCGTCGGGAAGTCCGTTTACGAGTTTTTCGACATCGGGGCCGATGCAGTCTGGCGCAAAGCGGACGAACTTGCCCAGCAATTCACCCAGCTTGTTGGCGACGGGCTTCAGCGAATACTTCGGATTGACGGCGCCCTTGGGACGGCCGAGGTGGCTCATGAGGATGAGCTTTCCACCGCGCTCGAGAACGTTCTTGATCGTCGGAAGCGCTTGGGCGATGCGACGATCGTCGGTGATCTGATCGCCTTCCAGCGGCACGTTGAAATCGACGCGCATTAACACGCGCTTGCCCTTCACATCCACATCCGCAACCGTTTTCTTCGCCATTATCGAGTCTCCTTCGCGGCAAATCAGTCGAGTCGTCGATGCTATGGGAATCGACGCAGTTTGACAAATCAAATGCAACCGCGAAGGACGCGAAGAAAGGCCGCGAAGGAAAACAGATAGAGCCTTTCTTCGCGTCTGTTCTTCGCGGACTTCGCGCGTTCGCGGTTTCCGGGTTCGTTTGACAAATGCAACCGATGGCCGAAAAGTATTGCCATGGACGCGCAGTTGGATCGGTTGAAACTCGATAGCAATGGCCTGATCCCTGCGATCATTCAGGATCACAAGTCTGGCGAAGTGCTGGCGATGTTCTGGATGAATCGCGAAGCGATCGAGAAGACGATCGCGACAGGGAAGGTACATTCCTATAGCCGAAGTCGCGGAAGGCTCGCGCTCAAGGGCGAGACGAGCGGACACTTCGAGCATGTGAGGGCGATCCTCACGGATTGCGATAAAGATGCGCTCGTGATCAAAGTCGAGCAGGTTGGCGGAGCGTGTCACGAGGGGTATTACTCGTGCTTCTACAATGAGTATCAAACCGGCAGCGAAGAGTGGAAAAACGTCGGCAAAAAAATCTTCGACCCCGGCAAGGTCTACCACAAATAACCCGGTGAACGCGACGAAATCAGACGGCAGCGGCGGATGGATGGGCTCACTGCTGTGGGCGTTCGTCCTGATGCTCTCAGCCGGATTCTGCGTGCTGCGCCTGCCTGGATCGATGACGCGCGGAAATGAGCTGACGGTCGATCGCGCGATTTTCAGCACGATCAACGCCGCGACGCTCACGGGCTTTCAACAAGCGCACGACATCGACACGTACAAGCTGCCGGGGCAGCTCACGATTTTTTTTCTGACCGTCGGCGGAACGCTCTTCGCGCTGATCGCTGGCGGGCTTGCGCTCGTGCGGATCATGCGGTTGCCGTACACGGACGAGCAGGTGTTCACGACAGCAATCGTGTTGCAGCTGATCGCGCTGCTACTGGGGTGGTTGAATGGATTAGTAACGCACACCCCGGCATTTGAGGCGATCTTTCAAACGACCAGCGCCTTCGGGAACAGCGGCGCGTGGATCGGCGGAACGCCGACGCTCACGCAGCCGGTTCTTCACGTGCTTCTCTTGCCGCTGGCGATCATTGGCGGACTGGGGGTTCCGGTGTTGCTCGATATCGTCGGGGCGCTTCGTCGGAAGCGACCGTTCGCGCGGCATACGGCGATCGTGCTGGTCTCGACGGCGGCGCTCTATATCTTCGGCGGAGCGATCATCCTCTGGATCCGCGGATGGAACGGCATGAGCAGCCTCGCGAGTGCGTCGGCGATCTCGCTGAACGCACGCAGCCCGGGCTTGCCCATCGCGGTGATCTACACGCGCGTGCTCGCGTGGTTCGTCATGCTGCTGATGATCATCGGCGGAAACTCCGGCAGCGCCGGCAGCGGACTGAAAGCAACGACGCTCGTGCGATTTTTTCAGGGCGTTTGGGATTCGTTGCGAGGCAGAGCGCCCGGCCGCGGATTTGGGATCGCGGTTGTTTGGATCGTCGCGTATTTCGTCGTCATAACACTCGCGATGTTCGTGCTGCTGCAGAGTGATCCGGATCAGCCGATGGATCGGTTGCTCTTTCTCGCGGTGAGCGCGATGAGCAATGTCGGGATTGCCCACGAGCCGGTGTCGATCGTCGGCACGGGTTTACATGTGCTTTCGCTCGTGATGCTGATCGGCCGTCTCGCGCCGCTCTTCGTGCTTTGGTCGGTGGCGAAGACGACGGATGAACAAGTTGGCATTGGCTAGCGCGGCGGACGCGGAAGTTGATTCTGCATATCCTCATACCATAGCGGCCGCGTCGACATTCCTGTAAACGACCACGGCATTCACCTGTAAAGCAATTGACGATGAACAGCGATCAACTGACCCGGCGGCGACTTCTTGGAAACAGCGCGAAGATGGCGGCTGCAGCGTTTGCCTCCACGCTTTTGCCGCCGAATGTGCGACGTGCGTTGGCGGCGACGTCGCCATCGGTTCCGGCGACCGGTTCGCTGCGCGACGTGAAGCATGTCGTCCTGCTCATGCAGGAGAATCGTTCGTTCGATCATTACTTCGGCACGATGGCGGGCGTGCGCGGTTTTGGAGATCCGACTGCCCTGATGCTGTCGCACGGCAGATCAGTCTTCCACCAACCCGATGAGCACAGCGCGGGCGGCGTGCTCATGCCATTTCATCTGGACACGAAAAGCACCAGCGCGCAAAAGGTTCCGAGCACCAGCCACTCGTGGGGTTGCCAGCACGCCTCGTGGAACAACGGCAGGATGGACAACTGGCTCAAGGCGCATCGCAAAGCCGACGGTCCGAACGGTCCGTTTTGCATGGGGTACTTCAAACGCGACGACATCCCCTTCCAGTTCGCGCTGGCCGAGGCTTTTACAATCTGCGACGGATATCACTGCTCGGTTCTCGGCCCGACCTGGCCCAACCGCATGTATTGGATGACTGGCACGATCGATCCGGAGGGCCATCACGGCGGGCCGATGATTCGCAATAGGGACAACAAGTTCAGGTGGACGCCATATGCCCAGCGCCTGGAAGCGGCGGGCGTGAGTTGGAAGGTTTACAACCAACCGCTCGACAAAAACGTTGATACCCAGATGACCGACACGCCGGGGCATTATCCATTCAACATGCTCGGGCACTTCGAGCAGTTCTATCAGTCGCCTGCTGACTCGCCGTTGCGGATCAAGGGAATGAAGGCGGACAGCTACAAGGAGTTTGCCCAGGACTGTTTAAACGATCGACTTCCGACGGTCAGCTGGATCATGCCGCCAAGGTTCGCTTCAGAACATCCCGATCACATGCCGGCCGCGGGCGCTGCGTTTGTCGCTAAGACGATTGACGCGATCGCCGCCAATCCCGCGGTCTGGGCCAAGACCGCATTCATTCTCAATTACGACGAGAACGACGGCCTTTTCGATCACGTTCCCCCGCTCACGCCTCCCATCGGAACCCCGGGTGAATTCGTCAACGGCGAGCCGATCGGCAGTGGATTCCGCGTGCCGTGCATCATCGTCTCTCCGTGGACCGCCGGAGGATGGGTCTGCAGCCAGCCGTTCGATCACACGTCGATCCTGCAGTTTTGCGAAAAGATCACCGGCGTGCGCGAGCTGAACATCACCGCGTGGCGACGACGGACCTTTGGCGACCTCACCGCGGCGTTCCGCTTCCATTCTGCGGAGACGACCTTCCCGCAGTTGCCCGACACCGTCAAAGCGCTCGCCTTGGCCGAAGAACAATCCGCGCGCCTGCCGCGTCCGAAGCCGCCGAGAGACAGCCAAATACCGCCGATCCAGGAGCAAGGCCGGCGACGCCAAGTTCCGCGCGCATAGCTTTCGTAAAGCGAAATGAATTTTGAAAACGAAAGGACGCGGCGCCGAGAGCGGCCGCGTCCTTTTTCGTTTCTTCCTGTCGTTGTGATCCGACGATCAACCGGCCTTCGCCGGGTAATAGTTCGGACCGTCGCTCTTGGGCGAGGCGGGATGCGGGATCGTCGGAGCGTCGGCCCGCGGATGGGCCTGGTCGTAGACTTCCTTCATCCGGCTCGTCGTCAGATGCGTGTAGATCTGGGTCGTGCTGAGCGACTGGTGGCCGAGCAGCTCCTGGACGCTGCGCAGATCAGCGCCGTTGTTCAGCAGGTGCGTCGCGAAGCTGTGACGCAGCGTGTGCGGGCTGATGCCCGGATCGAGGCCGGCTTCGACGAGATATTTGTCGAGCTTGCGGCGGACGGAGCGCGTGCTGAGCGGCTGGCCGTGCTTGTTCAAGAACACGCGACCGGTGTGCTGCGGCTGCTGGCTGCGCGGATCAATCGCGCGAAGCTCGAAGTAGCGCTGCACCGCCTTGATCGCCTGCGAGCCGATCGGCGTGAGGCGATCCTTGCGACCTTTGCCCTTCACGCGAAGCACACCTTCGTTCAGATCGAGGTCGGTCATCTCGAGCTCGACCAGCTCGCTCACGCGAATGCCGGAGCTGTAGAGGATTTCGAGCATCGCCTTGTCGCGAGCGCTGAGCAGATCCGCGTCGCCCGGCGCATCGAGAAGCTTCTGGACCTGTTCGAGGTCGAGGCACTTCGGCAGCCGCTTTTCCTGCTTCGGCGTGCGGATCGTGCTAAGCGGATTGACGCTGAGCTGTCCGCGGCGGATCAGGAACTTGTAGAAGCTGCGGAGCGTCGCGAGCTTTCGCGCCGTCGTGCTCTTCGTGTAGTTCTGAGCGTAGAGATACGCCAGGAACTCGCGGACGGTCAGCGGCTCACACTTGAGCAGCTTGGCGTCGAGGGCTTGAGGGCCTTCGTTGCTGCGTTTGGATTCGCCCTGCTGCGGTTGTTGATGTTGGGCGCCAATTTCACCATTGAGGAATTGGCTGAACTGGATCAGGTCCGCACCGTAGCTCTTGACGGTGTAATCGCTGAAATGCTTTTCGAGCCGCAGGTAATCGAGGAACTGCTTCACGAGCGGAGAAAAGTTCTTCTCGATCGGTTGCGACTGCAGAGGAGAGACGGGTGCGCTGTTCATAGGTACCGGTTGTGGCACGCGAACATAACAGGGGCTAAATGCCACACGGCCGGCGATCCGGGTGGCCCACACGCAGACCGATCCTCGTTCTGCGGGCGAGACGTTTGACTGTCTCAGTCGGCGAAGACTGTGGGTCAGACGGACTACTGGATCATCATGCGTTCGTCGCTCAACCCGCAGGCGGAGCGATGACCTTTTGATGATCCAATAATCTTCACGCTGCTTTCTTCGGCAAAAAGGTCTTCAATTCTTTCGCTAAATGCTGACCGAGCTGATGAGAGAGGACCGCCGCGTCAAACCAATCGAAGCAAAGCTCGCGGCGATTGACCATTTCGATGAGCGCATCGAGCACCTTGGCCTCCTGGCCAATCTCGTAGCGAAAGCAGAAATGTTCCTTGCCCTTCACAAGCGACAGCGTCTTCATACCTTCCATCGAAACTCCCGCACCAGAATGAATTGGTGCCCCACGAACAAAGCCCCACGCACTACTTCTGCTTCGGCCGCATCTGGCTGAGCAGATCTTCGATGAGCTGGTGGTACGCGAACCCCGCGTAGCGATCGATGCTCATCAAATACTCTTTCGACTTCAGAGGCCCGACCGGATCATTCCGCCCTTTGGCGTATTCCATCAACGCGTCCCGCACGGAACCGTTCGCGGCGTCGTACATCCCGACGGCCTGCAGGAACGATCCGGTCTGCGGCAGCGCGTCTTGATCCTGCGGAGGCGACGCGCGTCGCGCCAGTTCGCGGGCATCCACATGCGACGCCTGCTGCGCGAATGTTCCGTTTCGGGCGAACAGCTGCATCGACCCACCAATCTTCGGTGGGTTGTACGGGTCATACGCGGTCACGCTCGTGACGAGCAGCGCGTCGCAGCCGAGCAGTTCGCACACGAGCTGCGCCTGCTCCTCGGTCTGGATCTTTTCAATTTTCAAACCGACAAACACTTCGACGACGCGGTCCACAGGAATCACGGTCAACCCGTGCACCGTCTGCAGCTGCTGGTAGACCAGATCCGACTGCAGGATCGGATCGATCTGCTGACCGCTCAGGTCCAGCACCGGAGCGACGGCCCACGCCTGGCGATGCGTCGTCGCCAATGCAAGTTGTCGTTCGGATCCGTAGGGTGGGATTTTTTCCGCACACCCCGTAAGCCCAATCAGCCCGACCAAAACTATAAGAAAAACGGTGATGCTCCGCATCAAGTTCATTTGGCTCATCCTTGAGCAAGTCTTCTAAACGTAATCTGCTTTACCGAAGCGGGATTCTGCTTTCGTAGGGTGGGGGTAAGCGCACCCGGTATTTTTGTTGCCGCGGAAAACCCGTGGGGGGGATCGCACCCCACAAAACCCCCCCGGGCCGGGGGGTGGTGGGGTTGGACCG
>JAICIO010000140.1 GCA_025924315.1 Phycisphaerae bacterium
TCCAGTAGCACACGAAATGAATGCAGCGTCTTTACGATCGGTCGGATCATGCTGGATCGCATCAAAACGCGATTATCACCAACATTGACGGCTCTGATCGCCGCCACCGAGGAGGCAGTACCAAAGTGGGGATGAGTCAGGTTCTCGCGAAGACGCGAAGGCGCGCGAAGGTTCGCGAAGAAGTGATCCAAGTGTCTCCCTTCGTGAGCCTTCCTGAGTCTTCGCGCCTTCGCGATAATCTTTTTCTTGCAAGGAGAACCGCAACGACCAAGATGTGTCGGCATGATCCACCTGACCGCAATGCTGCTCGTAGTCTGCCTCGCGATTTCGATTCAGGCGGCGCCGTCAACGCAGCCATTCGAGAACTACACGCTCGATTACAGCACGCCGGTCGATCCGGGGCTGCAGAAGCAAGTGGAAGCGATCGATTCGAAACTGCGCGAGAAGCTCGGGATCAAACCTGAAGAGACGAATGTCGGTGTGCTCGATTTGAACAATCTGCACCTCGCGCTCATCCATCCCGATCACGAGGAATACGCCGCCAGCGTCGCGAAGGTGGGGATTCTCCTCGCGTACTTTCAGCTGCATCCGCAGGCGGCGACTTCGCTCGATCCGACTGTTGCGCACGAGCTGGGGATGATGGCGAAGGCGTCAAACAACGAGATGGCGTCGAAGTATTCGCACAAGTTGGGCCTGAAGAAGATTCAGGCGGTGCTCGATCTCCCGCAGTATCATTTCTACGACAAAGATCACGGTGGGGGGATCTGGGTGGGCAAGCATTACGGTGCGGACAAGGAGCGCTACGGCAGTCCGGTCGCCGACAACTCTCACGCCGCCACGGTTCGTCAGCTGCTGCGCTATTTCCTCATGCTCGAGCAAGGAAAATTGGTCTCGCCAGAAGCATCGAAAAAGATGCGCGAGATCTTCGCCACGCCGGACATCCCGCACGACGACATCAAGTTTGTGAAGGGATTGAAGGGCCGCGACGTGCAGATCATCCGCAAGTGGGGCACGTGGGAGAATTGGCTGCACGATTGTGCCCTGGTGACCGGCGGAGGACGGCATTACATCATCGTCGCGCTGACGAACACACCGAAGGGCGACGATTATCTCGAAGCCCTGGCGCCGGCCGTGGATGATTTGATGTCACGCGCGAAGTGATCGGAGCAGATGCGACTTCTTATTCTCATCTTGATGGCGCTTCCCATGACTGCAAATGGGCAGCTGCGGGTGGTTCATGACCGCGAACTACCGATCGTGAAGGGCGGACCTGCGCTCGGAAAGCGCGATGCGAAGCTCCAGTGTATCGCGCAGTTTGAAGGCGGGATGCCCGCTGGGATTGCCCTCTCGAAAAGCGGGCGAATCTTCCTCACCTTCCCGAGGTGGGTTGACGTCGCCGCGACGTGTGTCGAGCTTGTCGGCGATCAGCTCAAGCCGGTGCCGAACCTCGCGCTACATCAGAAGAACGCCGGCGACGATCGGCTTGTGTCGATTCAAGGGATCGCGATCGACGGACTCGACCGCGTCTGGATGCTCGATGCGGCCGTCGCGCGCTTGTATGCGTTCGATCTTGCGAAGAACGAAATCGTTCAGCGGATTCGCTTCTCATCCGACGTGCTGAAAACTTCGACGTACGCGAACGATGTGCGCGTGGATCGAAAGCGCGGAAAGGCTGGTTTTGCGTTCATCTCCGATAGCGTCGCCGGCGGGGTGATTGTAGTCGATCTCGCATCCAGCGAATCCTGGCGGCGATTGCAGAATGCTCCGTCGGCGCGATCGGATCCAAAATATGCGGCCAACGTCGAGGGTGAGCCGTACTCGTCGAAAGGCAACTGCGACGGCATCGCGCTGAGCCCGGACGGAAAACGGCTCTACTACACCGCCTTCTCGCGTGCGGAGATTCACAGTGTCGACTGTGATGCGCTCTGCGATCGCGCTAAATCGGATAAACAAGTCGACAACACCATCAAGAAAATCGCGACGAAAGCTTCGGGCAACGATGGGATGCTCTGCGACGCCGAAGGGCGCATTTACACGACCGACTACGAGGACAACGCCATCCGCCGCTGGTCACCGGACGCGGGCGCGGATCAAACCGGCGAGATCATCGTGCAGGACGAGCGGCTGCTGTGGCCAGATGCGCTGTGGATTCACGATGGCCAGCTTTACATCACGTGCAACCAACTCAACCGGTCGAAACACGAGATGCCGTTCGCGCTCTTTAAGATTCCGGTGGATGCTCACCCCATCGATCAGCCCTACAATGCGGGACGATGACTTTGCAGACCGACGAATCGACCGCGACGAATCGCGCCCTTCCGGTTCCATCTGATGAGCACGCATTTGTGCTGCAAAAAGTCCAGCCCGCCTTGCTCGGGTTGATGGACGGCTCGGTCTCGACGCTCGCGCCGCTCTTCGCGACGGCGGGACTGACGGGAAAGCCGCTAACTGCGTTCTACGTTGGATTGGCCGCGTCGGTCGGCGCGGGGATCAGCATGGGTCTCGCGGAGGCGCTGAGCGACGACGGGAAAGTCACAGGTCGGGGTCGTCCCATCGGCCGGGGGATTATCACCGGCGTCGCGACGGCGCTCGGCGGAATGCTGCATACGTTTCCGTTTCTCGTCCCGAACCTCACCGTTGCGCTGCACTGCGCGTACGTCGTCGTGGTCGTCGAACTGCTGGCGATCGCGTACATCCGCTATCACTTCATGAAAAGCCCGCTGCTGCCGACGATCGTGCAGGTGATCGTGGGCGGGGCGATTGTGTTCGGAGTTGGGATGTGGTTGGGAAAACTCGGGGCGACACCATAAGAATTATCCACGAAGGACACGAAGGGACACGAAGAAGATTCCTCGCTCTTCCTTCGTGATCCTTCGTGTCCTTCGTGGACAATCATTTCTTAAAACTGCAAAGATTCCAATGCTTGCAAATACAACCAATGCCCAAAATCGTTCGGGTGGTTGATGTCGTTTCCGAGCAGGCTTTCCGGACTTTTTCGCTCCAAGGCTTTTTTGAAGACGTCGTAGACATCGACGTGCGGCGCTTTCAGCTCGTCGGCTGCGTCTTCCGTTGCTTGCGCGTACTTCTCCATCTGGTGCGAGCCGAAATGCCACTTCGGATTCGGCGGGAAGCAAGACAGAAGGATCACTTCCGCCCCGGTCTTCTCGCGGATCTGTGTGGCGATCGACTTGAGGTTTTGCTTGAACTGCGGGATCGGCACCCCGCCGACGTCGAGCAGGTTATGGTCGTTCATGCCGAACGCGATCAGCACAAGGTTCGGTTTGCGCGACAGTACTTTTTCCTGAAGGCGTTGCAGGCCATTCACGGTGTTGTCGCCACCGGTGGCGGTGTTCTCGAGCATCATGGGCGTCGCGGGATATTTCTCCGACAGCCATGCGACGAACCGCGAGGGGAATTGCAGGTCTTTACTCGTCGCCTCTCCGCCGGCGGTGATCGAGTCGCCGTACGCGATGATCTTCAGCGGCTTGTTGTGATGGAGACGATCGAGTGTTTTCGGTAGAAGCTCGCTCACATCTTGCGGTTCGGTCAGCTGGATCGAGTCGTCCGCGTCGTAATCGACGAACACGGTGAACGGCAGGTTTCCGTAACCCGGAAAATTGCCGTGATTGAAGTCCTCTTTGCCGAACAGGATGTTCTTCGAGAAATCCGGGATGCGCGAGTCCGCCGTTCGCGCGATGGTTCCCGCGTCGGCGTCCAGCACATAATCGCGGCCTTGTTCGTAGGTGATCGACTTCGGCGCATTCGGCAGGTACGTCGATCGGACGACGACGCTTTTCGGGTGAACCTTCTGCAGCAGGAGTTTGCCCGGTTCCTGGCCGACCAGGACGAGCGATTCGCCAGTCATGTGATTCAGCGCCGCCGGAGCAGTGGTCGCGCCGTGGGCTGACACCGCCGCGCCCAGCACAATTAAAACAATCATGATCGCAGAATGAAACATCATGTGACGGAGACTACTTCATCTCCGGATGGTTATCGAGAGCATGGTGTGGCACAGCCGCCCTCGGCTGTGCTCGCGCACCGCGCACAGCCGAGGGCGGCTGTGCCACATGAAATCTTGTGAGACGTCGAGGCTTCATCTAAGTTGTTGTTTCATTTGCAGGAGAATAGTCGATGGCGAAGCAGTGGCGTAACGCGGTGGTGGGCGTGGGGGTTGTTGGATCCTGGCACACGCAGGTCATTCCGCGGCTGGGGAACGCGACGCTGGTGGCAGTGTGCGATGTCGACCCGGAGAAGGCGCGTACCGCGCTGAAGAACCAGGGGAACGAGAGTGTGCCGGTTTACTCCGATGAGCGCGAGATGCTCGAGAAGGAAGAGATCGACGTCGTCCACATCTGCACGCCCAGCGGCGATCACATGAGCCCGGCCATTATCGCGATGGAGGCGGGCAAGAACGTCATCAGCGAAAAGCCGATGGAGATTCAGCTCGACCGCATCGATCGCATGATCGAGACGGCCGCGAAAAACAACGTGCGGCTAGCGGGAATCTTTCAGACGCGCTGGAATGACTCGAACCGCGCGCTCAAAGCCGCGGTGGAAGCGGGCCGGTTTGGCACGCTGGCATACGCCGGCTGTTTCACGCCATGGTACCGCACGGACCAGTACTACCGCGACGGCGGATGGCGCGGGACGTGGCGGCTGGACGGTGGCGGGGCGATCATGAACCAGTCGGTGCACGCCGTCGATCTGCTGCAGTGGATCGCGGGGCCGATCAAGACGGTCAGCGCGCACGCGTCGAGCCGCATCCATCCCGAAATCGAAGTCGAAGACACGCTTGTTTGCGCCGTGACATTCGAAAACGGCGCGCACGGCGTGATCATGGGATCAACGGCGATGTATCCGGGGATCGCGGTTCGCGTCGAGGTCGGCGGATCCAACGGCACGGCCGTTCAGGAAGGGGCGATGAAGGTCTACAAATTCCGCCATGAAACGCCCGCGGATCAGGAGTTGATCCAGAAGCTGAATGCCCCCGCGGGCTCGACGATGGGTGGCTCAAGCCCGACGGACGTGCTCCTCGATCAACACATCAAGAACATCCGCTCGATCCTCGAAGCGTGGGAAGAAGGACGCGACGCCGACACGAGCGGGCCGGAGGCGCGCAAAGCGGTCGCGATCATCCGAGCGATGTACGAGTCCGCGAAACAAGGCGGCGTGCCGATCCAGGTGAGCTAGACAATCTGACAGCGACCGTGACGGGAGGGCGAGGCTCCCGCCGAGCCGATTGTTTCGATGACATAAAACGGCTCGGCAGGAGCCGCGCCCTCCCAATTCGCGCGCTGGCACGAGCTTTGTTTCACGGTCGTTCGTCTCAACCAAAGGAGAACCATGGGACGCGAAGACGTGGCGGCCGGTAAGATCAAGCAGGCCAAGGGCAAGGTCAACGACGTGGTCGGCGCCGTGAAAGGCGACACCGGTCAGCAGGTCAAAGGAAAGATCCAAAAGGGCGTCGGCAAGGTTCAGGAAGCGCTCGGTAAAGATTCGACAAAGAAGAAGTAGCGATCGAGCTGCAAAAGTAGGGTGCGCGTCAGCGCACCGGTTATTCCCATCCGGACGAAATACCCGGTGCGCTCAAGCGCACCCTACACGCGCCAATCTTCTGCCAGTCACACCCGGCCATAGATGTAATCGCTCAGGAAGTGAATGTGCGCTTCCTGGTTGGTTGCGTGATGGGCGTTTAAGTCGCCGATCGAGATCATTCCGCGGAGGCGTCCGCCGCCGGCGCAGACCGGCAAGTGACGAATGCGCTTCTGCTGCATGATTGAGCTGACCTCGTCCAGGTCGGTTTCCGGTTCGACGCAGATCACGTCGCGGGTCATGACCTCGCCCACGGTGGTGTCTTTCGGGTCGCGCTGCTCGCCGAGCACTCGGCGCAGGACATCGCGCTCGGTGAAGATGCCTTTCACTACGCCGTCCTCCATGACAATCAGCGCGCCGAGTTTGTGGTGGTTCATGTATTGAACCGCGGCGAACACGCTGGCGGACGGATCGGTCGTGTGAACCATGGACCCCTTGGAAACCAAAATATCCTGAACGATCGGCATGACAGTTCCTTTCGATATGCTCTCCCCGGAAACGATTGACCAAGACGCGACGCGAAATGAAACGAACGTGCGAAGTGCAAGATAGCAAACCGGCGCGCACCAATTCAATATTGTGAATTTATTATCGAAGTGAGTGCTTACTGACTAAACTCAGCGCGCGGGTGGGCGTGGCTCCGGCCTAGCCGCTTGTGCTTCGCTACGGAACCGGCTCGGCTGGTGCCTCGCCCTCCCATGTTAAGCCGATCGAACGAAAGGACCACACCTTGAACCGTGGCGTCATGTTTCAGTTTTTCGAATGGAATTGTCCCGGCGACGGCTCGCTGTGGCGGCAGCTCGCGGAGAAGGCGGTCGAGATCAAAAACCTCGGTTCCACCGCGGTGTGGATGCCTCCGCCGTACAAATGCATCGGTGGGGGAATGGATACCGGCTATGGTGTATACGATCTGTATGACCTGGGGGAGTTTGATCAGAAGGGCTCCGTCCGAACCAAGTACGGAACGAAGGACGAATACATCGCCGCCGTCAAAGCCGTGCAGGACGCGGGCATGCACGCATACGTCGACGTCGTGCTGAATCACCGCATGGGCGGGGACGAAACCGAAGAAGTCGAAGTCGAGGAGATCAGCCAGGACAACCGCAATATCGTCCAGAGTCCGAAGTACAAGATCCACGCGTGGTCGAAGTTCAACTTCGCCGGCCGCGGCGACAAGTACTCAAAGCTGAAGTGGCATTGGTATCACTTCAACGCCTTCGGCGCCAACGCCGACGCGCCCGGCGAAAACAAAATCTACCGTGTGGTCGGAAAGAACTTCTCCGGCGAGGTCTGCTACGAATACGGCAACTTCGATTACCTGATGGGCGCAGACGTCGATACCTATCACCCCGAAGTGCGCGAAGACTTATTCGCCTGGGGCCGATGGATTGTGGAGACGGCGAAAGTCGATGGCTTCCGCCTCGACGCGGTCAAACACATCCCGCACAGTTTCTATCGCGACTGGCTGACGCATCTGAAGGAGCACTTCAGCGATCGCGAGCTGTTTGCCGTCGCGGAGTATTGGAGCGGGAACCTCGAAGAGCTCGAAGGCTATCTCGCCGCGACCGAAGGCCTCACGCGGTTGTTCGACGTTCCGCTGCATTATCGATTGCATGAAGCGTCAAAGGCGGGGCGCGAGTTTGATCTTTCGAAAATCTTCGACGGCTCGCTGGTGCAGAAGAACCCGCTGATGGCGGTCACGTTCGTCGACAATCACGACAGCCAGCCGGGGCAGTCGCTCGAATCTTGGGTGGATGACTGGTTCAAGCCGCTGGCCTATGCGCTCATCCTCCTTCGACGGGAAGGCTATCCCGTCATCTTCTATGGCGATTATTTTGGAAACAACAACGAAGGCCAGAAGCTCACGTCGCATCGCAAGCTGCTGGACGATTTTCTCCAGGCGCGGGCGAAGTATACGTACGGCGATCAGCACGATTACTTCGATCATCCCAATTGCGTCGGCTGGGTGTGGTCGGGCGACGAAGAGCATCCCGGCTCGTGCGTCGTCCTGATGAGCAACGGCGACAACGGCACCAAGCGCATGAAAACCTATCACGGCAAAGCCACATTCCGCGACATCACCGGCCATTGGATCGAACCCGTAACAACCGACGAAAACGGCGAAGCCGATTTCCACTGCCCGGGTGGGAAGGTGAGCGTGTGGTGTCAGGTGTGAAGAATGTTTATCGCGAAGGCGCGAAGGTGCGCGAAGCCTCGCGAAAAGGAAAACTGCAGGTAGCACGGGCTTTCAACCCGTACACTTCTTTAGATCCGCATGCGAGGGTTGAAAACCGCGCTGCTTAACGTCTTTCTTCCTTCGTGACCTTCGCGCCTCTTCGCGCCTTCGCGACAAGGCCTTTCTCATTTAAACCAGGAAAACCTCACACGATGCGATCGGAGAGTAACTCGCGTATAGTGGCGGAATGCCTTCTCTGCCGGTTGTTGCCATTGTCGGTCGTCCGAACGTCGGGAAAAGCTCACTGCTCAATGCCTTGATCGGCAAGCGGATCAGCATTGTGCAGGACATGCCCGGCGTCACGCGCGACCGCGTTTCCACGCCGTTCAAGGTGGGCGATCGCTATATCGAGCTGATGGACACTGGCGGATATGGCTTCATCGATTCCGACGACCTCACAAGCCACATCAAACACCAGATCGAGATCGCAATGACGCGGGCGAACCTGGTTCTCTTCATCGTCGATTGCCAGGACGGCCTCACCGCCGCCGATCAGGAAATCGCGCAGCTGCTTCGCACGAAAGATGTGAAGACCGTGCTCATCGCCAACAAAGCGGATGGTGAAAAGGCGGACCTCGCTCTCGGGGAGTTCGCGCGGCTCGGCTTCGGCACGCCGATCGGTGTCTCCGCCATCCAGGACCGCAACCTCGACCAGATTGAAAAAGCGATTCGCAAAAATGTCGATCTCAAATCCGCGCCAAAAGAAGTGCCCGAACCGCAAATGTACGTCGCGATCGTCGGCAAGCGCAACGCGGGGAAGAGCACACTCGTGAACGCGATCGCGCAGATTTATGAGAACGATCCCAACCGGGTAATCGTCTCGGAAGTTCCCGGCACCACCCGCGACAGCGTCGACGTCCGCTTCGAGAAGGACAACAAAACGCTCGTCGTGATCGACACCGCCGGCGTGCGCAAGAAACGCCATATGGTGACGAACGACATCGAGTTTTATTCGTTCCACCGCGCCGAGCGATCGATCCGCCGGGCCGACGTCGTGATGATGCTCATCGACGGCACCGAACACGTAAGCGAACCCGATAAGAAACTCGCGCAGTACATCTCCGAGCAATTCAAACCCGTTGTCATCGTCATCAACAAGTGGGACACCGTTCTCGGCAACGCACGCAAACAGGCTGAGGAGATGAAACGCGAGTTCAGCCCCGAACTGCTGATGGACGAGTTCGAGGAATACCTCAACCAGGAGCTACGGCATCTCGATTACGCGCCGATCGCATTCATCACCGCCAAGGATGGCAGGAACGTGCAGGTGGTGCTCGACTCCGCCCAGCACCTGTTCAACCAGGCGAACGAGCGCATCACGACCGGGCGGTTGAACCGGGCCGTCCGGCAGATCATGGACGAGCGCATGCCGAGCAGCAAAAGCGGCAGGCGACCGAAGATTTATTACGCGACGCAGGTCGATGTCGCTCCGCCGACGATTGTGCTCGTCGTGAATAACCCCGACTTCCTCGACGAGAGCTACCAACGCTTCATGATCAACCGCTTCCGCGAGCTTCTTCCGTATCCCGAGGTTCCGATCAAGCTGTTGATCCGCCCGCGCGGCGCGGGAACACCGGAACCCGAAGGCAAGGATTTCATCGACATGCCGCACCGGGACGGATCGTCCCGACGACCGACGCGCGCGTCCTCCACCAAGTCGCGCCAGAAGCGCGCCTCGCGTCCCGCGCCGCCGAAGCGCGGCAGGCGCTAAGTCCACCCGGGAGGGCGAGGCTCCTGCCGAGCCGTTCTTGCCGATCGCGCTTTCGGCTCGGCAGGAGCCTCACCCTGCCAAGACAAATTCCCACTAAACCTCATCTCGTCCCGCGCCACTTACTCTCGGTTTTTCAACCGGAGGCTCGAATGGGACGGATGGGAACGAAGCATTGGAAAACGATCGGCCTCGCCGCGCTCGGCGTGTCAACGTTGTCGGTTGGACTTGCACTCGGCCAACCCGCGCATCGCGGGGCGGGCGGGCAGCGCCATAACAACGCCGCCCAGACCGGGCAGCCGGGCGGTGGTCGCGGAGGGCAGCAGGGTGGTGGGCAAGGCGGAGGGGGTGGTGGGGGTGGGGGTGGTCAGCAAGGTGGAGGAGATCAAGCCGGTCCCACAAGCCGTCCAAGCCTCGATCAGCTCTTCGACGAAGCCGACACGGATCATGACGGCTCCCTTTCACGTGACGAATTCAAAGCCTTCATCAAATCCCATCGCGCACCGCGCCCCGGTGGACGCGGAGGTAATGGTGGAGGAGGCGGTGGAGGTGGCGGCGGAAGTGATCAAGGCGGCAACGACCGTCCCCCGCCCCCGCCACAGGATAATCAGTAAGCGTGTACGAACCGAACGATTCCGCGAAGACGCAAGCGATCTCGCTTGCGTCTTCGCGTTCGGTTACGGCAGATGAAGGACGAATCTTTTGAAGCAGGCGAAGAAGCCGTCGACATCGTCCAACATGGAGAGCAAAAGTAGTGTCACAACAACAGTGTTGATCGCCAACAGTGTCCACCAGGCGGCTGGCCAGTGCGCCTTGCGTCGGATGTACATGATGTCAAAGACACAGGCTGCGATGCAAAGCACCAGCGCGGGTCCACCCGTCACAGCAAACGCCTTTTCATGCGACAATCCATCACCGTTAACGAATTCGTCCTGCAGATACATCCCCCCGATGCAGATCAGTACGACCGAGATGCAAGGCGTGGCGATGCTAAAGGCCGCCGCGAAGGTCTCTAGCCAGCTCATCTCGCGCAGTCGGTGGCGCGAGTAATCGAGCATTTGAGCCGGATCGTTCATCTTCCAAGATTCTCCGGATTCAGTCCCGCCAGTTCCGGCAGCGTGAAGAGGCCGTCCTTTCGAATCGTCTTCCCGTCGAATTTGATCTCCCCGCCGCCGTAATCGGGGCGTTGGATGAGGACCATATCCCAGTGCACCTGGCTGCGGTTGCCGTTGTCGGCCTCTTCGTAGGCCTGGCCGGGCGTGAAGTGGAAACTGCCGGCGATTTTCTCATCGAAGAGAATGTCCTTCATCGGTTTGAGGATGTACGGGTTGAATCCGAGGCTCCACTCGCCGATGTAGCGGGCGCCTTCGTCTGAATCGAGAATGTCGTTGAGCTTCTTCGTATTGTCGGGTGAATCCGCCGACGCCTCGGCGACTTTGCCGTTCTTCATCACAAGCCGAATGTTGTTGAACACCGTCCCGCGATAGAGCGTCTCGCAGTTGAACGCGATCGTGCCGTTCACGGAATCTTTCACCGGGCATGTGAAGCATTCGCCGTCCGGAATATTCCGCGCGCCCCAGCAGCCGACGGCGCCGATGCCTTTGATGCTGAAAGTCAGATCCGTTCCCGGGCCGGTGATGTGCACCTGATCGGTCTTGCGCATGAGGTTTTCAAGCGGCTTCATCGCGGTGCGCATCTTTTCATAGTCAACGCCGGCGCACACTCGGAAGTAGAAGTCTTCGAACGCCTCGGTGCTCATGCCGGCGGACTGGGCCATCGCAGCGTGCGGCCAGCGCAGCACGACCCACTTGGTCTTCCGCGTGCGGACTTCACTGTGTACGTAGTGCCACCAATGCTTCTCGTACAGATCCATCTTCTCGCGCGGGACGTCGCTCATCTCCGCAATGTTGTGCGATCCGCGGACGCCCATGTAGCACTGGACCTGCTCCATGCGCATGCGCTCGACCGCGCCGATGGTTTTCATCTGCTCTTCGGTGGCGGCGTTGTAGAGCGCGCGTTGGATTTGCTGATGGTACGCGGTGACGATCGGCAGCCCGCCAGCCTCGGCGACGGTGCGGATCAGCTCCGCGGTGAAGTCTGGGGGAATATCGAACGCTTCGATGAGAACTTTTTCACCCGCCTGCACGCGGCAGGAGTGGTTGACGAGGATGTTGGCGAGATCGGTATAACGCGGATCTTTCATGCGCGCATCTTACGCGCGCTGGGGAATGGCGTCACCTGTGGCAATCGTCATCCTGAGCGAAGCGAAGGATCTCGGGATGGAAAGTTGTTGTCGAATTGGAGATCCTTCGCTTCGCTCAGGATGACGACGGTACAAGGAGATCTATGAAACTAGGCGTTGCTTTGTTGGTTTGCTTTTGCGTGTGCGTGTCGAGCGCGCGTGGAGACGAAAAATCCGATCCAAACTTCTTCCCCATCATGGCATGGAACAGCATCCCCGGTGACGCCGCGGTGATGAAGAAGCTGCATGATTGCGGATTTACCGTCGCGGGGTTTGTTGCGCCGAAGGATCTCGATGTCGCGCAGGCGGCGGGGCTGAAGGCGATCGTCGCGGACAACCGTTGCGGGGGATACGACTGGACGAAGGTCGATGAAGCGACGGCGCGAAAGAACATCGAATCGCTCGTGAAAGAGGTCGGCAATCACCCCGCGGTGTACGGCTATTACCTGCGCGATGAACCCCAAGCCAATATGTTCGAGGGCCTCGAAACGGTCGCGAAGCAGATTCGCGAGCTTTCGCCCGGGAAATGGGCGTACATCGATCTCTTTCCGAATTACGCCATCGCGGAGCAGATGCAGGAACCTTCGTACGACGCGTACGTGGAAAAATTCATCGCGACGTGTCATCCGCCGCAGCTCGCGTACGACCACTACGCGCTGATGCAGGACGGCTCGCTGCGCGATGGGTATTGGCAGAACCTCGAGTCGATGCGTAAGGCGGCGGTCAAGCACAAGCTGCCGTTCTGGAACATCGTCCTCGCGGTGGGCACGATGGATTATCGAATTCCGACGTGGGACGACCTGCGGTTCCAAGCGTACAGCACGCTGTGCTACGGCGGCCGCGGAATCGCGTACTTCACGTATTTCTGCCCAGGCGTCGGAAGCTACCGCGGAGCGCCGATCGATCAGTTCGGCAATGCGACGGAAACCTGGTCGCATTTGCAAAACGTCAACCTGCAGATCCTGAAGCTCGCGCCGACGCTCAATCGGCTGACGAGCGACGACGTTTATTTCATCGGCGCTGTGCCACATGATTGTCACGCCTCGAACGAGAATGATCTTGTGAAGAACGTGGCCGGCGGAAACTTCTGCGTCGGTGATTTCACCCACGAAGACGGCAGCCGATATGTGATGATCGTGAACAACGATCTGAAGAACGCGAAGCCGGCCATCCCGGAATACCGCAAGCCACCGAAGCGCGTGCAGATGGTGTCGCCATATGACGGACAACTCACCGCGTACGAGGGCGAACAATTATGGTTGGCGCCGGGACAGGGGCGATTGCTGAAGCTGGAGTATTGATGAACGCTCATTGCGTGAATTTCGGTGGGCCAAACATTCCTGCCTGCCACCAGGCGATGTACCCATCGACCCGAAAGCGTGTAGGACGAACCGATATCGATCGCGGAGCACCGCGACCGATGGCGGACAGGAATGTCTGCCCCACCAGCATGCTCCGGTTGTGTGTGCTAGCTTTGTTGCTGTTTGCGGCGCCTTGCGCGGCGGCGGACGACGTGCTGCCATTTCCCATCATGGCATGGAGCGGTGTGCCGCAGGATCCGGCCATGGTGAAGCGCATGAAGGACTGCGGATTGACGATCATCGGGCCGGATGGGCCGGATGCGCTGGATCGATGTCAGGCGGCGGGGCTGAAGATGCTCCTTCGCGCGCCGGAGACCGAAGGCTACGGCAACTGGCAGGGGGTCGATGCCGCGCTTGCGAAGAAGAATGCCGAGTCGCTCGTTGCAAAGACTGGAAAACATCCGGCGCTGTGGGGCTATTACCTCACCGACGAGCCGCACGCGGCGCTGTTTCCGGGAATCGCGACGGTGCAGAACGCCTTTCTCGCCGCGGATCCGAATCACATCGCGTTCACGAATCTTCTGCCGAATTACGCGACGCCGGAACAGTACGGCGCGAAGAGCTACGACGATTACCTGGAGAGATTTGTCGAAGTCGCGCATCCGCCATTGTTGTCATATGACTTCTACGGCTTGAATGACGACGGCTCGCTCCGCGATGGGTATTTCCAGAATCTCGAATCGGCGCGTCGCGTGTCAGTGAAACACAACGTGCCGTTCTTCAACGTCGTGCTCGCGCTCGCGCACTTCACTTTCCGCGTGCCGAACGACGCCGACTTCAACTTCCAGGCGTTCACCACGCTCGCGATGGGCGGAAAGGGCATCGTCTATTTCATGTACCTCACGCCGTCCGTGGGCAACTATCGCATGGGTCCGGTCGATCAGTTCGGGAACGAAACGCCGACCTGGTACAACATGCAGCAGGCAAATCTGAAGGTGCAAAAGCTTGGGCCGATTATGCTCAAGCTGAAATCGGACGACGCCTATCACATCGGAAAAGTCCCGCACGATTGTCACGGCCCAACCGACAGGAACTTCATCAAGAACATCCCCGGCGGAGATTATCTCGTCGGCGAGTTCACGCATGCGGATGGCTCGAAGTACGTGATGATTGTGAACAAGGACGTGAAGAAGTCGCGATATCTGCCGATCGCGTGGAACAAGCAGCCGAAGGATGTGCAGATGATCTCGAATTATTCGGGTGAGCCGACACCGTTCGTTGGTGAGCAATGCTGGCTCGCACCGGGGGACGGGATCCTGCTGAAGGTCAGGTTCTGACGCTTTTGTAGGGTGGGGGTAAGCGCCCCGGGGAGTGGTTTTTGGAGAGCCA
>JAICIO010000141.1 GCA_025924315.1 Phycisphaerae bacterium
CGCGGTCGTCGCGTGGCGGTTCATCGTTGCCTGGACGAGCGGAGTGCCGTAGACGTACGCGCACGCGTTGACATTCGCGCCGGCGCGGAGCAACCGCTCGACGCACGGATCGCGGCCGGTGCGACACGCTTCGATCAGCGCGGTAACGCCGTATCCGTCCGCTTGATCCACCGCGGCGCCTCGCTGCAGCAGCTCATCCACGCGTTGGAAATTTCCCGCATGCGCCTCTTCGCGCAACTGCTCGGCGAGGACGGCTTTGTCCGGCTGAGACGTTTGCAACACCATGATGCTGACGAAAAGCACCGTGCAAATCAGCATCGCGGTGACGCGCACGGCGGCGCTGAGGTTGATTCGATCAGTTTGGCTCAAGTTTGAGTTCATGATTCCACCCCGTTCACAGTAAAGATCGCCGTTAATGACGTTGCCGGGACAAAAATCTTCGCCGAATTACGTGATGCGCAAGACTGCGGACCTTTCCGCGCCTACCAATTTCGCCCCGCCTGCAATATGGTGCGCTCCATGAACGTGAAACTGCTCGATCTGCAGGCGCAGTACCTGCCGATCCGGAATGAAATTCGTCGTGCGATTGATGAAGTGTGTGATGCGCAAGCGCTCATTCTCGGACCGGCGGTTGAGAAATTTGAGCGATCGCTGGCCGACTATTGCGAGACGAAGCACGCGATCGGCGTGAGCAGCGGAACCGATGCGCTCCTGTGCGCGCTCATGGGCATCGGCATCAAGCCCGGCGACGAAGTGATCTGCCCGTCGTTCACCTTCTTCGCAACCGCGGGCTCGATTGCGCGCCTCGGGGCAAAGCCCGTCTTTGTCGATATCGAACCGCAGTCGTTCAACATCGACCCGAAGCTGATCGAAGCGAAGATCACGAATAAGACCAAGGCGATCATGCCCGTCGATCTCTTCGGCCAGATGGCGAAGATCGACGAGATCAACGCGATCGCGTCGAAGCACAAGCTCAAGGTGATCGAAGACGCCGCCCAGGCAATCGGCGCGAAGCGCAACCGCAAGCCCGCGTGCTCACAATCGTTCGCGGGGTGTTTGAGCTTCTATCCGACGAAAAATCTCGGCGCGTTCGGCGACGCGGGCGCAATCTGCACGAACGACGACCATTTCGCAGAGGTGTGCCGCAAGCTGCGCGTGCACGGCTCAGGCCACACTTATCACCACGAAATGATCGGTGGAATGTTCCGTCTCGCCGCGATCCAGGCGGCGGTGCTCAACGTGAAGCTGAAATACCTGAACGAATGGCACGACGCCCGCCGCAAGAACGCGGCCCTGTACGACAAGCTCCTCGCCGGCAGCAAAGTGATCACGCCGAAGATCGACGAAGGCAATTGGAGCATTTACAACCAATACGTCGTCCGCGTACAGAATCGCGACAAGGTCAAAGCCGTTCTGCTCGAAAAGGGCATTTCGACCGCAGTCTATTACCCAATCCCGCTCCACGAGCAGGAATGCTTCAGGTACCTCGGCTATAAATCCGGCGATTTCCCGGAAACCGAGCGCGCCTGCGAAGAGGTGCTGGCGTTACCGGTCTATCCTGAATTGCCCAGGGAGCAAGTCGAATACGTCGCCAAAGAACTCCTCGCCGCGACGAAGTAATTAGAAAAGCTTTCGGAAGTCACGGGCGCCGTGAACCACGCGCACGACGATCAGCACGCTGATGCCCCATTCCCGGCATTTCGGACAATCGTTTGATCTGGTCGTGGAGCTTCAGGTCGAAGCTGTCGGCGGCGGATGGATTGTCGAGAGCAATACGATCGCAAATTTCTTCGATGTCTCGATCCGCCCGCTTCGAGATGCGATAGTTCATCGTGCGCGTCGCTGTCGGCGTTGCCGAAAGGCCTCATCGCCGTCCAGCGTCCCCTCCTGTTCGATGCTGCGTTCACCCTCTGCAAGGAGCGCGTCCATCTCCCCCGGCTCAAAATCACCGAATCCTTTTTGAGCGTCGAACGATTGAACCGCCGCCGCAACGACGTCTTCGGGCGTCCGGTATTCGCCGGATTTCACGCGCTTTTCGATTAGCTTCTGAATCTCTTCGGGCAAGCTTAGGTTCATGACGACTCCGGATTTTCGTTGTAACAGTTCCGGTCCAATAAATTCACGACAAATCGCCGACTCGCACAACATCAAGGTGCTCCTGTATCCGCGCCGATAAATCGTGCAGCGTGAGTGAACCCCACCCCTCCACCGTAGCCATCGAAGACGTTCTAACGCGTCAGTTATCGGCCGCTCAACAGCAGCTCGACTTCCTGCACGAGCAGCTGACCGAATCGCAGCGGCTCGCGACGATCGGCACGATCGCGGCCGTCATTGCGCACGAGTTCAACAATATATTGACTCCCATCGTCAGCTATTCGCAGTTCGCGCTGCAAAGCGCCGAAAGCGACAAGCCGGACATGGAGCTGATCAAGAAGGCGCTCAGCAAAACCTATCAGAGCTCGACCAAGGCGGGCAAAATCTGCACGTCAATGCTCGGCCTCGCTCGCGGCGAGTCGTCATTCGGGCAAGTCGACATCCAGAAAGTTATCGACGAAGTGCTGCTGGTCCTCGCCCGCGATCCCCAGAAAGACGGCATTGCCCTTCGCGTGCAGGTGCAGCCGAGCATGATCGTCTACGGCGATCCAGTGCAGCTCGAACAGGTCATGCTCAATCTGTTGATCAACGCGCGTCATGCGATGCTCGGCAAAGGCGGATCGCTTACAGTCAAAGCCCACACGACCGATGACGGCGGCGAGATCCGCATCCAGGTCAGCGACACCGGGCCTGGTATTCCCGAAAAACTTTTGCCGAAGATCTTCCAGCCCTTCTTCACGACGAAAGGTACCGCGAAGAAAGGCGAAGCGAAGGGCACAGGCCTGGGTTTGGCGATCTGCAAAGAGATCGTCGAGCATCACAAGGGCCGCATCGAAGTGGTCAGCGAAGTCGGCAAGGGGACCACGTTCAATATCTATCTTCCGATTTGCACTTCGAACTAGCGAGCTGCAATCGTTACACGGGATTCCAGCCCGCGCGAGCGGTGCCAGCACGGGCTGGAAGCCCGTGTCACAGGGAACAATCAATCCGCACTCACGCATCGGCCTTTCGCCCACTCGCGAAGTTCTTCCACCTTCTCTCGCATCGTGACAGACAAGGGCGGCGACTCTTCGAGCGCGCGATGGATATGCGATGTCGTCAGCTCTTGGCCGGCCGAGAAAGCATCGTGCAACGCGGCGTAAATGGCCTCCTCGATTTCCGCCCCACTAAATCCATCTGAAGCGGCCGCCAAAGCATCGAGATCGAACTTCGCGGGGTCGCGCGAGCGCTTTTTCAGATGAATCGCGAAGATCTGCTTTCTCGCGGCGAGCTTCGGCAGGTCGATAAAGAAGATCTCGTCAAAGCGGCCTTTGCGCAACAGCTCAGGTGGCAAGGCTTCAATGTCATTCGCGGTCGCGATGAGGAAGACGGGCGCTGTATGCTCCTGCATCCACGTGAGCAGCGCGCCGAACATCCGTTTCGATAGACCGCCGTCCGTGCTTTCGCTCGCGGCGGACGCGAAGCCTTTCTCGATCTCGTCGATCCACAAAATGATCGGCGACATCATCTCCGCCTGCCGCAATGCCTCGCTCAGCTGCTTTTCGCTCTGTCCAATATATTTGTCATACAGCGCCCCGACGTCCATGCGCAACAGCGGCCGCTGCCACGCGGTCGCGACGGCTTTGGCGGACAAGCTTTTCCCCGCCCCCTGAACGCCGAGCATTAACACACCGCGCGGCGCGGTGATGCCGAATGCGACGGCCTCGTCGCTGAGCGCATCCTGCCGCTGCTTCAGCCACGCCTTCAGCTTTTCCAATCCACCGACTTCATCGATGGTCGTCGGCGATTCGACATACTCGAGCAACCCCGAGCCGCTCAGCGCCTTGCGCTTCTCCGCGAGGATCACGGGGATATCGTTCTCATCGAATCGGCAGTCGTCGCACACGGTGTCGATGATGATCTGCCGCGCCTGTCGACGCGTCAGCCCGCGGAGGTTCTTCAACACCTGCTGCAAACCCTTCTTGCTGATGTCGGCCGTCACGCGCTGCTGCTGGTTGAGCTCGTGCAGCGTGGCCTTGATAATCTCCATCAGCTCGGCTTCGTCCGGAAAGGAAACATCGAACTTCTGCGCGAGCGCATTCACCGCCGGCGGAAATTCGGCGTGACTCTCGACGATGACGAGCACTGAGTTGCTCTTGGCGAGTTGCTCGATGGCGTCGCGCATTGCGCGCAGCGTGCGCTCGTCCTTCAGATGCCCAACCAGGTCCAGCATGACGAAAATCCCCCGCTTGTGCCGCGGCTGGCTCATCCAAACCAGCGCCGCAGCGGGGTGGTCGGTATCGACGACGGGCGGCGCGCCTTCGAGCAGCGCATCGCGCACGCCTTTCGTGACCGACCACTGAAACAGATCGCACTGCAGCTCCATCGCCACGCCGTGCGCGAGCCACTGGACGTATTCCTCCTCAAACGTGTTGATCGCGATCGCCGGATATCGCGCCCGGATCATCCGTTCGAGCCGCTCCTGATCGGTTGGTTCAGCCATCATCACCCCACACGTGAATTCCCCCGTCAGCCGGATGTTGTGTTGCGCAGCACACCTACGCCATTAGAAATTATCGGACTTTCATCAAGCGATCGATCGGCGGTGGCCGATATAGATCTATCACAGGAGTCGTCCGCATGGCAGTGATGGTCGATCAACATCCCCTTTCGACGGAATCGCTCGGCTTGAATACGGTCGGGCAGGTTCTGTCGCATCTGCAGAAGGACAACCGGCTGATCGTGCACATCCTGATCGATGGACAGGAGCCGGACCTCAACCGCATCGCATCAATCTGCAATAAACCGCTGGTCGGTCACACGCTGTTCATCGAAACCGCCGAGCCGAAGCGCCTCGCGCTCGAAGTGCTGGGCGAAGTCGAAAAGCAATTGGACGAAGCCGATCGCCTGAAGAACGACGCCGTCCAATCCCTGCAGAGCAATCAGCAGACGAAAGCAATGGAAAAGCTCGCCGGCTGCTTCAGCACGTGGCAGCATGCGCAGGAATCGATCCAGAAAACGGCGCAGCTCCTTCGGGTTGATTTATCACTCGTGATCGTCACAGGCAAACCGCTCGCAACACTGCTGCAGGATTTCAGCGAACAGCTTCGCAAAATCAAAGCCGCCCTCGAGAACCGCGATTTCGTCACGCTCGGCGACATTCTCGCCTACGAAACTACCGAAACGAGCGCGCAGTGGCGCGAAGCGATCGGCTCGATGCGCGCGATCATTCAATAGAATCAAACGGTCCACTTGACTGCGCATCCTTCGAAAGGCGACTCAAGAGAGTCGCCTTTCTTTTCGTCACGCTTTGACCGCTGTCCGTCATCCTGAGCGAAGCGAAGGATCTCGGGTTCGAGAGCGTCTTCTGAGATCGAGATCCTTCGCTTCGCTCAGGATGACATGAGACATGATCATCCAACGCCGATCGACTAAAATGCTCCCGATGTCTGAAGATGATCTTCAATCCCTCTGCGAGCTTGGCCAGGAACAGCTGATGCGGATGGAATATCTGCAGGCGGAGGCGTCGCTTGCGCGGGCGGAGCAGATCGCGTGGGAGGGAAAGGATTTCGACACGCTTTCGCGGCTGTACATGCCGCTGCAGGAAACGCGTCGGCAGCGGCGGCAGCGATGCGGCGAAGGCATCGTTGCGCTGAGTCTCCTCGCGCAGGGACCGACCGATTCACTTGAAGGCCGGCGAGTGATCGAGAATTATCCGCATGGCCAGCTGCTGGTCGCGGGCTGGGGATCGATCGCGCCGGCGATGAAAGTTCGCGAGCTCCAACAAGAGCACGAGTTATTCGTCGAAACTTTTCTCGCGGCGGTTTATCCGGTCGGGGCGGGTCGCGCGGTGGTGATCGTACCGCTTGCCGAAACCCCGCCGCCAGATCGTCATCCCACGACCATTGATGACCTCGTTCGTCTCGCCCCGCCGCACTCGCTCATCTACAACGCCGACGAGCTGCCGAAAGGCACGCGCAAAGGCGATTGGCACACCTATGCCGAGGTGATGGCGATGTGGGAACGCCTCCACGCGCCGTTCCTCGCCGCCGCGCACATGCAGGTCGATCCGATTCAAAAGATGGAAGGCTACCGCAAGACGATCCGCGTCGATTACGCCTGCGAGTTGGCCCACCAGAAGCTATCCGATGTCGCGAAGTCACTCTCGCGCAAGAAATGAAATACATGTGGCACAGCCGCCCTCGGCTGTGCTCCGCGCACGCACAGCCGAGGGCGGCTGTGCCACATGATTACTCCGAATACTCGCACCACGTCTTCGGGGTTTCCCACACCGTCACGGATGCCAGATCGGCGCCGACGCTTGTGAAGCGATTTTTCAGCATCCGATAGATCACCATCGCAATATTTTCGACCGTCGGGATGGTCTCGCGAAATTCTGGCACTTCGGTGTTGAGGTTCTTGTGATCGAGCTTGTCGATGGCGTTTTCGCTGACGACTTTCTCGAGCGCGGGCAGGCCGAGCATCATCTTCTCGCCATCGCCTTTTAGCGTGACCTGGACCTGGTAATTGTGCCCATGCCACGCGGGATTATTGCACTTTCCGTACGTGCGGCGGTTCTCTTCGTCCGACAGCGCCGGATTGTGCAGCCGATGCGCCGCGGAGAATTCGAACTTCTGACTGAGTCGCGTTTGCATGGGATGCTCCGATGCGAATTGTGAGACACAGAGCGTCGGCGTAAGACCAAGTGTGATCGAGTGGACCTTGGCGGGCAGCCAGCCTTCGCTCACGTCGTTGAAGAGATTGGGCAGTAGACGCGACACCGAATGAATTTGCCGCGAGCGCGCGATCAGCGCGAGACACTTATCGCGCACGATTTGATCGACGTCTTTGATATTCCGTAGATAACAGCTGCGCGGATCGAGGTCGCCTTCGAGCGTGATCGCGAGGGTAAAGTGCTGCCCAAAACCACGAAGGGACGGGTATCCGCCGAAGCTGTTGCTCGGTGATGATTTGAGCTGATCGTCCGGGAGATCGTTGATCGCGAAGCGAACTTCGCGCGTGAGACGAAACATAATGCGTCGGATTATAGCTCGAAAAACGGACGCGAAACCGCAAGCGAGGTTCGATGCGGTAATGGCGCTCGAAGTCGCTTGCGATTTCGCGTCCGTTTACCGCTATTTCTTCACAGCCGCTTTGAACTTCGCGATTTGTTCGAGCATGAATCTGTCGTTCGGTTTGAGTTCGAGGGCTCTCGTTTCGAGTTCGACGGCTTTTTTTGCATCACCCGCATGAAAGTTCGCTTCGGCGGCGGTGTCGAGGATCGCGTAGTTTTCGGGGGCGAGCGCCACCGCCTGCGTCGCGAGCTTGACGGCGGTGTCCAGCTTTTCATCGCAGCGAGCGCACAGCCACGCGACTTCGTTCATCTGCTCCGGATTGGTTTGATCGACCGCGAGCTTGGAGTTGGCCGTTTCATACGCCCTGTTGAACACGGCGGCGGCGTCTTCGCTGCGGCCGTGCTCTTTCAGGTACGGCACGAGGTCGAGCGCGATGCTCGAATCGCTCGGCGAGAGCGCGACGAGCGCTTCGACCTTTTTCTTCATGGTCGCTTCGTCTTTGGCAGTGCGGGCGGCGCGAAACTCGCGCCAATGCACTTGTGCGACCAGCTCGTTAATCATCGGCTGCGAGCGGGCGCTGTCGCGCACCTCCTCGACGGCGGCGCGAATTTGTTGGGCGGCGCCAGCGTCATCGCCCTGATCGCCGAGGATCGTCGCAAGCCGGTTCCGCGCGAGAAAGTCATACCCCAGCTTCGAATCGCCGTCTCCGTCGAGCACCGCGAAGAGCTCGCGCTCTGCCAGCGGCATCCAATCATGCGACCCCAAGAAAACCGCGGTGTTCCAGCGCGACTGCTGCGACGTGACGCTCGCCGCGAACGCGCAGCGGTCGAGCGCGATCGACGTAAGCGTGTGCCCCTGCCGGCCCTCGAGCATCGAAAGGCAATAGAGGATCTGCGGACGACCGAGATACGCCTCGAACTGCTTGAGATCGTCGCTCAAGCCGTTGATCGGACCGTACTGCGCGTGCAGCGCAAACAGCTCATACACCGCCGACGGATCATCATCGCCGAGCTGTCGTTCGCGCTTCGCCTGCATGCGCAAAAGCTGGGCAGCCTGATCGAGCTGCTTTTTCGCCTTGGCGGAGCTGACGAGCAGATCAAACGCGAAATCGAGCGCGCCGCCATCAAAGCTGGGCTGGCTTTGTTCAAGCTCGACCGCGCGCTGAAGGAGCGCCATAGCCTTGGCGGAATCGACGGAAAGCCAGGCGCGCGCCGCCGCGGCCAGAAGCGGCGCGCCCGCGTGCGAAAGATCGACGTCGCGCATCGCCTTGGCCATCTCCTCATCGAACATGTGCTGGCTGATCGTGCGCATGACCATCCATCGGACGGCCGGGCTCGGATCCTGCTCGACCAGTCGCACCAGGGCCGGAGCGGAGATGCGCGCCGGAAACTGCGCGAGGTTCTCGGCGATGCGGGCCCGGTCGCCGGTCTCGTGCTTGCCATAGTTGAGGAGCAGCGTCTTCACGACATCGGGATCGTTTCGCTCGTACCACGGGATGCTGAGCAGCACGTCGCTGGCGCGCGGGGCGATCTGCGGATCGCCCGCGGCGACCGCTTCCAACAGCGCGGGTCGCGCGCGCGAGCCGATGCGGGTGAGTTCGTCGGCCGCCTGCTGGCGGAGCGCCGGATCCGGGTCGGCCAGCTGATCGATCAGGTGCTGGTAGCGCTTTTCGGCGACGGGTTTTGAGGCCGAATCCTCCGTCGGCGCAGCACGTGACCAGGCGGTGACCATGACCGCCAGCAGGAGAGAAAAACAGGTCGCTGCGCGCCTAGAATTCATCAAATTCTTCACGACCGAAATCGTATGCCTTTGCCGATAAAAACAACAGGAAAATACCTTCCGCCGCGTGGCAATGCGGGCCCATTTTTGAGATAATAGCCGGCTCATTAATTCCGCGGAACAATCTGTAATCCGACAGGCCGAACCTTAGCAAAAATCGCGACTGTTCGCGGGGTCGAAAATCCCGCGTCTTTGCGAGTCATGGAGCGACTGAATGTCTGACGATCAGCAGCAATCCCAGCAACCGACCACGCCGTCCAAGCCGAAAAGCGAATACACGGAAAGCATGATTCGCGTGCTCGACGACGTCGAGCATGTGCGAACGCGACCGGGGATGTACATCGGCGGATACAACCTGCGTGGGCTGCATCACCTCGTCTACGAAATCGTGGATAACTCGATCGACGAGGCGCTCGCCGGCTACAGCAAGAGCATCCTGGTGAAGATCAATGCAGATGGCTCATGCACGGTGGTGGACGACGGTCGCGGGATTCCGGTCGGCATTCATCCGGAAGTGAAGATCCCCACGGTTGAGGTGGTCTTCGCGACACTCGGCGCGGGTGGAAAATTCGAGCATGACGACGACTCGGCGTACAAAACCTCCGGCGGCTTGCACGGCGTGGGCGCGTCGGTCGTTAATTTCGTCAGCGAGTGGATGGAAATCGAAGTCTCGCGCGACGGCGCGGTCCATGCGATGGAATTCGAACGCGGGATCAAAAGCTCCGATCTGAAAGTGATCGGCAAAACCAACAAGACTGGCACGAAGGTCACCTTCAAGCCGGACCCTACGCTGTTCACCGAAGAAAAAGGCGGCGTGAGCTTTGTTCACGAAACGCTTGCGAATCGTTTGCGCGAATTGGCATTTCTGAATGCCGGCGTGGAGATCGTGTTTGAAGATGAGCGCGTCGGCAAGCGCGACGTTTACAAATATGAATCGGGGCTGAACGAATACGTGCAGTTCCTGAACGAAGGCAAGCAGGCGATGTCGCCGGTCATCAGCTTCAGCAAGGAGGACCCCCAGCAGCGGCTGGTCGTGGACGTCGCGCTGCAATACAACGACGGCTACAACGAGACGGTGCTCACCTTCGCGAACAACATCAACAATCACGACGGCGGGACGCACCTCAGCGGTTTCAAGACCGGCATCACGACGACCATTCTGCGTCACGCGGAGCGCGCGGGCTGGCTGAAGGACGTGCGCCCGAGCGGCGATGATCTGCGCGAAGGCCTTGTCGCGGTGATCTCCGTGAAGATTCCGGAGCCGTCCTTCGAAAGTCAGACCAAAGACAAGCTGCTGAATGTCGAAGTGGAAGGTTTTGTCCAGTCGTCCGTAAGTGAAAAGCTCGGCGCGTTCCTGGAAGAGAATCCAAAGCAGGCGAAAGGGATTTTCGAAAAAGGCATGCTCGCCGCGGAGGCGCGCGAGGCAGCGCGGAAGGCCCGCGAGCTCACCCGTCGAAAGAACTCCCTCGAAGGCAACTCGCTGCCGGGCAAGCTCGCAGATTGCCGGTCGAAATCGAACGAAGAGACTGAGCTATTCCTAGTCGAAGGTGACTCGGCCGGTGGCTCCGCCAAACAAGGCCGCGATTCGAATATTCAGGCGATTCTCGCCCTTCGCGGCAAGCTGCTGAACGTCGAGAAGGCCAACCTCGTGAAGATGCTCGGCCACGAGGAAATTCGCACGATCATCAGCGCGCTGGGCTGTGGAATTCGCGACGATTTCAACGAAGAAAAGCGTCGCTACGGCAAGATCATCATCATGACCGACGCCGACGTCGACGGCTCGCACATCCGCACGCTGCTGCTGACATTTTTCTTCCGCCACATGCAGGAGCTCATCAAAGCCGGGCGCATTTACGTCGCACAGCCACCGCTTTATCTCGTGACGCGCAAGAAAAAGGACGAGTACGTGCTGAACGAGCGCGCGATGCGCAAGACACTGACCGATCTCGGTCTCGAGAACACGCAGATGGTCATCCGTGACGCCGATACCGGCAAAGAATCGCGGCGCTTGAGTGGCGAAGAGCTTCGCCGCGTGATCGAGCTGCTCACAAAGCTCGAAGAGCTGGTGAAGGTGATCCAGCGCCGCGGAATCGACTTCGCGGATTTCCTGGGTCGGCGAGATTCGGCGGGCCGCTTGCCGCTCTATCGCGCGGTTGTTGAAGGCGAAGAGAAGTTCTTCCACTCGCTCGACGAGCGTGACGCGTTCCTTCGCGAGCAGAAACTCGTCGTCGACGATGCAGAGATGAATCAGGTGGCAGGCGACGGCGAAGCGAAGCCGGAAGAACCGGAAGGCTATCGTCGCCTGCAGAAGAACCAGGAGCTGCACGAAGTGAAAGAGCTGGAGAAGCTCTTCAGCCAGCTCGAACAGTATGGCCTGTCGATCGACGACTACTTCCTCACCCAGGAAGAATCCGTCAGCGGCGAAAAACTCGCCACGAAATATGGCCTGATTCAGGAAGAAAAAACGCACGACATCGCGGGCGTCGCGCAGATCCTTCCCGAGGTTCACAAGCTCGGAAAGCAAGGGATCGAAGTGAAGCGCTTCAAAGGTCTCGGCGAAATGAACAGCGAACAGCTCTGGGAAACGACGCTCGACCCGAGCAAACGCGTGCTGCTTCGCGTGACGCTGCAGGAGGCCGGCGAAGCCGAGCGCATGTTCAGCGTGCTGATGGGCGAAGACGTTGAGCGCCGCCGACAGTTCATCGAAGATCACGCGCTCGAAGTGAAGAACCTCGACGTTTAGTCGGTGATCCACTTATCGCGAAATTGCGAATAAAGCCCGAGCAATTTTTCATTGCCGGGCTTTCGTTGTATCTGCTACTTTCCCTCTGTCACATCACTCATCGCGGGGAAATTTTTTTGAAGGAGGAGTCATGCGCTTTGGGGACAACGTTCACACGACCATCGAGGCCCTCGAAACTCGCCGTTTGCTTGCAACGATCAACGTGACGACAACCGCCGACGACCTCACGCCCACTGACGGCACAGTTTCGCTGCGCGAGGCAATCACCGCCATTAACGCAGGAAACGATCTCGGCGATCCGGATATCACCGCGCAGAACCCAGGGACATTCGGCACGAACGATGCCATCGATTTCAACATTCCTGGCAGCGGCGTGCAGACGATCACGCTGTCGTCGAACCTGCCCACTGTTACCAAAACGGTCGTGATCGACGGTTACACTCAGCCCGGCGCCAGCGCGAATACGCTTGCGGTCGGCGACAATGCCGTACTCCTTATCGACATCACCGATGGCGGCACAGGGAACTCGCTCGTGCCGTTGGACATCAAGTCGAATTTCTCCACCGTTCGAGGATTGGCCATCAACAACTTCGGTCCGTCCGGCCCGCAATTCCCAACCGCGATTACGCTCGACGGCAATCACGATCAGGTGCAGGGGAATTTCATAGGAACTGACGCCAGCGGCGCGACTGCATCGCTCTTGACCAGTGGAACCGGGGTCGCGATCAGCGGCAACTTTAACCTGATCGGAGGCACGGATCCCGCCGATCGAAATATCATCGCGGCGTGCGGAGAATTCGGCATCAACATTCCCGGAAATCAGAATCAAGTGGAAGGGAACTACATCGGCACGAACGCCGCGGGCGATGCGGCGATTCCGAACGGAAAGATCCACACCGGATTCAGCGCGGTTCTGTTGGGCGGTAGCGGCAATCAGCTCGGTGGCGCACTTGCCGGCGCGGGTAATGTGATCTCGGGCAACTTCGGCGCCGGCGTCCTGATCGGACGCAGCTTTTCAAATACTCTGACGAACGCGAGCGTCCAGGGAAATCTCATTGGCACTGATGCCACGGGCACGCACGCGCTGGGCAACGCCGGCAATGGCATCACGATCGGCGGATCCGCATTTCAGGAAACCGAATCCGAGAGCCTCATCGGCGGAATCGTCCCCGCTGCGGGAAACGTCATTGCTTACAACGGCGGCGCGGGTGTCGAAGTGTCGGCGACCACCGATCCGGGCTTCCAGGTGTCGGTCACGCTTAATGCGATCCGCTTTAACTCGATTTACTCCAACACGGGCCTGGGAATTGATCTGACCGACGATAGTGCGCCCGCGTCCATCGAGGACGACGGCATCACGGCGAATGACCCCCTCGATGCCGATGGCGGCCCGAATGATCTGCAGAATTTCCCGATGCTGACCAGCGCCGCCAATGACAATTCCGGCACGACCATTCAGGGAAGTTTTAATTCAACCGCCAACAGCACGTTCATCCTCGACTTCTATTCCAATGACGCGCTGGACAACTTTGGAACGGCGCAGGGCAAAACCTACCTGGGCTCCGTGAATGTGCAGACCGACGCGCTGGGCAACGCCAATTTTTCGACGACGGTGCCGACCGTGGCGGCCGGTCAATACATCGACGCGACGGCGACGACATTCGCGAATTTCCCGGCCGGCGATACGTCGGAGTTTTCGCCGCCTGTGGTGGTCACGGCACCTCCGCCGCCTCCGGCGCTGCCGACGCTTTCGATCGAGAGCGTTTCGAACACCGAAGGCAACAGCGGAACAAAAGACTTCACCTTCACGATCACGCGCAGCGGGGACCTCAGCGGCGCGTCCAGTGTCGCGATTGCCACCGCCGACGGCACGGCGAAAACTTCGGACAACGACTACATCGCCAACGCGACGGTGGTGGACTTCGCCGCGGGCGATTCGAGCAAATCCTTCACCGTGCAGGTCAAAGGCGACACGAAGGTCGAAGCGGACGAAACGTTCTTCGTCAACCTCACCGGCGCGACCGGCGCCACGATCGCCAGTGGCCAAGGCACCGGCACAATTCAGAACGATGATGTGTCTCCACCTCCCCCGCCGCCGTCGGGAACGGTGTCGATCATCACCGATCCCTGCGACAGCTCGAAGAAAGCGTTGAAGATTGTCGGGACGAACAATTCGGATGGCATCGCGGTGAACTATGCTGGCGCGCAGGGCAAGGCGCAGGTGACGATCAACGGCGTGAACAAGGGCACGTTCAACTTCAGCGGAACGATCCAAGCCTACGGCGAAGGCGGGAATGACAAGATCACCGTCAGCTCGTCGATTACGCGCAGCGCCTGGATCTGGGGCGGCGATGGCAAAGACACCGCCAGCGGTGGCGGTGGAAACGACTTCCTCTTCGGGAATGACGGAGACGATTCGCTCAGCGGGAACAACGGCCGCGATATTCTGGTCGGCGGCGACGGGACGGACAAACTCTTCGGTGGATCGGGCGATGATCTGCTCGTCGCCGGCGAATTC
>JAICIO010000142.1 GCA_025924315.1 Phycisphaerae bacterium
AGAATCATGCCGCCCGGCGCTGCGCTTTGGGACGTCCGTGACGCGCTACCAACCTTCACGGCCCTCCCTGAGCGCTGCGCCGGGCGGCATTTTCAGTTTCGAATCCTTCCACACTCCGGGCAACGACGGGGAATTCCGCGCAGGTCGTACCCGCACGACGCACACAGTCCGTTGCGCTCGCGCCCTTTCGCACGCAGAAGGTGTCGGCAATCCACGATGATGAACGCAGTGAGAATGAGGCTGGCCACCGCGATCACCACCGCTGCGACAGCCGCGATAATGGATCTGCCGAACTGGGCGGGAATGGAAATCGAGCCGGTCACTACGATCAGGAGAAGGATCGACAGTCGTAACCGGCGCTGCGGAGTCATAACGATTCCAACCGCTGTTGCTTGTCGAGTTCGAGCAGGGCGTTGATCAGTGGATCGAGTTCGCCGGCCATGATCTGATCGAGGTTGAAGTTTTTTTCTCCGCCGCCCTCGCCGCCGAGGCGGTGATCGGTGCAGCGATTCTGTGGGAAGTTGTAGGTGCGGATGCGCTGGCTGCGATCGCCGGAGCCCATCATCGCTTTGCGATCGCTGGTGAGCTGGGCATGTTGCTTGGCGCGCTCGGTTTCGTAGAGCGTGGCGCGCAACAGTGCCCAGGCCCGCTCTTTGTTCTGCGCCTGCGATTTGTGCTCGGTCATTTTGAATTGGATGCCCGTCGGCTTGTGCAACAGTCGCCAGCCGGTTTCGACTTTGTTCACGTTCTGCCCGCCCGGCCCTCCGCCACGGCAGCCGCCTTCTTCGACGTCCTTCGGGTTGATGTCGATTTTGACGTCGGGCATTTCGGGAAGCACGGCAACAGTAGCGGCGCTGGTGTGGATCCGGCCTTGGGCTTCGGTCTCGGGAACGCGCTGCACGCGATGTCCGCCGCCCTCGAAGCGGAGATGCCGATATGCGCCGTCGCCGCGCACGTGAACGATCACTTCTTTGAATCCGCCGCGATCGGATGGCGAAAAATCGCTGACCTCAAACCGGAATCCCTTCTTCTCGGCGTAGCGCTTGTACATCTCGAATAAATCGCCCGCGAAGAGTCCGGCCTCGTCTCCGCCGGTGCCGGCGCGGATTTCGATGAAGAACGAATCGATCGCCTTATCCTCCGCGGCGACGAATTCCTCTTTCAGCTCCTCGAGGTAAGTCGCGACGGATGAAGAGACGCCGGGGAGATCGTGCTCCGCCATCTCGCGCATCTCGGGATCCTTAAGCATCTCGTGCAGGTCGCGCTCTTCCTGCTGGGCTTTGAGGTAATGCTTGTATTTGCTGACGAGCGGTTCGAGCTGGCCGGACTCCTTGCTGATCGCGACGAGCTTCTGCGGGTTCGTGAGCACCGCCTGATCGTTCATCGACGACTGAAGCTCCTCGTATCGACGCAACGAATCATCGAGCTTGCGGATGAGAGCGGGCGGCGCGCTGGTTTGGGTGTCGGGCATTTCTGAAATCTCACGGAATCAAAGATCAAAGGAAACGGCGAACGAACGGCGTGCGGGACGTCGCTAAAGGGCGGTCAGGATGGAGCGGGGGCTGCTCACTATCGATAAGCATAGCCTTATCGGTCCGCAGATGCCACGCTGTACAGGCAGGGAGTGTGTCCCGTGCGAGGCTCAGCCGGGCGTTTCAACTGGCCGATAAGATGCGCATGACGACGCTTTCGTCGCCGATGGTCATGCTGCAGGCGGATTCCGCGCCCATCGCTCGCGCACGCGCGGATCGAACGCTCCTGTGGCTCTGCATCAGCGTCGCGTTGCTGTCACGTCTCGCGTTCATCGCGGTGCCGTTTTGGAGCGACGCGGGAATCTACATTTACATGGGAAAGGTCGTCGCGACGGGCGGCCATCTCTATCAGGATTTCTTCGAGACGAAATTCCCCGGCGTAGGCTTGATCACCGCGCCGCTGTGGATGCTGTTCGGATCATGGTGGCCGGGATATGTGCTGACGCAAACCGCGCTGGCGTTCACGAGCGCGTGGATGCTGGGACGAACGGTTTCACGACACGTGAACGAAGACGCCGGCCGCGCGACGCTGCTCTTCGCGATCGTGTTCCTGAACTTCGGCCCCGGCGTGTTCACGGGGTTCCAGCTCGAAACCGTCCAGATATTCTTCGCGACGATCGCGGGGTGTCTGGCGATCCGGTGGCTGAGCACACGCGAATGGTTGTTGCCGCTGGTGATCGGTCTGAGCGCCGCCATGGCAGGGGTCATCAAACCGACGGCGATGGCATCTTTGGGAGCGCTCGGTTTGACCGTCTTGGTTACGGCACGTCGAGAGGCACTGAAGCCGCTGCTCTATGCCGCGCTCGCGACGGCGGTGCCGATCGCTCTCGTCTTCGCCTGGACCGTTCACGCAAACCTGCTCGGGGAAATGCCGGAGTTACTCCGACAGATTTCGCTTTACGGGAATCAGACCACGCTCCTTCCTGAAGATCTCGTGAAAGTTGCCGTGGTCGCCACGATCATCGGTTTCCCAATGCTCATGCGCTGGCGCTGCCGCACCGAATCCTTCACGGCCGCCCGGCGCACCACGACTGCGCTCGGCACGGGCGAAGCGCCGGGCGGCATCCTATTATTCTCCATCGCTTGGCTGCTTCTGGAGTGCACAGGCATCCTCGCCCAGCGCCGGATGTACATGTACTACTTCCTCGTTCTCGCTCCGCCGTGTGCGATCCTCTTTGGCCTGATTCCCCGTCCGGCGCGAACGAAGAACCTCGCCTGGGCGCTCGGGCCGATCCTCATCAGCATGATCTGCTTCAGCGCTCCGCTGCTGCGAAAGTTCTCGCATGGTTTCGAGCGAGCGGCGCTCACGGAGTACCTGACGGCTCACACGAACCCCGCCGATCCAATCTTCGTCGACTGGATGCCGCGGATTCTGCTGGAGTCGGATCTTCAGCCCGGCGCCCGGTATCCGCATCTTTGGTATTTCGGCAATCACGATCTCGCGCCGCTCGATTACACACGGACTCTGCTGAACGACTTCGATCAGCGCCGCCCCGTCTATGTCGTTCTGCCGGCGCGACTCGATGCATACATCGCGGACGAATTGGACGAGCCGTTCATCCGCACGCGGCCGGTGCGGGCCAAGAATGTTGTCATCGCGTGGAAGCGGATCAACCGCTATCTCGACGAGCATTACAAACCTGAAACCACCGTTGGGATGTGGCAGCTCTATCGGAGGCATGCGGAGCAATGACCGCGATTTCGTCCGCTAATCTTCTGGCTCCTTCGCGGGTTGATTCGCGCGCGGTGCGATGGGCGCTGCTTGTGGCGCTTTGCCTGCTGTCCGCAGGTGTTGGACGGCTGTGTTACCTCGTCCGGCCATTCGATCCGGACGGGGCGATGTTCATTTATTTGGGAAAGATGACGGCCGAGGGCGGGCGGATGTGCCACGATCTCGTGGACAATAAATTCCCCGGGGTGGGATTGATGACGAGCGCCGCCTGGCGGGCGTTCGGCGCGAACTGGCAGGCGTATGTGTGGCTGCAGTTCGTCATGATGCTCGGTGCGGCGGGAATGCTCGCGCGGACCGCGTCACGACATTTCGGAAAAGACGCGGGGACCGCGACGGGACTGTTCGCTCTCGTGTACTTCAACTTCAACCTGGCGGTGTTCGGCGGATTCCAGCTGGAGTCGCTGCAGATCTTCTTCGTGACATTGGCCGCGTGCGCCGCGATCGAGGTGCTCTGTTGCGACCGCGCCATTGATACGTTCGTTGTCGGATTGTGCGCCGGAACGGCGATGCTGCTGAAGCCCACGGGCGTCGCGGTCGCGGGCGCACTGGCGATTGCTCTCGCGATTCGGCATCGGCGAAATCTTCCTCGACTCTTTCCTCACGACGCAGCGATGCTGGGTGGGGCTGCGATTCCGCTCGGCGTGTTGCTGATCTACCTCATTGGCGCGGACATATTGCGGGATATGCCGGAGTTGTACCGGCAGATCGCACGCTACGCGGCGGGGACGGTCTGGCAGACCGAAGAGTGGTTGAAGCTGCCGATCGTCCTGCTGATGATTGGCTTTCCATTTGTGGTGCACGGGTTCATCGGTCGCAAGCATGCGCGGCTTGAAAACCCGTGCTACTTTGGAGTGTGGCACATCGTAATACTGTGGCTAGCGCTCGAGGCTGCGGGGATTGTGATGCAGCGGCGAATGTATGCGTATCACTTCCTCGTGCTCGCTCCGCCCGCGGCTTTACTCTTCGGAATGATCCCGCGGAAAGCGCGCGTGGAATCACTGGCCGCGGCGCTTGTGCCCGTGGCGATGCTCTCGATCTACTGTGGGTCGATCTCATTTCAGTACAGTTATCGCGGCGATCAGACGCGGTTGGCGGCGAGCGATTATCTCGCGGCGCACACGCGGGCGGGCGATGCCGTGTGGCAGGATGAGATGATGCGCCTGCTGATCGAGACGGATCTGAAGCCGGGCGCGCGCGTGCCGATGACGTTCCTTTTCGCGAATGATGACGAGGCGCCGCTGGTGTTCTCAAAGATGATCGTGGACGACTTCGATCGGATTCGACCGAAATATGTCGTGTTGCAAACCGATCTTGCACGGGTGGTCGATTTCCAGCGGCACCACATCAAAGAGCTGGGTGATGTGCCGGTGCGGGGGGAGAACTTCGAGATCGGTTGGGCCCGCATCGCGGATTACGTTCACGCGAATTACGTCCCCGAAGCGCGCGTAGGTCATGAAACGATGTGGAGAAGGAAATGAGATGTGTGGCACAGCCGCCCTCGGCTGTGCTTCGTCGACCAGCACAGCCGAGGGCGGCTGTGCCACACCATACTAGAACCCGCTTGCGCAGGGGCCGGGGCCACCGCATCTGCCGCACATTCCTGGCGCGCTCGGCGCTGACGATCTCGCTTTCGCGCCTTCGGCTCCCACAGCAAACACGCTTAAGGTTCGCGACGTCTTCTTCGACCCGCACATCGGGCAGGCGATTTTTTCATCGCTGCTCATGCTCTTCACGAGCTTTTCGAAATTCTCTTTGCACTCGCCGCAGCTGTATTCGTAGATGGGCACGTCCAAACTCCTCGTCTTTCTAATCGGTCAGGATATTCTACACACCTCAAGTCGTTTCATCACGAAAGGGATTACGATGGGCAAGGCGCGATTCGATGTTGAGAAGTTTGTCAATCCGGCGCAGGTCGGCGGGATTGAGCAGTATGTGATCGACGACGGCGCCGCCCGCGGGGTGCGGGCGCTGTGCGTGAACACCGGCGGGGGGCTGCGCTATCGCGTGCTCGTCGATCGCGGGCTGGACATCGATCAGGCGTTTTTCAATCAGCACAGTCTCGCGTTTCTGACGTTCAATGGTCCTTCGAATCCGTCGCGAGCGCTGGATCGGGGGCTCGACTGGCTCAAAGGTTTCCCGGGCGGATTGCTCACCAGCTGCGGGCCGTTCAACATCGGCGGGCCATGCGAAGACGCCGGCGAAGAAGTAGGTCTTCACGGCACGCATTCGAATTCGCCCGCGACGATCGAATCGATTGTGCAGCCAGACCTGCGCAGCGGGCCAGATGAGATGCGCATCGTGGGCCGCGTGCGATATGGGAAACTATTCGGGCCATGCGTCGAGTTGAAGCGCACGATCACCTCGCGGCTGGGAAGCAATGCAATCGACTTCGAGGACGAGTTCTTTAACGCGGGCAACGTCGATGTTCCGCACGCGTGGCTGTTGCACATCAACCTCGGTTATCCGCTCGTCGATGCGGGGGCCGAGTTTTGTTACGACGCGCGTGTTGAGCCGCTGGCGTCGGGCCTCGCGCCGAAGCGGTTCAAAGATGCGTCGCAGTACAAGAAAGTCCCCGCGCCGAGTGAGGCGTACAACGGATCGAACGAGGCGGTCGCGTATCTCTTTCCCAAAGCCACGGACAAGAATGGCGGCACGATGGTGGGGCTCGTGAACCGCAAACTGGGCGTCGGCGTAGCCATTCGCTACTCGACCAAAGAGTTCACTCGTTGTGTGAACTGGCAACACTGGGGCAAGCACGAATACGTGACCGCATTGGAGCCGAGCAACGGCTCGGTCGAAGGCCGTTCCAAGGATCGGAAAGACGGTGTGCTCGATGTGCTGAAGGCGGGGGCGCGCAAACGTTATCGGTACCAGATCGCAGCGGTGACGAGCCGGGAAGAAATCGAGGCGCTACGGCGTTTGAATCGATAAGTGAGCGTGCGCCTGTGCGAGATGAATCACGTCGCCAGTGGCGATCCCCTAAGGTCAGGTCCGGTAAAGAAGTGCAAATGTTGTCAGCCGTCAGGGGGGCGGCTGATGATTTTTTACCCCGAAAACGGGTATAGTTTGCCTGGCGGTCGGTCGAAGACATTTTAAAGACCGCACGTCAGGTCGTTCGAGGGACATTCATGAGCGCAATGGCGATGTTCGGAATAGCGGGGGGCGTGGTTGTCGCGCTCGCGATTCTCTTCTTCATTTTTCAAAAGTTGATGGCGCGTCGCGATGAGGCAAAGTCGGCGCAGATCAAGGCACGCCTTCGTCGAAAGACCAAGCCGGTCCCGATCACAGGTCCGCGCGCAGTGACCCCTCGGACCAGCGAAGACTGATCTTCGCTTTCCCCGCATAAAGCGAAAGAAGTTTTTCACCAACCGCTTCGCGGCGCCATCCCTTCATCAAACGCAGATCGGACGGATCTTCGTTGCTCGAAAGCCGGCGATACAGCTCGCTCATCTCGACACGACTCGTCACCAGCGCGGGATCGATCGATTGGCCCGAGCATATCACCTCGACCGCCGACCACAGCGCGTCGGATCGGAAGCGATCAACCGGCGAGAGTTCAACGTCGCGGGTTGTCGGCATCGACGATGCCGGAGCCGCGAGCGCCTTTTCCGTGAGTGCAATGATTTCGTGACCTTGTTCGTGCTCGACCGGCCGCGGAAGCCCGCGGACTTTTGCGAGCTTTTCCGCGTTCTTGATCGGCGAGCGCGCCATGTCGAAGAGCACTTCATCCCGCAAAAATGTCCGCGGCGGAACGTTCTCACGCCGCGCATTTTCATCGCGCCAGATCGTCAGCGCGCGCAGCACCGCGAGATTCGCAGGCGAAAGCGAATTCGCCCCGCGAATGCGAAGGAAGTGCGCGTCGGGATTGAATCCGAACTGCGATGGGTCGCCCAGCGTCGCGCATTCTTCCAGCGCCCACTTCGTGTGACCAAGTGCATCAAGCTGCTTCAGCATTTCGTCGTGCACCAGCGGAAGATAGCGCACGTCATCCGTCGCGTAATGCAGCTGCTGCGACGACAGCGGGCGTTGATCCCAGTGCGAAAAGGTCAAGCCTTTTCCCAGCTTCGCGCCGGCAATTTCGGCGACGAGTTTCGTCAGCGAGACGGGATACGGCAGGCCCATGAAACCCGCGGCGATTTGCGTGTCGAAAATGTTGGCGGCGCCGCGCTTAAGGTGACGAACGACGGGCTCGAGATCCTGTTGCCCCGCGTGAACGATCTTGCGCACGCTCGCGTCGGCGAGCACTTCCCAGAAGGGCGTGAGATCGATCTCCGCCAGCGGATCGACCAGTGCGACGCGCTGCGCCGTCGCGACTTGGATCACGCACAGCTTCGGGTGGTAAGTCAGCTCGCCGATGAATTCGCTGTCGTAGGCGAACGTGCCGATCGCGCGCAGGTGGTCGAGCAGTTCCGCAAGCCCCTCGCTCGTCTCAATGAGCGGCGCCTGGCCGCGCGGAATCATCGGATGCTCTGGAACTTTATGTTGCACAGCCGCTTCCGCATGGCCGGATTCATGCTGGCGCGAGCGGTGATCGTAACGTTTGCGGGCCGGTCGCGCCGTGCTTTTCGATTCATCAGATGGTGAGCTCATTTGCGGCTCGCCAATTCACTGTGGATCACCACCCGCGTCAAGAGCGGCCGCGACAATGGCGGTTGTGTGCAACCGCTCGTGTCGCACGGAATTTTGCTTGTGTAAATACCTCACAATGCGCCGTCAGTTACCCCTCGTATAATTCCGCGAGAAACGGCGTTTTTCGAAATCCCTTTGCCCTGATCAGGAATTTCGGAAAATATGGCACATCGCTTGCTCGAAATCTTCATCAGAGGTGTCGTGGAACGGTTTCTACCCAAGGAAGCGGTCTCGCAAGGCGTCGTCCTGATCGTCGAGGACGAACGCGTCTCACGGAAGGCGCTCGCCACGTTGCTCGCCTCCAGCGGCTATCCCACCGAAACAGTTGAATCCGCCGAAGAAGCGCTCGATGTCGTCCGAGAAGGCGAGCCTCCGGAAGTGGCGCTGATCGATCTCGATCTACCCGGCATGAACGGCGTGGAACTCATCTCGCGATTGGCCCGGACTCAACCATCGGTGAAACCCATCCTGATTACCGCCGCCGATCGGGAACGTCTCGATCCGGTGCTTCGCCGTTACGGTGTAACGCACATCCGTAAGCCGATTGAATTCGATCATCTCCTCCACATCCTGCAAAGCGATGGATCACCGCAGTCGGTCCAATAAGCGCGCAAAATAATTTCGCGCTGAACGGCCGCATTTAATGGAATTTCCAACACGGCTTGCTAGCCTATTCGGTTCGCATTTGTGGGCGGGGAATCGAGCGCGGCTGGAAGGAGCAAGCGATGAACCTGCATTACGCAGTGGACCGGTTGTACGAAGTTGGCTGGCTGCCCACTTATGACGATGATCTGGAACGTCTCGATGATGGCCGGCGATACCCTTCCATCGATGCGATCAAGGAAGAGTTTGGATGCGCCGGCTTGGACTTGTCGATCAAGCACAACCTTATCTTCAATTGTTACCGAGCGACCTGGGCGCCTGCGGGCGAAGCGATCGATCCTTCGCACAATCCTGATCCAACCCACGGCACCGTGGTCGGGACAAGCGACCGCGAGGCCGCGGTTTTCGCACTGGCGCAGCTCCGGGAAGCCACAAAAAGGCGATCTCTCATCGCCGCCTCGACCGGAGCGTAATCGCTAAGTTCTGAAAGATTGGCCGCTTACGTGTCTTCCGCAACCATCGCGGCGGCAATTTCTCGTTTGCATACAATTTTGTTGCATCCCCATTCCCTCATGCGTAGATTGCCTTACGGCGGTGGAGAAAATCGATGCAGCTGTCTAGCCACGTCGACACACCTCGCCTTTTCCGCAGCAGCGTAGCAGCCTGAATGGGCCCTGCTGCGGCATCGTTGGATCAACTCGAGGATTCCGGAGGAAATCTCATGAGGCAGTTTCTGCAATCGCGCGTAGCTCACATTGCAATCATCGCGATCGTCTGCACGTGTACATGCAACCTTTTTGCGCAAACATCTCAAACGATTCAAACGGGCACTGAAAACTTTGAAGCGCAGCACCGCTCGAATACCGGCTCTTTTCTCCTCAGCCGGAACACCGTCGGCACTGGCTTTCGTTCCGGTTTTCAAACGAACTTCGGGAACGGCACTACCTTCGGTGAGGGCGGCATCCAACCGGTCTATTACTTCAAGCTGCCGGCGCGGCCCACGGGTGAGAGCGTTCTTTCAGCAAGTTTCTCCGTGAGCGAAGTTGTGGACACCAGCTCGGGCGGCGTCACGCCAACCTTTAACTCTGATCTTTACGCGCTGGGATTCGATAACACCGATCCGCCCGCGCCGACAGACACGACCGCGCAGAGTTTTTTCTTCCTGGGCGCGGATCAAACGGGTGCTGCTGGAGCCGGCACGGGAACCACCATTCAAAAGCTGCAAGATAATTTTCTCGTCCCGGCTGATTTTATCGCCAACACTGCACCCGCGGGCACCTCGGCAAATCACACCACAAGCGCCGCTGGCAACACCGCACTCGCGGCTTACATCCAAGCGCTGTACGACAATCCGAACTTCACCCCTGATCACGACTACCTCATCCTTCGCATCAACCCGGATGTCACAAGCTACAGCACCACGACCGGAAGCACGCAGCGCTACACGCTTTCGGATAATGAGCTTGGTACGACGACGTACCCGAACGCGGCAGATCTCATTCCCGTAGTCGACGTCACGTTCACACCAGAACCAAGCGCTCTCGCTGCGATCGGACTGATCGGGCTGGGATTGCTTCGCCGCCAGCGGCGTCGCCTTCCAGATGAGAGTCGATCTGAATAAAGTCGGATCGGAATTCGTCCGCAACGTATCTCAGCGCACGGATAAAAAAAGGCGGAACAACTTCACGTTGTTCCGCCTTCATTTTTGACGCTAACAGCGATCAGACAAGCGCCGCCTGCTTCTCGAGCACGCTGTTCCACTTCTTACCCTTGCGGCTCTTCCAGCTGCCTTTGTGATAGGCGTAGCCGACGATGAGCGGCACCGCCAGTGTCGCTTCGCTGAAGACCATCTGCTCGAACACCGTGTCGACCTTGCCCCAGCTGCTCGCTTCTTTCAGCGTCGAGCTGGAGAGGGCGCCGTCGCGGACGTCGGCGACCGTTACCTGGATAGCATATTTGTGCATCGGCGCGTCGTGACCGAGAACCTCGGCGGCGACAACGATGTCCTGCGTGAAATTCTTCGGAACACCGCCGCCGATCATGAAGATGCCGGTCGTGCCGTTGTGGATCTTGAGCTGCGTCAGCTCATAAAAATCCTTTCCGCCGTCCCAGGAAACGTGCGGCTCGCCTTCCTTGCTATGCAGGTGATGCACGAGCCCGAAACCGGCCGAGCAGTCGCTGAAAGCCGGGCAGAAGATCGGCACGCCCTTCTTATACGCCTCGTAGATGATCGAGTCGTCGCACTTCGGCCCGCCGTTCTCGTCGAGGTACCGGCCGAATTCGTTCAGCAGCTCGCGCGAGCTATACGTGCCCGGCTCGATGCCGTCGAAGATCTTCTGCGTCGTCTCATCGCAGATACGGAGATCTTCTTCGTCGATGAACGTGTCATAGATGCGGTCGATCGCCATCTCGCGCAGCTCGCCGTCGCGCATGCCGCTCTTGAACTCGTCCGGCGCGATGTAGTGCTTGAACCCAAGCGCTTCGAAGAAGTCCTGGTCCACGATGTTCGCGCCGGTCGAGACGATCGCGTCAACCATGTTGTTGCGGATCATGTCGACGAAAATCTTCTTGAGTCCGGCGCTGATGAGCGAGCCGGCGAGCGTGAGGATCACGCCGCACTCTTTGTCCTTCAGCATGCGGTCGTAGATGTCGGCGGCGCGATTGAGATCGCGCGAGCTGTACGCCATGCGCTCCATCGCTTCGACGACGGGGACGATGCCGTTCAGTTTCGTCACGTCGATGTGCTCGATCGTTTTGTTGAGGAACTTTTTCTTCGTCGTCTTCGCGTTGTTCTTCGCTTTGAAAGTTTTCTTATTCAGTGCCATGTGAGTCGCCTCTGATACGTTGTGAACCTGACGCTGGATATTTTTGGTCCAGCCCCAAAACGAAAAAGCCACCGCGACCCGCTACGGTGCCCCGAGATTTCGGGACCCGCCATTGCGAGGCGTGGTGGCTTTTGCGAACACGTATTGTGTCTGATGTTACGCCGACGTCAAGACGCAGTTCGCGTCGTGTGCGAAAAATTTTCGCGCGACAAAATTTCTTCGCGCGCGATGTTGTGCGAACGAAGTTGCATCGTACGATGCGCGTCCGATGGCGGATGGAAGAGCGAAGCTCGTCTCGCGGGCAAGATTGTGGCTACGTAGCGAGCGGGCAATGGGGCTCGATTCACTTCCGTATCGCAAAGAGAATACAAGCGAGCATGGGCCGTACGAGATCGACCGCCCGACGCCTGCACAGGCGCCGCGGCCGTTACCGTCACCCGCGCAATCGCCCAGTAAAACCGCGGCGAAAGTAGCGCCGCCGGATCCGGTCGTCGCGCGCGCCGGCTTAATGGCGCCGCCGTCGGTTGAGGCGTTTACCGCGCCGATTCTCGATGTTGAAGAGAAGCGAGCACGCCTCCAGCAGCTGGACAAAAACGAAGTGAGCGGCTGCACGCGCTGCCGCTTGTGCCAGACGCGCACGCACACCGTCTTTGGCGAAGGCGACCCGGATGCAAAGATTCTTTTCATCGGGGAAGGCCCGGGTGAAAACGAGGACCTATCGGGTAGGCCGTTCGTTGGCAAAGCCGGCCAGCTGCTCGACAAGATGATCAACGCGATGGGCTTGAAGCGCGAGCAGGTGTTCATCGCAAACATCGTGAAATGTCGTCCGCCGAACAATCGCGAGCCGGCGCCGGATGAAGTGGCGACGTGCACACCGTATCTCGAGCGGCAATTGGAAATTATTCGTCCGCGCGTGATCGTCACGCTCGGTCGTCCTGCAGTGCAGCACATGCTACAGACGAAAGTCGCGATGGGAAAAATTCGCGGGCAATGGCAGCAGTGGCGCGGCATCAAGTTGATGCCCACGTTTCATCCCGCCTACGTATTGCGGCAGTATACCGACGAGACACGAGCGGCGGTGTGGAGCGATTTGAAACAAGTTCTCGTCGAGCTCGGAATGAAAGTTCCCTCGCGATGAATAAGCGCTTGCGACTGAATTTTGCATGAAGCGCGAAGTGATTTTTGTTTTGCAGCGGCGCATTCAACAGCTTGTTTGGAGCGCGCAAAGATTATTTTTGATTTCGATTTCACGCGCTGCCGATTCTAAGACTAGACGTGACGATACTTTTCAGACGAGTGATTTTTGTCACGCGAGAATTCGAGTGTCATGATGGAAAAAACATTTTGGCGCGCGAGGATTTTTTCGCTACGTTCTCGCCGCTTTAAGAATGCATTTGAGTGACGGCGCTTGTCGCCGAATGGCGTCGTAAAAGATAAACCCAGTCTCTCGGAACCAGTTGACAACTCATGCTGACCCACACGCCGACCAGGCGCGAGGCGAATGTCCGCCGCGCGCCCGAGAACTCATCGTTTGACCCAGCCGCCTGGCGCCAGATCCTGGATGCCGTCCGAAATCAGCATCCGAGTCTTCATCGGATCTGGTTCGATCAGCTCGTCCCTCGGCAGCTGACCAACGGCGTCGTGCAGGTGACCGTCCAGACGCCCGCGCAGCTCAACTTCTGCCAGAGCCAGTGCCAGAAGCCCTTCACCGCTGCAGCGCAGCAGGTGACCGGCCGGCTCATCGCGGTTTCGTTCCATTGCGATAACTTGCCGCGAGGCGGAGTGTTCAACGACAGCGAACAGCCGCTGCTGCTGAATCCTGATTACACCTTCGAGAACTTCGTGACCGGCCCGTGCAATCGCCTCCCGCACGCCGCCGCCGTCGCGGTCGGGGAGCAGCCGGGCAAGGCCTACAACCCGCTTTTCATTCACGGCGGAGTGGGCCTCGGCAAAACGCACTTGCTCCAGGCGATCTGCTCCAAAGTCCTGGAGCGCGATCCCGAAGCACGCATTCTCTATCTGTCATGCGATGCCTTCATTAACCAGTTCATCAACGCCATCGAGACCGGCGAGATGAATCAGTTCCGCTTCCGCTATCGACAGGTGGACGCGCTGGTGATCGACGACATCCACTTCCTCGCCGGCCGCGATCGCACGCAGGAAGAGTTCTTCCACACTTTCAACACGCTTTATCAGAATCACAAGCAGATCATCCTCTCGGCCGACTGCCCGCCGAGCGAAATCCCAGAGCTCGAAGAACGCCTCGTCTCGCGATTCAACTGGGGCTTGGTGGCGCGCATCGAAAAGCCGTGCTACGAAACCCGCGTCGCGATCCTGAAAAAGAAAGCGCGCATGCGCGGACTGGAGCTCGCCGACGATGTCGTGTGCTACATCGCCGGCAAAGTCGAGAACAACACCCGCGAGCTCGAAGGCGCGATCACGAAAATCCAGGGAATGGGCCTTCTGCAAAACGGCGTGATCGACTTGGAATTAGCCAAAGCCGCGCTCGGAGACACCGGCACCGCGGAGCAGCGCCGCGTCACGATCCAGATGATCTTCGACGCCGTCACCAAGTACTACAACGTCCGCCTCTCCGATCTCCAAAGCAAAAAGCGCCACAAGAGCATCGCCTTCCCGCGTCAGGTTTGCATGTTCCTCGCGCGAAGACACACACGGTATAGCCTGGAAGAAATCGGCGGCTACTTCGGCGGTCGCGACCATACGACGGTCCTGCACGCGGTGCGAACAGTCGATGGCGACTGCAAAGAAGACCGCGAAATCGCCAAGCAACTCGCGACGATTGATAATCAATTGACGAATACGTGAACGGTCTAGGTCGC
>JAICIO010000143.1 GCA_025924315.1 Phycisphaerae bacterium
GCGGTAGTGCGAAAGTCGGCGGAAAAATGGGCGTTTTTTGTGAATTCGGAGAAAACGCTGCAGAAGCTTCACGGCCGCCCAGAGCTTTAGCGCCGGGCGGCATTTTCGGGGGTTGCGCTCGCGCGTCGCGATGCCGCCCGGACTTCGACGAGCTCAGTCGAGTCGCGCTAAAGCTCTGGGACGGCCTTGAAGGGAAATCGAAGTGGTTGGCGCTCGATCGTGACACGGCCTTTCCAGGCCGTGCTTGTGGTGTGATGACTACCAAGCTCTCTTCATAAACTGCGCAAACTGCGGAATGCTCTCTTCCGGCTCTGGCGCTTCACTTGCCCACCTCTTTTCGGTCTCCAGGCAGATCCACCCGTCGTAGCCGACTTCCTTGAGCACATGCACGCATTCGGGGATCGGCAGATCGCCTTCACCCAGCAGCTTCGGAATGTTCTTTCCGTTGTCACGGATCGAATCTTTGAAATGCACGTGTCGCAGATACCGCTTCATCCCCGTCACGGTCTCCGCCGGCGATTCGCCTTTGCGGTAGGGATGCTCGATGTCCCACAGCACGCCGACTTCATTCGGATCGAATTCGTGCACCAACTCAAGCACTTCGCTGCTGGTGGACCAATCGTCATGCGTCTCGAGCAATGGCTGGCAACCGAACGGATGACAGATCTTCACGAGCTGCCGCAGATGCCGCTGCGAGAGCGCTCGCGCTTCATCGCGGCTCATGCCTTTGGGCACTCCTCCGCCGAACACGCGCAAGAACTTCGTCTCCGACTTTTTCGCCAGCTCCGCATGGCGCTGGCATTCATCGAGCATCATCTGCCAACGCTCGGGCGCCGGCGTGACCAGCACGATCGACGTGTTCAAGCAAGGCATCTCCAGCCCTCGCTCGCGGATCGACGAAATCGTCATAGTCCGCTGCTCGTTGAACGCGGGCATTTTCGTGATGTCGATCTCTTCGCCGACGCCACGAAAATCAATCCCCCCAATTCCGCTGGCGACGGCGCCATCGATGATTTCCTGCAGCGACCAGGCGGGACAGGCGAGGGTGGAGAAACAGAGCTTCATGTCTGCGGAGGCTAATCATCGAGTGCGATTTCGCAAGAGAGGAGTTTCGCCACCGATGGGGCACGATGCGCACCGATAAAGAAAAATCTCCAAATCGGTGCGCATCGGTGTTCATCGGTGGCAAATTCTCTTCGTGCTTCAATTAGAATAGTGGGATGTCGCTGCCGATTCTGCCAACTTCCGCGAGCGCTTCGCCGGAGACGCTCGTTCGGCTGTTTCATCAGACCGAGCGTTTGTTCTCCGAGCACTTCGTCGAGCCGGCGCAGCTCGACGTCGGCACCGCGTTCGTTACGCCGGCGATGGCGAACATTCGCAAAGCGAATCGAGTGCTCGAAGTTTCATTGCCCGCGGGTGTCGCACCCGCTCAGGCGTTCAGTGAAGTGCCGGCGCATTTCGCGGCGCAGGGTTGCACCTGCAAAAGCTGGATCATGAATCCGTCCGCGCCGCCGGAGCACACTGTGCCGATGGTCGAGCATCTGCGCTCGCTCGGCTACACGCGACACGCGACGGATATCCAGTACCTGCACCGCGCGCCGACGCGAACCGTGCGCGAAGTGGCGGGCCTAACGATCATCCCCGCCCGCGCGTCGTATCGTCACGCGCGCGAGCTGGCGGCGATTCGAGCGGACGGATCGCCGAGAGACCCGCAGGGAATCGAGGCGTCGATGGCCGCTCTGGACGATCCGCATTACGAATCGCTGATCGGCCTCCGCGACGGCCAACCGATCGCCCGCGCGGGCGTGCTCGCGAGTGGTGAGGTGGGAACGATCGCAAATCTGCTGGTGATCCCGACCGCGAGAAGGCAGGGAATCGGCCGCACGATGATGAGCCGCATGCTCGAGATCTGCGCGCGATCTCTCTTCAAGCACATCTTCCTCAGCTGCGATGCGGACAACACGCCCGCGAATGCGCTCTACCACCAACTCGGTTTCCAAAAGATCGGCGAGCTGATCGATTACCGGCCGCCGAAATGAGGAGACCGCGAAGACGCGAAGTCGCGAAGAAAGAACGCGAAGAAGAAGTCAAATCATTCTCTCGCCTGATCTTCGCGCCTTCGCGATTGATTTCTTCTCGCGAGTCGCAGTGGAAAATCTTCGATCAATCGAGGATGCTTCAGAGCGGTCATAGGAGGCTTTGAATGTCGGAAAGTGGAAAGACGGAACAAGCATTTCAACTCGCCCGCGAACAGTATGCGGGCATGGGTGTCGATGTCGATCGCGCATTGAAAACGCTGGCGGGGATTCCGATTTCGCTGCATTGCTGGCAGGGCGATGATGTCGGCGGATTTGAGAGCGATGAAGGGCTGACCGGCGGGGGGATTCAGGCGACGGGGAATTATCCTGGCAAGGCGCGCAGCGGCGATGAACTGCGGGCGGATTTGAACAAAGCCTTCAGCGTGATTCCGGGCCGGCATCGATTGAACCTTCACGCGCTGTATGCGGAGCCGAGTGGAAAGAAAGTCGAGCGCGATGCGCTGGAGCCACAGCATTTTTCGCGATGGGTGGACTGGGCGAAGTCGGTCAAGATCGGGATGGATTTCAACCCGTCGTACTTTTCGCATCCCAAGGCCGCCGACGGTTTCACGCTCGCGAGCCGGGATGAATCGATTCGCAAATTCTGGGTGCAACATGGGAAGGTCTGTCGCAAGATTGGTGCGCATTTCGGGAAGGAATTGGGCTCGCCGTGCGTGACGAACGTGTGGATTCCCGACGGCTACAAAGATTCCCCCGCCGACCGTAAAACGCCTCGCGAAATTCTGACGAAATCGCTCGACGAAGTCTTCGCCGAAGCGATCGATCCGAAGCTGAATCTGGACGCCGTCGAAGGCAAACTCTTCGGCATCGGCTCGGAAAGTTACGTCGTCGGCTCGCACGAGTTTTATCTGGGTTACACGATCAAGAACAAGAAGCTGCTCTGCCTCGACGCCGGCCATTTTCATCCCACTGAAGGCATCGCAGACAAGATCTCTTCCGTGCTGATGTACCTCCCCGAGATCCTGCTGCACGTCAGCCGTGGGGTGCGATGGGACAGCGATCATGTTGTCACGCTGAGCGACGATTTGCGCGCGACCGCCGAGGAAATCGTTCGGGGCGATTATCTGAAGCGCGTGCACATCGGGCTCGATTACTTCGATGCGAGCATCAACCGCGTGGCGGCATGGGCGATCGGCACGCGGAACATGCTCCGGGCGCTGCTCATCGCGTTGCTCGAGCCGACGGCGAAGTTGCGTGAACTCGAAGCGAATAGCGATTTCACGGCACGTCTCGCGCTGATGGAGGATTTGAAGACGATGCCGGTCGGGGCGGTGTGGGATTATTACTGCCAGTCGCAAGGCGTGCCGAGCACGAATTGGCTGAGTGAGATAAAGTCGTACGAACGAGACGTTCTCTCGAAGCGAAAGTGATTGTAGGGTCCGCTTCAGCGGACCCTACGGGAGAAGCCAAATGCGGGCGATGATCGTTTGCGTGCTGCTTACCATGGCGATTGGTTGTGCATCCTCGCGTACTCCAGCGCAATCGCAGAAGTTCCAACCATTCTTCTTCATCCAGATGTCCGATCCGCAGCTGGGCATGCGAGACAACGACAAATCGATCGAGCAGGATGTCGAGGCGTTTGATACCGCCATCGCGCACGCGAACCGGATTCATCCTGATTTCGTCGTCATTACCGGTGATTTAATCAACAAGCCTGGCGACACGACGCAGGAGAAGGCGTTTCGGCACCTTCTCAAACATTTCGACAAAATCATTCCGGTGTATCTCGTCAGCGGAAATCATGATGTGACGAATGCGCCGACGACGCAGTCGCTTTCGCATTATGAATCGACTTTCGGGAAAGACGTTTACTCGTTCGATCGGCACAACTGTCATTTCATCGTGCTCAATTCGACGGTGCTCTGGCGGCCACAGAAGGTGCCGCAGGAGGCGAGCGCGCAGATGGCGTGGCTGCGCGAGGATCTCGCGAAGGTGAAGGCGCGGAAAGTTGCACCGGCGCATACGGTGATCTTCGAGCATCACTCACCATTTCTCGCCACGCCGGACGAGGCGGACAGCTATTTCAATCTGCCGAAGGTCATCCGCTCGCCGCTGCTCGAGCTTTGTCACGCGAACGGAATTCACCACATTTTCGCGGGGCATTATCACCGCTGCGCGGACGCGACGGATGGCGATCTTGAAGTGACGACGACGGGGCCGGTGGGTAAGCCGCTCGGCAAAGATCCGCCCGGTTTCTGCATCGCGGTGGTGCATGAGAATTCGATCGATCATCACTACTACCCACTGAGCCGCATCCCGGAGCGCGTGGACCTCAATCAGCCGTTGAAGTAACGTTTCGTTCATGCAACGCCTCGCTCTCGTTGTCATCGGCCTGCTTACCATTTGCGTCACTTCGATCGATCTCGCGCAAGGCACGGACGAGAAATCGTTCGTCAATCTCGGCCCGCAGATCACGTCGAGCACAATTCAGGGATGCGCATTCACGACGATGCCGAACGGCGCGAGCGTTGTTTGCGTCGTCATGCGCGGCCAGCCCGCGAAGCTCGTTGTGTTCGATCTGAAGAGCGGCGAGATGCTGCATCGCCTGCCGCTCGAAGGCGCGGAGGGCGGGTGGAATGCGTGCACGTCGAGCGACGGCAGCGTGTATGTCGGGACCGATTCGAATGGCCATCTGTATCGCTGGATTCCGGGCGAATCGGTTGCGCACGATCTCGGTCAGCCGCTGCCGGAGCAGAAATGGGTGTGGGATGTTTGCGCGGGAAACAACGGTGAAATCTTCGGCGGAACCTATCCGGGCGCGAATGTCTTTCGCTATCACCCGAAAACCGGCTTCACCGACGTCGGACACGGGACGGTCGCGAAGGGCGAGAACTACGTGCGGGCCGTCGCATTCGATCCCGCGAGCGGAAACGTGTACGCCGGCGTCGGTTCGCATGCGCATCTGATCGAAATCGATCCGAAGACAGGTGAGAAGCGCGACATCCTGCCGGCGGAATATCACGACAAAGAATTTGTTTACGGGCTCGATGTCCTCGGCAATCAGCTCTACGCGATGCTTTCGCATGGCCAGACGTCGCTGGTGATGAACCTGCGGAAGGATCACGCGGTGCGAGCAGTTCTGCCGTCGGTCACCGGTCAGCAGATCATGACGCGCGATGCGAAGACGGGTTGCATTTACTATAGCGCCGGTCCGAGCGTGATGCGCTTCGATCCGTCGAAGCCGAAGGATCCGCCGGTCGAAGCATTTCCGGCTGCGTCGGTGATCGGGTTCACGTGGGAAGGGAACTCGCTCGTCGCGATGAACAGCAATGGCGCCGTGACGCGCTTCGACACAGCAACCGGAAAATCGGAAACGACGAAGTTCAAGTTGCCGAAGGAGCCAACACCGATCAATCAGATCGAGCTGGGGCCGGATGGGAAGATCTGGGTCGGCGGATATCTGTCCGGTGGAGCGGCGGCGTTTGATCCGAAGACGAATTCCACGGAGCAGTTCGGCAACATTTCCCAGCCGGAGGACATCTGCTCCGTCGGCAATACACTGTATTTCGGCGTGTATCCGGGTGCGCGGCTCGTTTTGTACGACACGACCAAGCCTTGGGAGCCGAAGCAAAACAATCCGCGGCAATTTGGGGATCTGGGGCCGGAAAATCAGAGCCGTCCGATGGCGATGCTGGGCGTGGACGAGCTGAAGAAGGTTTACATCGGAACCGTCCCTGAATACGGCTCGCTCGGCGGAGTGCTTGCGACTTATAGCATCGAACAAGATAAGCTCGTGACGCATCACGATGTCGTGCACGATCAATCGATCGTGTCGCTCGTTTATGCGAATGGCCTCGTCGTCGGGGCGACAAGCATCTCGGGCGGATTGGGCATCGAGGCATCGCAGAAAGAAGCGAAGCTGTTTCTCTGGGATCCGGTGAAAGAAGAGAAGGTCTTCGACGCCACCGCGGTCGATGCCGCGACCGCCATCACGGGTCTGTTCATCGGTCCCGATAAAAACGTGTGGGGCCTGGCGAATGGCACGCTGTTCATCTTCGACGTCACCCAGCGCAAAGTGATCGAGCAGCACGAACTCTTTAAGGGCGAATATCATAAGGAGCACATCTGGCGGGACGCGCAGTTCGTCGTGCATCCGAGCGGGCAGATGTACGGCAGCGCGAGCAACGAGTTTTTCCGCCTCGACCCGAAGACGAAGAGGCTGACGACGTTGAAGAAAGAGGTGGGCCTCTGTGCGATGGATCGCGACGGAAAACTGTACTTTCGCGATCGCACCAACCTCTGGCAGTACACGCCGTGACCTGCGGCGAATTACTCCCTCTCCCTTCGAGGGAGAGGTTGGGGTGAGGGTGAAGCGTGGCAGTCGAATGGCGCGGATTCGCGAAGCCGCTTCACGAGGATTTGCTGAGATGGCGCAACTCTTACTCCCACGCCCACCCTCACCCTAACCCTCTCCCTTTCAGGGAGAGGGGATTACACTGGAGTGAACTATGGCTCTTGATCCTGCGATGAAGCAATCGTACGACGATAACGGCTTTCTCGTCGTCGAGCGTGTCTTTACAGACGCCGAGTTGGCGCCGCTGCGCAATCGAACGGACGAAATCGTGCGCGATCCATCGACGGCGACGAAGGGCGTTCGCGTCGGCCGCGAGAGTGAAACGCAGCAACCGAAGCTCGGCGAGAAACCGCCGGCGGGCGATCCGATCCGCAAATTCGAAGGGACCGTGCGATTCGATCCGATCTTTCAGAGCTTCGCGCGCTCGCCGAAGCTGCTCGAACTCGTCCGCGGGCTGATTGGCCCGCGGATCAAACTTTTCCGCGACCAGATGCTGCTCAAACCGCCGGGCGGACAGGATAAGCCGACGCACCAGGACCAGAGTTACTTCCGCGTGAAACCCATGGACGGGCTCGTGACGGCGTGGGTTGCGCTCGACGACGCAACGATCGACAACGGCTGCATGCGGTATGTGCCCGGGTCGCACAAGTTTGGCATTCTCGAAATGCAGCCCGATCCCGAGCGGCCGGTGCATCACGTGCCCAAGACGGATGGGCTGAATCTTGCCCCCGAAGTCGCGTGTCCCGTCCCCGCGGGGTCGGTGATCTTCCATCACGGGTTGACATTGCATCGCAGTGGCGTGAACAACACGGAGACGTGGCGCAAAGCGCTGGTTCTTCATTTCGCGACCGCCGAAGCGATGTCGGAGATCGGGCCGCTCAACAAAGAGATTTCGATGTTGATTGATTCGTAGGGTCCGCTTCAGCGGACCGGTTACTCTTTTGTCGAAAGACGAATAACCGGTCCGCTGAAGCGGACCCTACAAGTAGCAGATCACGTGCGGGGAAACTGGCGCTTCACCGCTTCGAGATACGAATAGCCGTGCACCTCATCCGGCAGCAGGTAGTGATCCTCAGTCCACTCATTCCACGCACCCGTGTATATGATCGGCGGATCGATTTTCTTCGCCGCCACGAAATGCTTCGCGGCTCTTAGCAGCCGCTCGTATTGGTCGCTCGTGCGGTTGACGAAGACGTGCGCGTTCTTGCCGTATCGTGGGGAGTTGTCCCAGCCGACCGGCACTTCGGGAAAGTAGGGAAGCTTTGACTTCTCGCGCTGCTTCCAGCGCTGGTCCCATCGTTTGATTGCATTTTCGCACATCGCAACATACGGGCTCGTTTTCCCCTTCGGTCCGCCGGCGAACGCGTGGTAATCGGTGACGGAGTCGTAACCGGATTCGACCAGCGGCGATTTCTCGTTGTATTGCGCGCACGATTGGAAGTGGATTCCATCGAGTCCCGCCTTCTGCGCTCGCGCCTGCCAACCGTCCCAGATTTTGTGCAGGCCCGCGGGCGTGAAATGTTGCGCGAGGTGATCGCCCCAGAACACACCGAAGACCGGCTTGCCTTTGATCTTCCAGTAATTGGATTGCGTGAAGTAATGCTCGATGAGGTATTCGCAGACGCGGTCCATATCCGGCTCGCTGTAATTCTGCGGAAGGAGCGTCGCCTCTTCGCCGTATTCGGGCGCGGGATATAAATTCGGCCAGTGATGATTCGCCCACATCACCGCGAACTTCATCTTGTCCTTGTTCGGCGCTTTGAGCAGGCCCTGCTCGAGCTGCTCGTGATAAAACATCGTGCCTTCGTGCCAGTACCAGTCGATCATGAACGCATTGATGCCGGCGCTGGCGGCGAGGTCGATCTCATGTGCCGCCCACTGCGGGTCGGCTTCGTTGAAGCAACCCCATAGCGGGCGCTTCGGTTGATAGTGCCCGGGAAACTGCGGCCGCGCCATGCGCATCGTTTCATATTCGGTCCAGCCCTTGCCGAAAATCTTTTCCATGTACGGCGACGGGTGCCAGGGGTTGAAGGTGAAGGTCGCGACTTCAAATTGAATGTTGTCGGTGGGGATGGTCGTGTCGATCGCCTTTTGCAGGCGGTCTTCGGTGAAGTACTCGACGCCGTCGGGAGGTGGGGCGAGCTCGTCGGTCTTCGGTTGCGTAGTCGGAGAGATGCCGCCCGGCGCTGCGCTCTGGGCGGCCGTGAGGGTGGGGACGATGACTGAGGTCGCGGCCGCTCCGAGAAATTGGCGTCGGTTCATGCGACGCATTCTGCCGGGAGAATTTCGATTGTACAAATCGGTAGCACGCTTCCTCGTCGGGCGATGTACGGGTTGAAAAGCGGTGCCACTTCATTCCTAATGCTCGCATGAGCTTTATCACGTCTCGGCTTTTCGTTCTCGCGATCGTTTGTGTCCTCGCGCTTGTTGCACACGCGGCGGATCAGGCGTTTGTGGGGCGGTATTACTCTGGGAAGGGCGATGTCGATTATTTGAAGCTGCTCGATTACTCCGCGCGGTCGTTTCATCCGGACGCGGAGTTTCAGTCGCTGGCGATGTTGTATGAGCCTTCGTGGAATGGGATCGTCGAAGGCGATCCGTGGGATGCGTGGTGGATTCAGAACAGTTACGGGCCGACGTTTTGTTCGCTGCCGTTTTTGGAAGAGCCGTATGTGACGTGGCTGCAGCACTCGCAGGATTTGTGGTTTCGCGTGGAGGGCGATGGGAAGACGGCGGGCACGAATGGGTACGTCGCGCCGGATGGGTGTCTGGTCGATTGCGCGAATTTGAAGACGCACTATTACCGGCAGGGCGACGGGTATCACCAGATTCACGATTGGTTCATGGAGGCGACGGCGGCGGGCGTGGTGATGCAGGCGGAGCTGCTGCTGATCTCGCGCGACAAGGCCGCGATCGAGCATTATCTGCCGTATTTGCGAAGGTCGGTGGCGTTTGTCGAGACGCGACGCGATCCGAACACGAATCTGTTTTTGGCGGGGCCGGCGGCGAATCTGCTGGCGCCGAGCGATGGCGGATACAAGCAGCCGGATGGGAAGTTTGGCAAGGCATTTCTCACGGGCCTTTCGATCACGCACATCGCGGCGCTGGATCGGATGATCGAGGTGGAAAAACTCGCGGGGCATTTGGATCGGGCCGAGGAAGATACGAAGCTGCGCGATTCGGCGAAGGCGGCGCTTCCGCAGTTGATGACGGACGAAGGTTATTTCATGCGCTCGATCGATCCGGCCGGCGTAAAGCACGGCGTGTTTGGTGCGGCGAAGCATGGCTACTTTGAGACGTCGCCGAACCATGATGCGATCGCGCTGCGCGTGGTAGATGATGCGCAGGCGAAAAAGATCATGGCGAAAATGCTGTCGATCCCGCAGCTGCGCCCGCACGACCTGATCATTCCCAATTACCCCGCGTATGACGATATGTATAAGGAATCCGACGGCATCTGGGCGTATGGCGTCTGGGTGAATGGCGGGCACTGGTCCACGTGCGAAGCGCGGATGATGCTCGCGTACAACCGCACGGGGCAGTTTGACGACGCGCGAAAATCGATGCATCACATGATCGAGAAGTTCGCGAAGCCCTGGCGGATGGACAATCCGCTGCCGGATTTTGGGAACGCGGTGTGGTTCAAGGATCGGCCGATCAACGTGACGTATGACGCGTTCGGACCGGCGGCGGGCATGATGCGTGGGTTGTTTGAGCCGGTTTATTCTGCGGAAGGGCTCACGATTTATCCGCACGTTCCGCCGGGGATTACTGAACTGCATCAGAAGGAGCCGTTCCGATTTGGATCGAAGCGGGTGTACTTCGAAACGATCGGAGCCGGCGCGATTTCGAGCGTAACGATCAATGGCAACGCATGGAATCAACATGATGCGCAATCGATCCGTCTGCCGTTCGACCGAACGCCGGATCAAGCGCACATCGTGATCGCGATGGGGGATGCGGATGCGAAGGATCTGACGGCGGGACAGTTCGAGGCGATCGATTCCACGATGAAACTTCCGCCGAGCACGCAGCCATTGCAACCGAATGTCGATCGCCTCAATCGCTTTATCGCCGCGATGACGCAAGCGAAGCTCGGAGATCGGGAAGAAGTTGCGCACGCACGTGAGGCGATCGACCTGTTACGCGCGGGTGGCCAGCGCGCGGAGCTGATCAAATCGGGCGCGATTAAAAAGCTGGCGGAAGCGTCGGAAAAGGCGGCGGACGACACATACCTGCGCGATTTCAACAAAATGGTCGCGGGGCTCGATCAGGCGATCGGCAAATCATCCAATCACGACGTGCAGACGTTGTGGGATGAATCGGCGAAGTAGGGTCGATTTCCCGTCGCTCTTCGGGAATCGGCAGCGACTTTCGCTACCGCGCGACCGCCCCGACGGGGCGGCCGAAAATCATCTGCACAAGTCCAATAACCGCGAAACTCTGACACTTCGGCAGATTTTCTCCAAGTTCCGGCTCAACTGTTCCGATAACAAAGTTGGGAAGCCGCGGGGAACGTTTTAGTGAGGTAGCGTCGCGATGATGTTACTGGTCAGCGAACAACAGACGGAACAGCAGAGCGAAGAATCGGGGATCGAACGCCGTCGCGGGTTGCGCATCGCGCAGCAGCGGCCGGTGAAGGTGCTCGAGCCATCGATCGGGCGATACTACGGCGGACAGACGCAAGACGTCAGCACCACCGGTTTGCGCCTGGAATTGCCGGCATCGGCGCTGGTTCGACCAGGGAAAACGCTCAATATTCATGTCGGCCTCGGCGCGACCGGCGGAGCGCTGGCAAATCGTCGGCAGATGATTCCGTGCCGGGTGGTTTGGATCGATCGCAGCCAGCCGGGCAAGCTGTCCGCGGGGATCGAATTCCTCGCGACGACGTCGGCCCATCTTGATGCGGCTTAAAATTGTTCTGCTTCGTTTAGCCCCGCCGCTTGCGGCGGGAGCCGGTCGCAAGCGACCGGGCTAAACAATGTCGGTTTAAACGAAATTTATTTCGACTCACGGGCCGCGAGTAACGCGAAGGTTCGGCGACCTGAGCGGCTTAGGCCCTCCAAGACTCTACAGCGGGCGTGTCAGACCTTTAGTGGCGCTGATACGCCCGCTCTTTTATTCTTCATTGTCGATTGTTCATTCTTCATTTCCCGCCCATCGGCCGCAAAATGAAACATTGAACAGTCCACAATGAACAATCCGGCGGTATGATGCTTGCATCTCGAATCGTGGAGCGCCGGCTTATGCGAAACGATGTGAGCATCCCGCCTGAAGAACCGCAACCGGATCCCGTGCCCGCGGGGCGACATGAGGTCGATCCCCTGCCGCGCGAAGCGGTCACCGAGCATCGCGAAGCGCGCAACACCGATACGCATCTGGTGAATCCGGCCGAGCGAACCCACCTCACGCACCCGACGATGGATCCGAAGGTGGAGTCGGCGGCGCGCCGCGATGACATCGCGGATGTCGGCATCTACGACACGCCGAATATCATGCGCGAATCCAGTTCGGACTTGACCCTTTCCACCATCATCCTGATCCTCGCGGTCGTCGCGGTGCTCGTAGTGTTTCTGATGTGGTTCCGCAAGTAGATTCTTGTGGCACAGCCGCCCTCGGCTGTGCTTCGCGGCGCACAGCCGGGGGCGGCTGTGCCACACAGTTCTTCACAAATCCTAGAGCGTCTCGTCCGTCGCCGGCTGGCTCGTCGGCTTCGTCGCGGGTTGGAATCCTTCCGCCTTCATCGCCTTTCGCATCCGATCGACAAACGCCTTGCGCTTCGATTCAACATACTGCTTCACATCATCCGGCACTTTCGATTCGGTGATGAAGATCTGCGTGCCGTCGTCGAGCTGAAATGAGCCGACGATCGGATCGCGTCCGCCGCTGCCGACACTGCTTGTCGGGTTCCAGATGTAGACGCCTTTTTCATTCACGGCGTATGCAAGCCCCGTGAACGATGCGAGGCTTTCCAAGGCCTGCTTGATCGTCGCGTTGTCGAACGTGAGCTTCACCGTGCGGAATTGCTGCGGGATTCGCGCGATCGCGCCGGATTCGTAGTTGAAATCCACATTCGCGCGGCGAGCGAGTTCGTTCAGCACTTCCTGCACATCCGCGCCGTCGTAGCGGATCGTGATCGTCTTCATCAGCTGGTTGCGGATCTGATCTTCCTTCGGCACCAGCAGCACGCTTTTGCCCCATGGGTACCACGTGCCGCTCGTCTGATTGGCGATCGCTTCGAGGGCGTCGTATAGCGTCGCGTTTCGAGCAACGGCGATGGTCTTGTCCGCGGAGACTTTGTCGCCGAGACGATTCTCCACCGCGAAGGAGCTTTTGAGATCGACCAGCTTCTGATCGACCGCGTCGAGCAGCTGCTGGACCTTCGGATGATCCGTGCCGAGATTGAGCGGCGTCGAAGAAAGCAGGTCGAGGCATTCGAGCTCGGTAACCGTCGATCGCCGGCCGATGCGCGCGAGCGGCGGCATGGGTTGCAGCTCGACATACTCGTCTTTCAGCTCGGTTTGCAGGCCAAGTTTTCGTGTGATGGCGTCTAGAGCCTGGCGGAGGGTTTGGTTTTCGATCTTGGCGTTGATCGTCGTTTGTTCGCCCCAGGGAAGAAGATCGTACGTGTTCGAAGCCGGCTTGATCGGCACGCCCGTTTGCTTGGCGATGGTGTCGAGGGCGGCGGGGAGGGTGGCGTTGTCGATCGTGAGCGTGGTGAGCTTGTCGAGCTGTTCGTTGATGAGCGCGGAGGTTTTATCGGCGAAGGCGGCGAGGCTTAGCGACAAAACAATCACCAAGGCGAGAAGGAGGCGCATCGAGGTCTCCGATAAGTCCGTTCAAATCCCGCGCCGCATTGTCATCCTGAGAGCATGTGATCTTTTGGGTGGCGAGGGCATCTTGCCCTCGCATTTGCGGCTATAGCCGCGCTTGCGAGGGCAAAATGCCCTCGCCACCACGTTGAAAAAATCACACGCTCTGAGCGCAGCGAAGGATCTCGAAATCGCGAGTTGCATTGGTTCCCGAGATTCTTCGCTTCGCTCAGAATGACAGAAACGGCAACCGCGCGTCTTCGCGATTAATACGGCAACGAGGCGTTATCTTGCGCCGACTCGGCGCTGGAGGCAATGATCACGCGCGACGGCCGGGTGACGATTTCCTGAGCGTAGCGCCAATCGCGGCCGCCCTGGGCGAGCGACGGCGGGGCGGAGATGGTGACTTGCGCGAGCGCCGGCTGTGCGGTGTGCTCGAACGCGGGGCCTTTCACGGTGATCGAGCCAGTGTGAGTGGGCGTGAGCACGGACACTTCGCTGTGTCCCGGCGCCGATTGCTTTCCGCGGTTGAAGAAGACGCCAAATCCGATTGCGATGCACGCCGCCATCGCGACGAGCGAGCCGAGCCACGCCATCGGGAGTTTGAACGTCTTCAACGGCGCCTCTTCGCGTTCCACCGCGCTCGACACTTGCTGTGAAAACGAGCTCCAATCGATCGCCGGCAACGGCATCGCGGTCTTCACGACCGCATTGAGCTTCTCATACTCCGCGTAGATCTCGCGCGCCATGGGATCCGTCGCCAGCCGCTCGACCAGCGCAGCCTCTTCGTCGGCCGGCAAAGTGCCGTCCAAGTACTGGCTGATCGCGAATTCGAGCGCTTCGGGAGTCATGATTGTGATTCGTTCCTGTAGGGTCCCCGTGAGCCGACCCGGTATTAGCATTTTAGAACAGAAATAAACGGAACGCAGAAGCGGACCCAACC